>CAZNNH010000332.1:0-2598 GCA_964574335.1 uncultured Acidobacteriota bacterium | reverse complement strand
TGTCGGGGGCCCAGGAGACGCAGGCGTCGATCGTCTTGTCCGAGACGAAGGCGGCCGCCGCCTCGAAGGCGGTGGCGGTGTAGCGATGCTTGACCTCGCTGGGCTGGATCCCGCCGTTCAGCAGCAGGTTGTTGATGAAGTACTGGGAGGGGCTGTTCTGGGCGTAGACGATGGTCTTGCCCTTGAGGTCGCGGACCCCGGAGATGGCGCCGCGGACCACGATCCCGTCGCCGCCGTTCGACCAGTCGATCTGCTGGTAGATGCGGGGGGCGGTGCGCGAGTCCTTCATCAGCTCCGGGGCGAACAGCGCCATCATGTCCAGGGTTCCCCAGAGGATGTGGCTCTCGCCGGCGGCGAAGGCGTCGCGGGCCACCACCGGGTCGTCGATCAGCTTTAGGTTGACCTTGAAGCCGTGCTCCTTGAAGAAGAGGCTCTCCTCGGAGGGCTTGAAGCCGTGGTTGGCGGCCACGATCGGCAGCCAGCCGATCCAGACGTTGATCGGGAACTGGACCACCTTCTCCTTGGCGTCCCAGGCGTAGTTGCTGACCCCCTGCACCGGCGGCAGCTTCTCGGTGGGCACGTAGGCGTACTCGTTGACGGTGGTGATGCCGGCGGTGTCGGGTGCCTCGACCTTGCCCTGCTGCTGGCGGAAGGCGTCGATGTCCACCTTTCCGGGGCCCGAGCCACTGGGGGCGATCAGGTTCCGGAAGTAGTAGGCGGCGCCGCCCAAGAGGGCCAGGACGAAGACCGCCACGACCAGCTTGCCCAGCGCGGTGGGTCCAACCTTCTGCTCCATCTCGCTCCTCCTCCTTCGTCGGTTCCTCGGGACGCGGCGGCTAGCCCTCGGTCAGCTCGGGCCCCATGTCCTTGGCCGGCGGGGCGGCTGCTGCCTCGGCGGCGGCCTTGGGCTTCTCCTCGCCGGCCGGCATCTCCAGCCCGTAGGCGGCGGCGAACTCGGTGAGCGCCTGGTCGGCCAGGGCCGCCTGCTCGGCTTCCTTGAGCTCGATCTCCGAGGTGTCGATGGTCGAGGCGGCCACCCGGGCCCGGCCCGCCGCCTTGTCGCGGCGCTCGGTCAGGTACTCCTCCACCCGGTTGATGGTGTCGCCGGTCCCCCCGATCGACGAGATCATCCCCTGGGCCATCTCCTGGAGCTCGGCCTGGGCCTCCATCATCTCGGCCTCGGTCAGCATCCGCTTCAGCGACTCGATCTTGTCGCGGGCCTCGGCCACCGCCACGTCGCGGGTCTTGACCAGCTTCTGGAAGGTGCTCTCCGCGCCCTCGAGCTGTTGCCGGTTTTCCTCGAGCTGCTCCTTGACGGTCTTGAGGCGCAGCGCGAGCTGGCCGGCGGCGGCCCGGTTGCCGATCTTGAGGTGGGCGGCGGCCTTCCCGGAGTACTCCTTCTCCTGGGACTCCAGGTTCTTGATCTGGCGCATCAGCCGCTCGACGAAGGCGGCGTGGTTGGCCAGGTTCTCGTTGAAGCGGGAGATCTGCCGGCGCAGGTTCTCCTTCTCCGCCTCGATCAGCGCCCGCGGGTTGGCCTTCTCCAGGCCGGAGATGAACAGGCTCAGGAAGCCCCGGATCAGATTGCCCAGCCGCCTAAACATGGGTTCCCCCCTCTCGATGGCCAGGCTGCGCCCCCCGGGGAAGCAGCCGGCGCGCCGTGTCGCTCATGCGCGAAGATCTCGAAGAAAAATGGCCGCTGCAGAATAGCATGTCAATGATGCCTCGGGGACATGACCGGGTTTCCTGCCGCGGTGCCGGGGAAACCCGGATCGTGTCCCCGAAACCTCATTGAGGAAGCCTTGACCGAGGCAACCGGGGTCGTGTCCCCGATTCCTAGGTCGGGACCCGTCATCCTGAGCACCCCTTCGAAGCTGAACCCCGGAAGGATCTCCCCCCGCACCGGGTAGAATGCCCAGGTGACCCTCCGAGAGTTGATCGACCTGATCGGCGGACATCCGCTGCGCCTCCTCCTCGGGTTCACGGCCCTCCCCCTCCTCGCCTGGGTTTTCGGGCGGCTCCACGGCCGGGGTCAGGGGGGAGGCGCGCCCTGGCGCTACCTCTACTCGATCCTCGTCTACCTGGCCTGCATCCCGGGGATGCTGAGCGCGGTGCTCACCGCCTACGCGCTCTTCTTCACCCACGAGAACCTGCTGGACCTGAACGCCCTGGTCTTCCTGCTGCCGATCGTGTCGATGGCGGCCACGCTGGCCCTGATCGGCAGCGCGGTCCGGTTCGAGCAGGTGCCGGGCTTCGACCGCCTCTCGGGCCTGATGCTGACCCTGGCGGTCTCGTTCGGGGTCGCCCTGGCCCTCTCCCGGACCCGGATCTGGCTGGTCTTCGGAGCGCCGCTCGCCGCGCTCCTGGGCATCGGTCTCGCCGTGTTCGTGCTGCTGCGGCTCGGCACCCACCTGATGACGCGAGGCCGGCGCGGCTAGGGCCGGGTCACGGACGGCGGCTTCGGGGCGCCGTCCCCCCGGCGGGCCACGGCCACCAGGAAGAAGAAGAGCACCAGCAGCGAGTTGCCGATTGGTTCCATCTCTTCCTCCCAACCATCTCGACTGATTAGACGCTCATCGGGAAGGGGTTGTTCCCCTC
>CAZNNH010000331.1:0-2609 GCA_964574335.1 uncultured Acidobacteriota bacterium | reverse complement strand
ATCCACGTGACCGATCGTCCCGATGTTCACGTGCGGCTTGTTTCGCTCGAACTTCTCCTTGGACATGCTGACTCCTCGACTCTTCTGGACGGGCCTCTCGGCCCCGCCGCCCTGTTACGCCGCTCCGGGTCTGGAGCCCACGACCAGGCTCGAACTGGTGACCTCGTCCTTACCAAGGACGCGCTCTGCCGACTGAGCTACGTGGGCGCCTGTGGTCCTGTTCTGCCGCCCTCGAGCCTCTGCCCATCGGACTCGGGTCCCAGGGTCGGCCAGCCGGTGGAGCGGGCGACGGGATTCGAACCCGCGACATCCAGCTTGGAAGGCTGGAGCTCTACCAGCTGAGCTACACCCGCCTCGTGAGGCCCGGTGACCCGATCGCTGCCGATGGTGGGGAGGGAAGGATTCGAACCTTCGAAGCCCCTGGGGCGACAGATTTACAGTCTGTTGCGTTTGACCGCTTCGCTACCTCCCCGCCAGAAGACCTGCCCGGCACCCAGGCGTCCGTCGCTTGGACCGGTCCGTCACCGGCCGCCCGGGCCGCCGCCGAAAGTCACTGAGGTTGCTGACCTTTTGGTGTGTCCCGCGGTTGGAGCTGGCGGAGGGACTTGAACCCCCGACCCGCTGATTACAAATCAGCCGCTCTACCGCTGAGCTACGCCAGCGACAAACGGTGATGGTACCAAACGACTTTGGCGGATGCAAGCCGGAAGGCCCAAAGCCGTCCGGGTGACGCCGCCTTTGTCCCATGATCACGAACGCCGCCGCCGGCGGCGGCGGCGACCTGGCCGGGCCGAAGCCGGCGTGGGGGCCGCCCCCGCATCGCGGGCCACGGTCGCCGCCTTCGGGCGACGTCGCCGCCGTGACCGTTTGCCCGCTCCGGCCGGCACGGCGGACGGCGCGGTCGTGGCGGCGCCTCTCGGCACCGCGGGCAACTCGCTGCGGCGTCGACGGCTCGGGCCGTGTCGCCGCCGGCGACCCGGCCCCACCACTTCCACCGGCCGCAGCCCAGTCCAGGCGGGCCCCGGCTCGTCGACCAGCAGCACCCGGTGGGGCTCGTCGTCGCTCTCGTCGTCCTCCGAGGCCGCCGCTCGGGGTCGCGTCAACGCCGCCCCCGGGTCGAGCTCGACGTCGTCCCCAGCCGGCCCCACCACCTCGGCCGGATTCGTCCGCGAGGGGAGTGGGATCGGGCGGACCTGACTCGGGACCACGCCCCGTTGGCGGATCGCCTCGTAGAGGGCCACGCCCACCGTCACCGAAACGTTGAGCGACTCGAGGTGGCCGAACAGCGGCAGCGCCGCGAGTTGGTCACAGCGTTCCCGTACCAGCCGGCGGATCCCCCGACCTTCCCCGCCGAAGACCAAGGCCACCGGCTTCCTGTAGTCGAGGCGATCCCACCGCTCGCCGGCCTCGGCATCGAAGCCGATCACCCAGAGGCCGCGGCGCTTGAGCTCCCCCAAGGTGCTGGCGACGTTGGTGATCCGCCCCACCCGCACGTGCTCGAGGGCGCCGGCCGAGGCCCGCGCGACGGTCTCGGACAGAGAGGCGCTCCGTCGCTCGGGAACCAGCACGCCGTCGGCACCGGCCGTCTCCGCGGTGCGCAGGATGGCGCCGAGGTTGCGGGGGTCCTCGACACCGTCCAGGACCAGAAGCAGCGCGGGATCACGGGTCTGGGCCAGGACCTCCTCGAGCCCCAGCGTCGGAATCGCGGAGACGACGGCGATGATCCCCTGGTGGTTCAGCCCGCCGGCCAGCCGGTCGAGGGTCTCCCGCGCCTCGAAGCGCAGCGGGACCCCGATCCGGCTGGCCCGACTGATCGCCTCGTTGATCCGTCGGTTGCGGATCCCCTTGACGATCAGCAGCCGGTCGAACGAGCGCACCCGGGCCTGCAGCGCCTCCAGCACCGGGTTGATACCGCAGATCAGGTTCACCGTTTCCTCACCAGCACGGTGGCCAGGGCAGCGATCCCCTCGGCGCGCCCCAGGGCGCCCAGGCCGTCGGTGCTCTTGGCCTTGACCGAGACGTCGCTCTCCGGGAGGCCGAGGCACTCCGCCAGCCGGGCACGCATCGCCCCGAGGTGGTCGGCCAACCGCGGCGCCTGGGCCACCACGGTGAGGTCCACGTTCTCGATGGCGAAGCCCTTCTCTGCCACCATCTGCACCACCCGCCCCAGGAAGCCGAGGCTGGCGGAGCCTCGAAAGGTCGGATCGGTGCTCGGAAAATGCTCGCCCATGTCGCCACAGGCGGCGGCGCCCAGCAGCGCGTCGCACAGGGCATGGGTCACGCAATCGCCGTCGGAGTGGCCGATCAGGCCCTGGTCGTGGGAGATGCTCACACCCCCCAGCACCAGCGGCCGACCCGGGCCGAGGCGGTGGGCGTCGAAGCCGTGTCCCACGCGGTAGCTCACTGGGGGACTCCCTGTCGCTCTCGGGCGAGCAGGGCCTCCGCCCACTCGAGGTCCTCCGAGCAGGTAAGCTTGCGGTTCCGCTCCGAGCCGGAGACCACCGCAACCGGCACGCCCAGGTGCTCCACGGCCATCGCCTCGTCGGTCAGGCTCAACCCCGCGCGGGCGGCCTCGGCGTAGGCGCGGACCAGGAGCTGGTGCCGGAAGG
>CAZNNH010000330.1:0-2791 GCA_964574335.1 uncultured Acidobacteriota bacterium | reverse complement strand
GGCCACCGCGGTGGGGACGCCGAAGACGTAGATCATGGCCGGCACCCCGACGAAGCCGCCGACGCCGATGGTCCCGGCCAGGTAGCCGGTGACCAGGCCCACCGCCATCAGCACCCACAGCGACACCCGGACGTCGGAGACCGGGAAGTGGATCACCGGGAACAGCCGCATCCTGGAGAGGGCGTCGGCGATCCGCCGGGAGGGCCCCGCCTCCTCGTCGCCGGAGCGCAGCGCGTCGCGCAGCATGCTGACCGCCACCAGCGCCAGGATGCCGACGAAGACCAGGCTGATGTAGAGGTCGGCGGCCGCGGACTTGTCCTGCGAGTGGGAGTCCCCGACGCTGAAGAGGTAGCTGTTGATCCACACCGCGATCCGGATCCCGATGAACGAGGTGAGCACCAGGAAGATGCCCATCTTCCGGTCGACGTTGCCCAGCTCCCCGTGGCGCTTCGACCCCATCATCGCCTTGCCGAACTTGTGGGTGATGTTGCTGCCCACCGCGATCACGCCGGGCACCCCCAGGTTCATCATCCCCGGGGTCATGAAGAAGGCGCCGCCGCTGCCGATGAACCCGCTGAGCACGCCGCCGATGAAGCCGAGCAGGATCACCTGCAGCGAGTCGACCAGGGTGAGCGCCACGAAGTCCTTGAAGATCAGCTCAGGCATCCTGCACCTCCACCTCTCGAGCCGGCCCGACCAGAAGCCCCACCTTCTCCCTCACTCGATCTTCACCAGGCGCAGCAGGGCCCGCGCCAGGTTGCCGTAGAGGTAGGCGGTGAGCGGGATGAACACCAACAGGGCCGTCGCCGCCACCGCCTTGGCGAGGGTCCCCTCCGGGGTCAGCAGCTCGAGCGCCTGCCGCTGGTGGGTGAAGATCAGCAGGTAGAGCAGGGCGGTGACTAGCGCGTAGCCCGCCAGCCGGACCACCTGCCAGGGGCCCATCAGGTACTGCGCGGTCAGCTCCTGGGCCCGGACCACCGGGACACGGAGGGTGTCGCTGAGCTGGGAGGCCAGCTCCCGCGTCATCCGCTGGCTGATCGCGTGGCCGCGGCCGGTGAAGATGTCGCCCACCACCACCAGGCTGTAGGGGACGGTGCGGTCGATGGAGAGGCCGATCTGCCGGGGATGGGCCCCGGCGGTGCGCTGCCCGCCGGCCAGGCCCCGCTGGGTGAGCAGGTCGTGGACCTGCTGGAGGCCGGCGTCGTTGCACCCGGGGGGCGCCTTTGGCGCCTGGACGTCGTCCTCGATGCCGCCATCCTGGGCCCGCTGGATGCCCGGAGGAGGAGTCGGAGGGGCGGCGGCCAGCGCCGGCGCCGCCTCGCCTCCCGCCGCCTGGCCGGGTGGCACGATGCGCAGCAGCTCCACCGCCGCGCTCCAGCGCTCGGCGATCTGGGCCAGGGTGCGGAAGGCCGGCGAGCTGGCGTCGAAGCACTCCTGGACCCACAGGATGTTGGTGGCCGACATCGAGCAGCTCAGGCTGCGGACCCCCTCGAGGCCGGCCAGCGCCTCGGGGATGGCGGGCGCGATCCGCGCATCCTGGGGGGCATAGGCCACCGAGAGCACGCCGTCGTTGGCCCGCACCTTGACGCCGATCGCGTAGGTCCGCTTGTCGCGGGCCAGCGCCACCCGGGCCCGGGCCGCCAGCAGGTGGTTCTCGAGGGCCTTGCGCGAGGCCGGCGTCTCCCGGAACTCCGGGAGCTGGGCGTAGCCGCACAGCGCCGTCGAGGCGCTCTCCACCCCCACCTGCTCCATGTTGACCACCAGGTCGTAGAAGCCGGGAAACTTCCAGTCGACGTTGTAGACCAGGCGCGCCCAGCGCTCGCGGTCTTCCTCGACCTGCTCGATGTACTGCTTGGCCTTCTCCCGGCCGAGCCGCAGCCGCTGCATCACCGAGGTGATGCGGGTCTCCATGTCGGTGACCACCCGGATCCGCAGGATGTGGGTGACGCCGGGGAGCAGCAGGTGGCCGGTGCGGCCCACGTAGACCAGGTTGTCCTGAAGCGCCCGCTCGCAGATCAGCTTGACCGTGAAGGCCTGGTAGTGGTCGCGGTCCTGGGCCAGCCGCTCGTCGAACGGGCGACGCTTCATCACCGCGGTCTCCAGCCGCCCCACCGCGATCCCCTCGTCCGCCGCCCGGTCGACCACCTCCTCCCGGGTCAGCAGGCGGTAGTCGAGCTTGCGCGCCAGGCTCTTCGCGAACTCCTTGCCGGTGCTCAGGCTTCCCTGTGAGACGCACACGAGCTGCATGGTTCCCCTCGATGGCGGCCGATCCGCCCCGTTTGGGGGCGTAGTCTATCTTCATTCGCACAAACCCGGGGACACAGTACGGGTTATTTGCACTGAAACCCGGGGACACAATATGGGTTGTTTGTACTACGGCAGCCGCAGGGTGGCCAGCCAGCCGTCTGGCGCTCGGCCCGGGCCGAGGCCGTGGACCGGAGCTTGAAGCGGGCCGGTGTCAGCGGCGAGTCCCGCGCCGGGGCTGCCTGCGCCCACCAGACCAGTGCCGGGGCGACGGGCGAAGGCGATCGGACGTGCGACAGAGCCGAGACGACGGGCATGGGCGGTGGGACGACCGACGGACCCGCGGCGACGGACATGCCGTGTTGTTGCTGCGGCGGGGCCGGGGCACCCGCCGTAGCCGGTGACACGCGCGCCGGCGGGGCCGCGTCCAGCAGCGACGCAGGCGTGGTGCCAAGGAGGCTCCGCCCACAACCATGAGCATCGTCTGCCTGGCCGCCAACTGCGTCCGGACGCAGTTGGCGAGCCGTCGGCTTCGCTGGCGGGTCGG
>CAZNNH010000329.1:0-2792 GCA_964574335.1 uncultured Acidobacteriota bacterium | reverse complement strand
CCGCCGGTGTACGCCGACCGGTCGGGTCGGGTCTCGTCGCTCCCCGGCTTCGAGGGCCACCGTCGAGGCTCGCCCGGGCTGTTCACGGGCGTCCACGTCCTCGACCCGGCGGCCCTCGACCGGCTTCCTCCCGGTCCCAGCGACGGCATCCGCGACCTCTACGCCGGCCTGCTGCGCGACGGCGAGGTGGTGCGCGGCGAGTGGGTGCGCGGCTTCTGGCACGACCTGAGCGACCCCACCCTCTACCTCGACTCGCAGATGGCCCTGCTTCTACGTCGCTTCGGGGGCGGGCGCTCGCCCCGACTCGCCCGCGGGGCCCGAGTGCACCCGCGGGCGCGGGTGACGCGCTCCGTGATCGGCGCCGGCTGCGTGGTGGAGGCGGGGGCCCGGGTGAGGCGTTCGGTGCTGTGGGAGGGGGTGCGGGTCGGGGCCGGGGCGATGGTGGAGGACACGGTGGCGACCGACGGCGCGTGGATCGAGCCGCGCACCGAGGTCTCCGGGGCGCTGCTCTTCTCCACGCTGAGCCGCTTCCGGATGATCCATCGGATGCTGGAGCTCGGGACGCCGACGGGGGCGCCGTGAGCGCGCCGACAGGCGCGGCGGACCCCCGACTCAGCGGCTTCGTCGCCGAACGGTGGCCGAAAGGCGACGTCGAGGTCCGGCCGCTCTCGGGAGACGCCTCCACGCGACGCTACTTCCGGCTCGGTCGGGGCGGCGAGAGCTTCGTGCTGTCGCTCTACCCGGAGCCGTTCGCAGAGGAGGCCTTCCCGTTCCTCGAGGTGCGGGGCCTGCTCGAGCGGCTGGGGCTGCCGGTCCCGGCAGTGGTTGCCGTCGACGGGGACCGGGGCATCGTCCTCCAGCAGGACCTCGGCGACGTCACGCTGCAGCAGGAGCTGGCGGGGGCCGGAGGGGAGGCGCGCAGCCGGCTCTACCGGCAGGCGGTCGACCAGCTCGTGGCGCTGCAGCAGGGATGGGCACGGCTCCGAAGCGACGCCGAGTGCTTCCGCCTCGCATTCGACGAGGACAAGCTCTCGTGGGAGCTGGGCTTCTTCGTCGAGCACTTCGTCTGTGGGTACCGGGGCTGCCGGTTGTCGGAGCGGGACCGGGGCGAGCTGGCCGAAGCATGTGCGCGGCTCTCGCGCGAGATCGCGTCCTGGCCGCGGGCCCTGTGCCACCGCGACTACCACAGCCGGAACCTGCTGCTTCACGGGGGCCGCCTGCACTGGATCGACTTCCAGGACGCCCGGATGGGGCCCGTGACCTACGACCTGGCGTCGCTGCTTCGGGACGCGTACGTGGACCTTCCGGAGGCCCTGGTCGCCGAGCTGGTGGAAGAGGCGCGGCGGAGGGTGGTGCCGGACGAGCCGGCGCCGAGCTTCGAGCGGCGCTTCGAGCTGACCGGTGTGCAGCGGAACCTGAAGGCGCTGGGGACGTTCGGCTATCAGGCCTCGGTGCGCGACAATCCCGTCTACGTGCCGTACATGGCGAGGACGCTCTCCCATGCCCGGCGCAACCTGGAACGGCACCCGGAGGTGTCCGGCCTGCGCGAGCTGCTGGGCCGCCACCTTCCGGAGCTTCGGTGAGCGAACGAGAGAGAGGGCGATGAGCGACCAGAGCGTGAGGATCATGGACTTCGGGCAGCACGTCGACCAGGAGGTCCAGGTCGAGGGCTGGCTCCACAACAAGCGCTCGAGCGGGAAGCTGCGCTTCCTGATCGTGCGCGACGGCAGCGGCTACGCCCAGGCGGTGGTCTCCAAGAAGGCGGTCTCGCCCGAGGCCTGGGCGGCGGTCGACGAGGCAGGCCAGGAGACCTCGCTCTGCCTGAAGGGTCGGGTCAAGGCGGACGAGCGCGCCCCGGGCGGCTTCGAGATCGACGTCACCGACTACCAGACCGTCTGCCTGACCCACGACTACCCGATCACGCCCAAGGAGCACGGCACCGCGTTCCTGATGGAGCACCGCCACCTGTGGCTGCGCTCCCAGCGCCAGCACGCCATCCTGCGCATCCGCCACACGGTGGTCAAGGCGATCCGCGACGTGCTGGACGGGATGGGCTTCATCCTGGTCGACACGCCGATCTTCACCCCCGCCGCCTGCGAGGGGACGACGACGCTGTTCGGGGTGGAGTACTTCGACGAGGGGACCGCCTACCTCACCCAGAGCGGCCAGCTCTACAACGAGGCCACCGCCGCCGCCCACGGCAAGGTCTACTGCTTCGGCCCCACCTTCCGGGCCGAGAAGTCGAAGACCCGGCGTCACCTCACCGAGTTCTGGATGGTGGAGCCCGAGATCGCCTGGGCCCACCTGAACGGGGCGATGAAGGTGGCCGAGGAGCTGATCTGCGGGGTGGTGGCGGCGGTGCTGGAGACGCGCCGGCCGGAGCTTGTCACGCTGGAGCGCGACGTCTCGCGCCTGGAGAACGTGAAGCCGCCGTTCCCGTGGCTGCACTACGACGACGCCATCGAGCTGATCAAGGGCAAGGGCTCGGAGACGCCGTGGGGGAGCGACTTCGGTGGCACCGACGAGACGATGATCGCCGAGGCCTACGATCGCCCGGTGGTCGTGCACCGCTTCCCGGCAAAGGTCAAGGCCTTCTACATGGAGCCCGATCCGGAGCGGCCGGAGCTGTCGCTCTCCGCCGACATTCTGGCCCCCGAAGGCTACGGCGAGATCGTCGGCGGCGGCGAGCGCATCAGCAGCGCCGATCTGCTCCTGCAAAGGCTGAAGGAGCACGGCCTGCCGGAGGAGGCCTTCCGCTGGTACCTGGACCTGCGCCGCTACGGCAGCGTCCC
>CAZNNH010000328.1:790-2816 GCA_964574335.1 uncultured Acidobacteriota bacterium | reverse complement strand
CCGGCCCCGCCGCCGGCGCCGCTCCCGCCGGCCGAGCCCGCCACCCGGATCACCGGCGTCAGCGAAAGCGGAGACGGTGACCAGGTCACCCTCACAGTGCAGGCGGACGGCCGCCTGGACTACCAGGACTTCTTCCTCGGCAACCCCGACCGCCTGGTGGTGGACTTCCCCGGGGTGCTGAACCGGGTCCCCCGCAACCGCATCCCCATCAACCTGGGGCCGGTGCAGCAGGTCCGCGTTGCCCAGTTCAGCCTCGACGCACCGCGGGTGGCGCGGCTGGTGCTGGACCTGTCCGAGCGTGCCCCCTACCAGATCGTCGAAGCCAGCGACGGTCTCAGGATCGTCTTCGGGGAAGGGCAGGCCCCGGCCCCACCGGCGCTGGCGTCGCTGCGATCGGCCGAGCCGGCCCTGGTCGAGCCCGCGGTCTCCATGAGCCTGCCGCCTTCGGCCACAGCCCTCACCCCTGAGCCCCTCCCCCCGGCCCAGCAAACGGAGTTCCTTTCCATCGACAGCACCTCCTCCGAGGGGACCCGGAAGTACACCGGTCACCCGATCAACCTGGACTTCAAGGACGGAGACCTGATCGACGTCCTCCGCCTCTTCGCCGAGATCAGCGGCCTCAACGTCGTCATCAACCCCGGGGTCACGGGAAGGGTCAGCCTGCGTCTCACCGAGGTGCCGTGGGATCAGGCCCTGGACCTGGTGCTCAAGATCAACGGCCTCGGGCGCACCACCGAGGACAACGTGGTCCGGATCGCCAAGCTCTCCGACCTCCAGCGCGAGCAGGCGGAACTGCGAAAGCTCCAGGAGGAGAAGGAGCTGGCCGGCGACCTGGTGAGCTGGCGCAAGACTTTGTCGTACGCCAAGGCCGGCACTCTGCAGCCGACCGTGGAGAAGGTGGCGCTCTCCGCGCGCGGGCAGATCACCCTCGACGAGCGCACCAACACGATGATCATCACCGACCTGCAGCCGAACATCGACAAGGCCCGCGACCTCATCGCCGACCTCGATCGGGCCACGCCTCAGGTGGAGATCGAGGCCCGCGTCGTGGTCACCACCCGCGACTTCACCCGCGACCTCGGCATCCAGTGGGGCTTCAACATGGAGCGCAGCGCGCACTACGGAAACACCACCGACCGGTCGTTCCCGAACTCGATCGTGGTCAATGGCCAGGCGGTGCCCAGCGAGGGCGGGATCAATCCAGGCACGATCTCCGACAACGCGACGTCCGGGATCGGGAACACCACCAACCGCGGCTATCTCGTGAACCTCCCGGCCGGTGGGTTCAGCTCAGGAATCGGCGTCTCGCTGGGCAACATCCTCGGCAACTTCAACCTCGACGCGGCGCTGACCGCCCTCGAGAGCCAGGGGCGGGGCAAGGTCCTCTCGGCGCCCAAGATCACCACCCAGAACAACCAGGCCGCGGAGATCAAGCAGGGCGTCCAGATCCCCATCCAGACCGTCGCCAACAACACCGTGACCACCACCTTCAAGGATGCGGTGCTGACGCTCAACGTCACGCCGCAGATCACGGACGCCGGCACCGTCATCCTGGCCCTCGAGGTCAAGAACGACTCCCCCGACTTCGGGCGGCAGGTCAACGGCATCCCGCCGATCAACACCCAATCGGCAAAGACCAACGTCCTGGTCAAGGACGGGGCCACTACCGTGATCGGCGGCGTCTTCCAGAGCACCGAGGCGGTGAGCAGCCAGCGGGTCCCCTTCTTCAGCAAGATCCCGATCCTCGGCTGGCTGTTCCAGAACCGATCGACGAGACAAGAGAACCGGGAGCTGCTCCTGTTCGTCAGCCCCCGGATCGTGAAGGGCTAGAGCGATGGAGCGAACCATGTCGAAGACGGAGAGCCCAAGCCGCCGAAGGAGGGGAGCTATGAGGGCCCTGGTCGTGACCGTCCTCGGAGCGGCGGTCCTGAGCGGGTGCGGTGTGCCCGACTACGTGACCGACAACAGCGCGGACATCCTTTTCATCATGTCGGACGTCAACGGCGGCGCGCCGAAGCGGCGCACC
>CAZNNH010000328.1:0-780 GCA_964574335.1 uncultured Acidobacteriota bacterium | reverse complement strand
CGGCGTCGCCGTACCCGACAACGTCAACGTCACGGTTGCGGTCCGCCAGAAGAACCTGCGGAACGAGGCGCCGAGCATCCCGAATGCGGTGATCGTCGAGCGGTACGAAGTCTACTACGTCCGATCGGATGGACGCGGCTTGGAGGGCGTTGAGGTGCCCTTTCGGATCAGCGGGAACTTCACCACTGGCGAGGATGTCGCGACCAACGGAGGTGCAACCATCAGCGTGGAGGTGGTGCGCGCCCAGGCCAAGCTGGAACCACCTTTGCGGAATCTGAGGCGCACGAACCCCGACAACAGCGAGCTGGAAGGCGGAGGCGCGCTCATCATCACCATGTTCGCGCACATCACGATCTACGGACGGACCGTCTCCGGCGAGCCGGTCCAGGACTCCGGCACCCTGCAGATCGACTTCGCGGACTGGCCGGATTGAGCGAGGCGACCCATGTATCACGATAACGCGAGAAGAACCCTTTGGCCCCGCGCGGCCATCCTGACTGTCGGGGTGGCCTTGGCGGCAGGGAGCTGCAAGAAGCTGGATCAGGTCAGAATCCCGGAGGAGCTGACCGGGCCCTCCGAGCTGGGTCTGTCGGTGCAGCTCATGGCGAGCCCCGACGTCCTGACCGCCGACGGCTACAGCACCTCGTCGCTCGAGGTCGTCGTCCGAGACCAGAACGGCCAACGGGTGGGGGGCCGCGACATGCTCTTTGCGATCGCCGACGAGGCCGGGCGCTACGCCGACATCGGCACCCTCGAGGCGCCGACCGGCAGCCGGCTGCA
>CAZNNH010000327.1:0-2823 GCA_964574335.1 uncultured Acidobacteriota bacterium | reverse complement strand
CTGTGGATCGGGCACGCATGATCAGGCGGCCTTTGCCTTCCGTTCGGTAGCCGTCAGGTGGAGGTGTGGGCAGCTCCAGGAGCGTCCAGAAGAGGCGGGCACCCACAGCCGCTCCCGTGATGAGAACGTCGATCGTCCTCTGCAGTAGGCTGTGGATGGCCTCATGATCGCGTGACACCTTGCAGTCAACAGCGACGCCTACGGCCCACTTGATGGCCTCCTTGTCCGAGACCTCCTTCGCGCTCAGCATCCGGTATCGGGTTGCCTGCTGTCTCGCATCGAGGCTCGGCGACGCCAGGTACTCGCGACAGCGTGCTGTATGTGTGATCCAGTGGTTGATGCGGGCTTGTGAGCAGCTTTGGCTTCGAGCCTCTCCAAGCAGAATGAGGGACAGGTAGTGCACCGCCAATGGGATCGGCAGCTCCACCGCTCGCATGCGGGGCGCCTCAGGCTGGGTCGCAACGTCCAATTGCCTGAGTGTCAGGAGCACTGAATCGACACTCGCTAGGAGGGCCCGCCTGACGGAATGGTGGACAATCTGTTGCTGTGCGAGCCACGCGATCTCCTCGTAGTAGATGGTCCTGACGAGGACGTCAGCGAGATAGGCGCGGTCTGCCTCGGGGGGCGCCGTGTCGGAGAAATGCTCGGGGTCCTTCTGCGCGGCGGCATTGATGGCCAGGATCTCGGTTTCCGGGCAGTCAAGCGCAAGGGCGGTCTCGGGGAGGAGTTCTGGGTCGATCAGGCCGTCTAGCCTCCTGATGTGCGATGGCCACTCTCGCGACTTGTGCCAGGCTAGCCACTTGGTGCACGGCACAGAGGCAATCTGCTGACCGAGAACCATTCGGATCACGGGAAGGAGTGCCGGGTGACGGATGAGGTTGTGGACACCGCGCCGTGCCAGCTCTCTGTGTTCGGGCTTCTCGTTCTGAAGGGAGCCTGTTGTGCCGAGTTTGTGCAGGAGTAGCTGAACCTCGCCATCCGGCATGTGGAGGTTCGTGAGGGGGCGTGGGACGCGAATGCGTGTGTGGAGTAGGGCGAGGGTTCCGAGGTCAAACAGGCTTCGCTCTTGCCACTCTGTCAACTCGTCTTCCGTCAGCGCGGCGACCAGGCCGTAGACTGTTGTGAGATCGACGTATGTGTTGGCGTCGCTGTTGGCCAGCTCACTCATGATAGTCCTCCGAAGTGCCGAAGCCCTGGTCTGAGCAACCGTGCTACTGAACCACAGCACTCCACCCACTAAGGTCGCCGGATTCAAAGCCATCCACGAACAGCACGTTGTCCGCCCAGTAGCCATCGGCGTCGACGCCGTTGTCGACCCAGTACGCCACGCCATCCGTAGCGATGGCCACGTCATCGCTCACGAGGACGCCCCAGCCGGCCGGAGGCTCGATGTAGGACAACGGATCGTCCGTCCCCGGGCAGGTCTGGAGATGTAGCTGAAGGGGACGCGAACGAGGCCATGCCGTGGATTCCCTCCGGCGGCTGTGGACTCCTCAAGACGAAAGCATGAGGATGTAGGTATCGTCTGTCGTCCTCCAGATGAAGTGCTGCAAACCTAGGCTGGGCGTATTGGCGATGAGACTCACCTTGCCCTGACCGTCTGATTGTAGGGTGTAGGAGTCCGACGACTTCGAGTGCCTCTCCCAGAAATGCGTCGACAGGTGAGCATACGCTTCGTCACGTGGTCCCTCGAACGCATGCCAGGTCGGCGTCTCGGCATAGTAGGCATACAAGGAGTTCTCCCGCTTGATCGACGCCTCCTCTTGTTTGGGAATGTACGGCATGATCAGTTCTCTGACATCCATGAGTGTCTCGCGAAGCGAGTGATGATGTCGCTCGAAGGCGGAGTCAGGGCCCCGTGGGTCACGCTCACGTAGCTCAGCCAACATGAGCTCATCACTGATCTTGTTGACCACCTTCGGGTCCTTGATCCTGTTCAGCGCGGCCTGGCGCACGAACGAGCTCTTCTCAGTTCTCGCCAGGCTGACGAGCGCTGCCTGATCCGTCATGCGCCTGACAACACTCAGCGCTAGCGTCTCATAGTGCTCTCTGTACAACCAGACAAGGGCCACCACAACTGGCAGGGCGAGTATGGTGGCCGCATAGACCCTCCTACATGCGAGGCTCTGTAGGAACAGGGCGAAGAACCCGGAGTCGCTAGCACGAGAGGCTGGGATCCACACCGTCCACCAGAGCCATGCGAGTGACCCGACAATCGCCGCAATGACGGAGTACAGCGTCATTCGAACAGCGCGGAGTATCCACATTCGAGGACCCTCTAGGCTAGGACGTCGTTCACCGAGAGAACCCCATCTCGCCTCTAGTTCGGCGTTCTCCCGGATGGAAGCGGTCGATGTGGAAGCGAATTCTAGCAGAGCGTAGGTAATACGAGGGCGGTTTGCGTGTCAACCCGCGCCCTTTCGGGCGGGCTCGGGACGCCTCGGCGGCGCCTGCCATGCCCGATCGACCCCCCGCACGCCGCCGCGCCCGGGCCTGCCGGCGGTCCACCGGCTCCGGTTCCGGCCAACACGCAGACCACGGCGACCCCGCGGCCCCTGAGCCCCGCGCCCCTCGCTGCTACCCCACCTCGTCTGCCCCGCCGCCGTGGCCGCCCCAGTCCTCCTCGTCTCCGAGCACCTTGCGGCGGAGCACCCGACTCTTCCAGTACGGCGGACCCCGGCTCGGCGAGCGGCCCGGCACCTCGGTCGCCTCGCCCACCGCGGCCAGGTAGCGGGCAATCCGGGCGGCATCATTGAAAACCGCCACCAGCCTCATGCGCCCCCCGCAGGAGGGGCAAGAGAGAACGTCGATGCCGAAGCTGCG
>CAZNNH010000326.1:0-2890 GCA_964574335.1 uncultured Acidobacteriota bacterium | reverse complement strand
GGGCGAAGACGGGGTCGGTGACCGCGGTGCAGCGGACCTCGTCCGACTTGCGTCTCAACCCTCACCTGCACGTGGTGGCTCTCGACGGCGCCTGGTACGAGGAGGGCGGCGAGCTGTGGTGGTGGGGGCTCGGGCACCTGAAGACCAGCGAGGTGGGCGCCGTGCTGGAGAGGACCGTCAGGCGTTTCGAGCGGCACCTGCGGCGAGTGGGCCTGCTGCGGCTGGACGAGGACGACGGCGACCCGGACCTGCCTGGCGATCCCGAGAACAAGGGCCACCACAGCCCCCAGGCTCCGTGCCGCCGCGGGCAGGCCGCTCGACAGGTTGAGCAGATGGTGCACGTGCACCCCTTCCGGGTGGTGCTCTTCGAGGGCGGCGCTCACGGCCCGGTTGATCGCAGGATCGTCGTAGGTCGCCTGCAGCGTGCCGGCGGCGTGGGTGTTGACTACTTCGACGACGTCGACTCCCTCGTGGACGCGCCTCCGGGTGCTCCCGGGCTCGGCGCTCAGATCGTGGACGGCAGTGAGCACGCGCACGTCGTGGCCCAGACACGACAGCGCCCTGGCCTGCCGCAGCGCATAGACCTCCACTCCGGCGGTCGAGCGTGGGGGGAAGGCGTGCACGGCCAGCAGAACGCGCATGGGAGAGGCTGTACGCCCATTCTACAGGCCTTCCGATCCCCTCAGGCGAAGCGGGATAGCTCGCTCCAAGAGCTGGAACCTCCCGACGGCCAGGACCTTCCGGAGGCTGCCGATGTCCCCGAGCCGAACGTCGAGTGCCGGTCCTCCGAGGTCCCTCTCCTCGGGACCTACGAGGACGAACCGGATGCCGTGCTCATCGAGGAAGGCTTCGGGCCCGGGCCGCGCACGCCCTTCGAAGAAGGCCTTCACGTCATCCCGCCAGCGAAAGTAGTCGACCGTCTGCTCCTCCTGCGCCGCAAAGACACGCACGCCGGCCAGCGCAGGCGCCAGCCGAGAGGCCCGGGCCCCGGCCAGCAGCGTGTTCGACGCGTCGGCGTGGTCTCCGAGCCATGCGAGACAGGCAGCCAGATCGGACGGCATATAGCGATCGGGGTCGCGCTCGGCTATGACGTCTGCCCAACGCTGGACGTGAACCACCATCGTGAGGCACGAGCCGAGGACCAGGCTCACGACGACGGCGGCCGCGGCCGCTCGCAGGATCCACCGTGGGCCACCCGGCGGGCGCGACCGCCGGACGAAGCGCTCCCAGATCAGCGCCAACGGCTCCGCCGCCAGCAGGCACACGCCTACCTGAACGCCGTGAAGGAGGAAGAACTGGCCGCACGGCGGGACGGGCACGAACAGGAGCACCAGATCGAGGACCAACCAGGTAACCAGCAGCAGGGACTTTCCGGCCTCCGCGCGGACGGCCCGGAAGGCACCGATCGCCGCCAGCACGAGCGGAAACCCGAGGCCGCCCAGCGTCGCCGTCACGTGGAACCCGTCGTTGAGCGTCACGTAGCTCCAGAAGAGCGGCTCGCGCCACAAGACGTAGGCGTCGTACAGGAGGACCGGCAGCGAGCAGAGCACGACCCAGCCGAGCGCCCCGACGTAGGCCTTCGCCCCATCGGGACCCGTCCGCAACCTCGGCAGCGCGACTCTCGCGAGGGTCACGAGGGCGCCGACGCCATACACGGTGACGAGCAGATCGTGGGGATGCACGGTACCGAGCAGCAGTGCCGCGAGCCCGCCGGCGAGGGCCCGCCGGCGAGACGGCCGCGCCAGGGCCCGGTCGAGGAGAGGGAGCGTCCACAACAGCACCATGGTCGTGGCGGGCACGATCAGGTCATCGACCATCCCGTGAAAGGCGGGCAGCTCCACGAAGAAGAGGTCGATGGGCTCGAAGCTCCGAACGAGACCCCAGGCCGTCAGCCACCCCAACCCCGACCCGAAGGGCGCCAGGATGAGGAACAGAACCTCCTGCGCGCGGCTGGTCAGGAACGGCATCGCGAAGCGGTAGGCGCTGAGCAGCAGGCCGATGCCCAGGAGCAGCTTCGCGACCAGGGCAGTCTCGACCAGGCCCGTCCCCAGGACACGAGCCGCGCCGCCGAGAGCCAGGAAGAGCGAGTTGAAGATCAGGCGCGTTTCCACGCGGTTCCCGTTGTACTTGTCCTCGAACAGCCACGCGCCTCGCCGCGCCTGCTCGGCGAAGCTCAGGTGGTAGGTCATGTCCTCGGGCCAGGGGGCCAGGGTTCCCAGATACGTCGTCTCCCCCGCCGCTCGCCGGGCCACGACGTGGGGAAGCTGGGCGAGGCTCCCGAGGAGCACGGCCCAGCACAGCACCACGGGCCACCCGAGCGGCCGGCGTGCCCCCGGTGTGCTCTCCAACGGCTGGGGCGCGGTGTCCGAGCTGCCGTCCTGGGTGAGTGCGCGCAAGGATACGACTAAGATCCTACACCCGTAGAGTCTGCCCGCCGTCTCCAGGAGAGCCGGGCAGATACCGGGGTCGGAACAGCATGTCGATTCGGGCGCCGAAGAAATCGCGCTCCTACTGGATCGGATTCGCTCTGGCCGCACTGCTTCTCGCGGGAGCTCTCCTCGTCCTGCAGCGCTCGGACGGCGGGTTCCCGGGGCGCCAGGCGGACTCTTCCACAGCAAGCGTGGTCCAGAGCAATCGGTACGGGCTACTACCTCACCACGCCCGGCGACGTGACCGGCATCACCGACGCCACGGCGGTGAAGACCGGCGTGGGGTTCTCGCTGGCGCTCCGGTCGGGGAGCACGGTCTGGGCCTGGGGGATGAACGCATTCGGCCAGCTCGGGAACGGCACGACCGGCGGGCAGGTGACGACGCCCGCGCCGGGGCGAGACCCGCGGAGGTTGCAGGACGGTGCACCCGAGCCGGCTGCGATCAGCCCCCGCGGTCCCTG
>CAZNNH010000325.1:0-2973 GCA_964574335.1 uncultured Acidobacteriota bacterium | reverse complement strand
CATGACCGGATTCGTCCGCCCTGCCAGCGAATCCGGATCGTGTCCCCCGAAAGCCACCGCTCTCCAGCGGGGGGCTCCCGCCCCCCGAAATCCCCCGGGCCCGAAACCCGCCGCCCGGGGGACATGACCGGATTCGTCCGCCCTGCCAGCGAATCCGGATCGTGTCCCCCGAAAGCCCGTCACCGCTCTCCGGCGGGGGGCTCCCGCCCCGGCTCGAGCCAGCAGCCCACGGACCCTCCCAGCTCCCCCAGCAGCCGACGCGTCTCCGGTTGAGAGCGCCCCGAGACCCAGGCGGTGAGACCCGAGCCGAGGGCCAGCCGGCGGAACCCTCCCCGGGTCACAGCGTCGGTCACCGGCCCCGGAGCCGGATCCCGCTGCGGCCCACGGAAGACACAGTACACGTAGTTGGCCCACGCGTGCTCGCCTAGGCAGGCGTCCACCAGCAGGGTGTGGCCGCCCCGGGCCACGTCCAGGGCCACCCGCTCCTCGGTCAGCACCGCCAGCACGTGGGCCGGCACGCTGCCCCGGGAAGCAGCGACCGCGGCCTCGCCGGCGAAGCTCGCGAGCAGGGCCCGCAGCGGATCGGAGCAGATGCGGCGCCACTCCACCGGGCCACTCTCGGATCCGCCGTCGGCGGGGGCCACCCCGCCTCCGGCGTCGACCACGCGGATCGGGGCCGGGAACGAGACGCCGCGAAGCGGGGCGCCGGCCCAGCGCCCCCAGGAGCCCAGACGCAGCCCCTCGAAGGACCGAAGGGCCCGCTCGTGGGCGGCGGCCACCACGTCGAAGAGCCGCGGCGCGCCTTCCGACGGGGGCGGATCATCGCCCTCGGTGTGGAACGGCGCCAGGTGCCAGATCGCGCGCCGCAGCAGCCGGTACTCGGGCTCGCCCTGAAAGCCCGCCGGCTCCGCCAGGTGGTACCTCACCAGCTCGTCGACCACGCCGCGGTAGACGAGGCCCTCGTGGGCGTCCACCGTCACCATCTCTCCCGCTTCCAGCCGCGAGGCGGCGGCGCCGAGGCCGGTCAGCACGGGCAGGCGCAGGTCACGGGCCAGCGCCAGCCACGGGCCAGGCTGGCGATCCGCCACCAGCACGGCGGCCGCCCCTCGCAGGGTCGCGTCGCCGGGCGCCGAGCCGTCCTCGTCGAGGACCAGCACCCGCGGTCGTGGAGGCCCCTCGGCCGGCGCCGTGTGCGGCGCCCGGCAGACCGCGCCCACCGAGAAGCCGGCCATGGCGACCGGCCGCGGCGCCGCGAACAGACGCCGCTGCCGCTCGAGGGCGGCGGCCAGCTCGGCGCCGCTGGGTCGGGCGCCGCCAAAGGCCAGCTCGGCGCACTGGAGGACGAAGAGCGTCCCGCCGCCGAGGGCCCACACCAGCGCCTGCGGCTTACCCGCGAAGCGCTCGATCACCAGGGCGGTCCGGGGCAGCGAGAGAAGCTCCTCGGGCAACGATCCCAGGCCCACGCCGGGAGCCGCGTGGCGCTCGATGCGGTGGACCTGGCGCGGACGACCCTCGACCTCGATCCGCAGGTGGGTGGGCTGGTCCGGGTCGCAGGTGAGGAGGACCCCCCGCAGATCGGCCTCGGGCTGGCGGAGACAGGTGACGGACGGCCACTCGCAAGAGCCGTCCGGCTGCTGCCGGAGCGGACCGAGCCGAGGGTCGGTCAGCAGCTCGGCCACCAGCGATCGATAGGCTTTGGCCACCTGCTCCGCCTTCACCTCCGAGGGCGCCAGGTCCCACTCCTCGAGGCGGCCGGTCGCCACCTCCCCCATCCTCTCGGGAAAGAGCGTAAGTCGCCCGCCGGAACCGGCGGCGGCAAGAGCCGCCGCCTCGATCGCCCGGGCCGTCTCCTCCGGCAGCGCCGCCTGGAGAAGCCTCCGGCGCAGCTCGCCGCCGGCGTCCTCCGGAGCGCAGCCCGATCGCCGGCTCGAGTGCCAGTCCCGCACCGCCTCGGCCTGGCCGCTTTTCTCGAGGAACGAGACGAGGGCGCTCCCGGTGACGACGAAACCTTCCGGGACCGCGACGCCGAGCTGTGAGCCCAGCTCAAGCAGGCGCCGGGCGGGCTCGCCCACCGCCAGCGTCTCCAGCTCCTCGGCCGCCCGCAGGGGCACCACCGGCGGCGTGCGCGGCGCCCCCGCGGCCCGCCGTGAGAGCTGGGCGCTCAGCTCGGCGCGCAGGCGATCGAGGGCCAGGTACAGCGAAGTCGGTCGCGACCCGGCCAGGACGTCGCTGTCGAAGACGATCTCGCGGCCCAGCTCGACCGCCTGCTGAACGAAGGTGGCCACGTACCTGCGGTCGATCACCCACTGGCCGGCCAGCTTGTCCCCGGCCTGGTCGCACAGCTCGACCAGGGCACGCAGGTCCTCGGCCAGGCGGCGGAAGCGGATCGCGTGCAGCTTGTGACGGGGGTCGCTGGACGACCCTCGAAGGGCACGCCGGAGAAGGGCCAAGAGCCCGGACACGCGTCCCCCCTCGGCCGCGCTCCGCTACCGGCCGGCGCCGGCCGGGGTCACCACCGGGGCCAGGCTCCGCCGGATGCGGCTCTGCCGGCGGAACGCGACGATGACGTTGTACAGGATCACCACCACGCCGGAGATGCCGGCCAGCATCAAGAGCGCCTTGCTCACGCCGTTGAGCCGGCCGTCCCAGATCGGGTCGAACTGGATGAAGCCGAGCCGGCGCAGGTAGATGGGGATGGCCACCCCACGGGAGAGGACGCAGATCAGGATGATCAGCGCGGTGACCAGGCGGATCAGCACCTCCTTGACCACCTTGGTGCCGTAGGCGCCGACGTAGACGCCGACCAGCGAGCCGAGGTAGAGGAGCATGGTCAGGCGGATGTCGACCAGGCCGGCCCAGACGTAGTTGAGGGCCCCGAAGGCCCCCATGAACATGGCCAGGAACAGCTCGGTCCCGGCGGCCACCGCGGTGGGGACGCCGAAGACGTAGATCATGGCCGGCACCCCGACGAAG
>CAZNNH010000324.1:0-3037 GCA_964574335.1 uncultured Acidobacteriota bacterium | reverse complement strand
GACTACGTCTGGTCGCCTCACGGCGGGCACCTCGCCTTCAGCCTCACCGTGACCGCGCGCGCCCGCGCCGTCCACGTCTTCAGCGTGGCCGACGGACAGGTGCGTCGGGTCACCGGCGACCTCTTCGACGCCCACCAGCCGGCCTGGGGCCACGACGGCCGCTACCTCTACTACCTCAGCGACCGCGAGTACGCTCCCCAGATCAGCACCACCGAGTGGAACTTCGCCACCAACCGCCAGACCGGCATCTACGCCCTGGCGCTGCGCAAGGACGTCCCCCACCCCTTCCCCCCGGAGAGCGACGAGGTGGGCTCGCAGGACGAGGCGAAGAAGGACGACGACAAGAAGGACGAGAAGAAGGGTGAGAAGGAAGAGGAAGAGGCCAAGGCGCAGCCTCCGATCCAGATCGACTTCGAGGGGCTGGCCGACCGGGTCGCCCGGGTACCGGTGGAGGCCGACAACTACGACGGCCTCGCCGCCATCGAGGGGAACCTGCTCTACGTGCGCGGCGCCCCCTTCTACTACGGGCGCGACGCCGACGTGAAGCCGGCGCTTCTGATCTTCTCCCTCGAGAAGCGGGAGGCCAAGACGGTGGCCGAGGACGTGCAGGGCTACGCCCTCTCGGCCGACGGAAAGGAGGTCCTGGTCCACCACTCGAAGGAGTACGCCCGCTACGAGACCAAGCCGGAGGCCAAGGACTCGAAGAAGGTGGTGGCGACCGGCGGGTTGATGGTTTCCCGGGTGCCGACCGAGGAGTGGGCCCAGATCTTCGACGAGGTCTGGCGCCGCTACCGCGACTTCTTCTACGTGGCCAACATGAACGGCTACGACTGGGCGGGGCTGCGGGAGCAGTACCGCCCCTGGCTCCGCTACGTGGGCCACCGCTGTGACCTCAACTACCTGATCGGCGAGATGATCTCGGAGCTGAACGCCGGTCATCTCTACGTCCAGGGAGGCGACTGGCAGCAGCCCGAGCGGCCCAAGGTGGCGCTGCCCGGCGCCGACATCGAGCTCGACCCGACGGCCGGACGCTACCGGATCACGCGCATCCTGGAGGGGCAGAACGAGGAGCCGATCTACCGGGCGCCGCTCACCGAGGTGGGCGTGGACGTGCGGGAAGGCGACTACCTGCTGGCGGTGGACGGGGTGGAGCTGGGTCCCGAGGACAACCCCTATCGGCTGCTGCGCAACAAGGCCGACCGGCCGGTGGAGCTGGCCGTCAACCAGCGCCCGACGCTGGAGGGGGCCCGGCACACGAGCTACAACCCGATCACCGACGAGTCGGACCTGCGCTACCTGGGCTGGGTGCTGGGCAACCGCAAGAAGGTGGCCGAGCTCAGCGGCGGCAAGATCGGCTACCTGCACCTGCCCGACATGGGGGCGGCGGGGCTGCGCGAGTTCATCAAGTGGTACTACCCCCAGATCCGGAAACCGGGGCTGGTGGTGGACGTGCGCGGCAACGGCGGCGGCAACGTCTCACAGATGTTGATCGAGCGCCTCAGCCGCAAGCTGCTCGGGGTGCGCTTCTCGAGGAACAGCGACGAGGCCGGGACCTACCCGATCGATGTCTTCTTCGGCCACCTGGTCTGCCTGATCAACGAGGACTCGGCCTCGGACGGTGACATCTTCCCGTACCGCTTCCGCGAGGCCGGCCTGGGCCCGCTGATCGGCAAGCGGACCTGGGGGGGCGTGGTCGGCATCACCAACCGCGGCCCGCTGATCGACGGCGGCTCGATCTTCGTCCCGGAGTTCGGCACCAACGACGCCAAGACCGGGGCCTGGATCATCGAGGGGCATGGCGTCGACCCCGACATCGAGGTGCAGAACGACGCCGCGTCGGTGCTGGCGGGACGCGACCCGCAGCTCGAGCGGGGCGCCCTGGAGCTGCTGAAGCGGATCCAGGAGGACCCGCGGCTCTTGCCGCCTCGGCCTCCCGACCCGATCAAGACCAAGTAGCCGACCGCTATCCGGTCCGATGCAGGAACAGACGGTCGAGCACCACGTGGCGCGTCAGCCAGGTGGTGGACAGCAGTAGCCGTCCGGCCAGGCGGGAGAGGGTCGCGGGCAGCGGCGGGCGCGCCGCCCACGGCCCGACCCGCTCGGCCAGCCGGGCAACGTAGGGGCGGAGGCGTTCCTCGGTCGGCTCGCCGCCTTTCTCGAGCAGCACCTCGGCGGCGAGCTGTCCCGAGACCACCGCGGTGAGGATCCCCTCGCCGCTCTGGGCGTGGGCCAGGAAGGCGGCGTCCCCCGCCAGCAGGGCGCCGTCTGTTACCAGGCGTCGGGGCCGTCCCTCGCGTAGACGGTAGGCGTGCCCCCGCCAGGTCCCGTCCAGACCCTCGGGGAGGCGCCCGGCCCTGACCAGGAAAGCGACAAAGGCCTCGCGATGGCCCCGCAGCCCCTTCGTGTCGCGGCGGCCGATGCCGAGGTTCAGGTAGTCCCCCTTACGGAAGCACCAGCCGTAGCCGGCCAGATCGGAAGAGAAGAAGAGCTCCGGCCGCGACGCCTTGACCGGGCATCGCTCGGCCTGGTCGGGCGAGAGCCGCAGCTCCATCTCGGAGGCCACCACCAGGGGTGATGGGTTGTCGTCCGCCCGCTCGTCGGCCGCCAGCATCCGCGCCACCGGGCAGAAATGGCCGCCGGCTCCGACCAGCACCGGCGCCTCGAAGCGATCGTTGATACGCCAACGACCGTCTTCTCGCTGGATCCGCTCCACCGCCTCGCCGAGGAACAGCCGGGCGCCGGACCGTTCGAGCAGATGGGCATCGAGCTCACACCGACGGATCCCGTAGCTCACCGGCTGCCCGTAGTCGACGAGCCGCGCCTCCTTCCCGATCCACCCGATCCGGAAGCCGGTGATCGGCTGAAGGGTGTGCCGTGCGCCGTAGTCGGCCAGGTCCAGTCCCAGCGCCGCCACGACCTCCGGCGTAATCCAGCCGGCGCACGGCTTGTCACGGGGGAAGCGAGCGCGGTCCAGCACCATCACGAGGCGCCTCGGACGAGAGGGGGTGGGTGAGGGACATGACCACCTCCAGGTTCT
>CAZNNH010000323.1:0-3037 GCA_964574335.1 uncultured Acidobacteriota bacterium | reverse complement strand
GGGCTACCAGCGGCGCCGGTTCTCGGTCCGGCGCTACGGCAAGGAGCAGGCCCGGGATCTGGCAGCCCGGGCTCGGCAAGAGGGTGCTGCACGCATGCATGCGCTGCTGCTCGCCCAGCAGCGCGAGGCCGCGAGAAGGCACCTGAGGACCGTCCCACCCATGCCCCGCCGGGTTAGAGACCCCCGCTCCCGCCAGGGCATCAAGATGCCCCCGCGGGGGCGGACCAGGGCCGCGTAGCAGCAGGAATCCACGACGGGAAGTCCTACTTCTCGCCGCGCGTCCCCGCGATCGGCCCTTCGGTCCTGGCCTCATCCGGCAAAGGAGCTTGACGGCTGGATGCTACCTGGGGTAGCATCTCCTGGTGACGCGGCAAAAGTTCCGGGCGATTCGGGCGAGCCTCGACCTGACTCAAGAACAACTCGCAAAGCGCCTCGGTGTTCAAAGAAACACCGTCACACGCTGGGAGGCCGGAATCCTCCCGCTGCCCAAGATCGCCGCCTGGGCGATCAAGGGTCTGCTGGCCGAGGAGCGTGGCACGCTGGACAGGAAGGCCCGAGGCTAGAGCCCATGCCATCCAGGTGCTTGGGCGCAATTACCTGCTACTCGACCTAGACGCGATGCTGCGGGGCGAGCGTATCGTCGTCTAGGCCGGACTGTGGCGTGCAGGCACACGTGATCAGTTGCCCACGCCGGAGGGCAAACGACATGATCTCACTCGGCCTAGAGCCGTCGCACCGTGGCGGTTCCGGGGCGCGCCGTCACATCAACCCAAGGAAGATCGCTGTTCACGTTGGGTACGCCGGGTGTGTGACCTTCTGTGCGCTGCTGGCACCGGCCTACTTCCTGCACGCCTCCCTGTCGAAAGCCGAGACCGAGTACCGCGGCGGCGGCGTGGAGGTGGCGAGAGAGGTCCGCGACCGGACTGTCGTTCGCACCATCTTGGGGGGAGACTGGGCCACCTGGGATTCGCGTCCGACGGCGGCAGGGCTCGCCAGCAGGGCCATTTGGATGAGCCTTGCTGGGCTGGGTCTGTCGCTCGTGGCGCTGGGCATACTGCGCGCGACGGGTGCACTCGCAATGGCTGTCCTGACAGGTGTCGGCTATGGCTTCCTCTCGTTCCTGACCGCCATGCTGCCGATCCGCACGATCCAGGCGTCCTCCGGCGATGGCGTTGTGCTGACGGCGCTGTGGCTCGTGGTCTACGGCGTCGTCTTCTTCGCGGTTGCCTTCGCGCGATATGACGGAGAGGATTGACCCGGCACCGCCTGTCTGCCCACCCCTCCAGCCAGCGTTTGAGAATGGCCTCCGCGGGTCGGGGCTCCTGACTCGAGGACGCCCCAGATGAGTTTACCGGCGGATCCTCAGGCCATCCCCTGGCCGTCCCACGCCCCCCGATCTACCCGGGCACGTGCTTCACGGAGTCGGTGGCGGTGCTTGTGGTGTCTGTCCCGGACAGGGGAACGCGGTCCTGAGCGCCGCTACGACAAGGCCCGTCCGGTTCTCGTGCAGGCGTTCCGGGTGATCCTGAAGGAACTTGCGGACCACACGCAGGAGCTGTTCGTATGTGACACCCTCTGGCGGGCAGCTAACTCTGCCTTGTCCCGCGAGACCCAAGAGGGAGTCATAGAACTCCGCCGCGTCTGCGGCGCCCTGGACGTAGGCAGCGCACATGGCTGCCTCGGTGGTGGGACGGCCCGCATTTCCCCATTGCTCGCACCAGGCCAAGAGCGTCTGTCCCCTCAGGAAGATTGGCGTGGACTCCTCGGTGGCTGCGCGCTGATCGCTGACATGCGGCACGACGCTCCTCAGAAGGCTCTCGCGGTTGGCCGCCACCCAAGCAGTGAGCTCCTTCACCACTGAGCCTGCGCAGCCCTTCCAGGTGAGGTAGCTGTCGCCAGTGAACGTTCGCTCATAGGTGCCGACGCGCAACAGCGTCTCGAGCCGGTACACAACGGTCGGGGTGGTGACGGACATGCCGGTGCCCTGTGCAGTCGATCCGGCGGCGGTACCGGTGGCGGTGCCGGTCGCGGTGCCGATCTCAACGCTGCCTCCGGTCGCTGGTGTGCTGCGCGCCATCACATAGAGCTTGAGCGAAGCGTCGGCCTCGGCTGCGGCGACTGCGAACCCGCGATGCTTGCGCAGCTCCTTCTGTAGATCCTTGACCGAGTCCAGGACCCTCTTGTCCGCGTCTACGAACCCCTCGCGGGCCAACGGGCCAATGAAGATCGTAACGGGCAGGGGGGCCTGCGCACTCGCCACCGACGCGGCGAGCATGGCCGCGGCGATCGTTGGGCCCATTGCCGAAAGCCTACACCCGGTCCCCCAGGCCGTCGAGGTCTTTGTGCATGGGTGACCGCGCGCCGGGCGCTCAGCGCTCCCGGCCACCGCCTCTGTCGCGCCCGGCGGAGCGTGGACCTCAGCCGCCAGCTCGTGGAGGTCCTGCGGAGCCTGGACGTCCAGAGGAAGGCCGCCCTTCGCGCGGGCCGGCAGCCGTGCGGTCTGGTGTTCCCGACGACTGAGGGGACCTACATGGATCAGGGCCGGGTGTCCCGGGTCTTCAAGCGCGTCGCGAAGGCCGCGGGGCTGCCGCTACACTTCCACCCTCACTGCTTGCGCCACACGTTCGCCGTCCACCTGATCCAGAGCGGGCGGCCCGCTCACGTACGTCCGCGACCAGCTCGGACACAGCTCGATCCAGATCACGGCCGATGTCTGCGGCCGGTGGCTGCCGACTGGGGACAAGGGCCTGGTCGATCGCCTCGACGAGCCGCGTGATCGCCGCCGGACCCGGCTCCGGCTGTTCTTCGCCTGCGCCGCTGGGGCTACCTCATGAATATGCCGCTCGAGAGCTTCCGGTCTCTCTTCGGGAAGCACGGGGCCCTCACCACCGCCACCCCCGAAGCCGCCCGAGCTCCCGGACCTGGTCGCGTGTGGCGTCGGCCGTGGCCGGCCCGTCCTTACCGCTCGCGACCGCCTCGCGCGGGGCGAGGCAGACGCCACGGGGTCCCCCGGCTTCTTGTCCGGGTCAGCTTCGGC
>CAZNNH010000322.1:0-3142 GCA_964574335.1 uncultured Acidobacteriota bacterium | reverse complement strand
CGTACCTGCCCACCTTCTCCGCGCACGCACGCACCGCCTTGGCCTGTCCCGCACCGATCTCCATCAGCAGATACCCACCGGGCTTCAGCCACTCCCATCCCTCGACCAGGATCCGCTCGATCACCTCCAGACCCGTCTCACCCGCCACCAGCGCCACCGTCGGCTCATACCGCGATACCTCGGGAGGCAGCTTCTCCATCTCTCCACCGCTCACGTAAGGCGGGTTCGCCGCGATGATGTCCACCTTCCCCTTAAACTCCACCGGCACCGCCTCGAACACGAAGCTGCCGTCGGCAGCCGTGGTCTCGTAGGCAACCGCGACGCCGCCCTTCATGTAGCTCACAACGACACCGGGTACGACGCTCCGCTTGCCGTCCTGGTGGACGGTCACGCTGCCTGGGACCGTGGCGCCCCCTTCGCCGACATCGAGCGTGATGTCGACGACGGCCGCGGTACCCGATCGCTGGATGCGCCCTGACGAGTGCCCAAGGCCCGTGCCGGAGGCCGCCTTCACCGTGATCAACCCCACGGTGAGGTCGTGGATTTCGTAGTAGCCGTAGCCGTCGGTCGTGGCCGATCCTCCGACCCTCGTGTCCACGGTGCTGTGGGCCACCACGCTGGCGCCAGCGACGGGATCGCCGTCCAGGTCGCGCACGTGTCCCACGACGGAGCCCCGTCCGAGCAGGGCGATCTCGAGCACGATACGCTCGCCGTCCTTGCGCACCATCCCCGACGTCTCCCGTGCCAGGCCGGTGACGGGGTCTCGGGTGGACAGCTTGAACGGGAACCCGCAGGGGCTCTGGCGCACGTAGCGCAGCTCGAAGGCCCCGTCGTCGTCCAGGGGGATCTGGGACGCGACGAGTACCGCCACCCCCAACCCGCAGGTGTGGTCCTCAAGCGAGTTGTGGTAGTCGATGTCGCCCCCGACCACCGGCTCGCCTTCCGCCGTCACCACCCGTCCCGTCACCACGGCTCCGGGGGTGGTGATCCGGGCGCCGAGCGTCACGCGGGCCTCGGGGCCGGCGACGCCCCGCTGATCCAGCACGCCGGACACCTCGAGGTCCACCGGGATGTAGCGGCCCTCGGGCATCGCCAGCGTGGCGAAGACCATCCGCCCCGAGAGCTGGCTCTGGGCGCTCATCACCTGGTTCTTCGACAGGCGGTAGTTGTCTTCGACGCCGGCGCTCTCCTCGTCCAGGACGCGGTCGAACAGGAAGATCGCGCTCATCCCGTATCCCGAAGCCGCCCCCAGCGTCTCGGGGCCGATGACGTTCGCCGAGACCAGGCGCGGGCCCTGGGCCTCCAGACGGTCGCGAAGCATCGCGTACCGGGACTCGAAGACGCCGTCGCCGTCGCCGTCGACCTCGAGCTCCAGAGCGTTGGGGTTCGCGAGGTCCAGGACCACGCGGGCGCTCCGGCCCTCGGGCAGCAGGAGGTCGTGTATCGTTCCATGCACGAAGCTGCCATCGCCCCGAGGCAGCGTCACGGACAGGTCGGTGGAGCCCCCGTGGCCGACCAGGTGCAGCGTGTAGGGCGAGCGGCTCGGATCGCCCACCAGGCCCAGCGTGGGCGCGGATCCCGCCTCTCCCAGCGGGACCAGGACCGCGCCGACCACCTCGCTAGGGGCCAGCTCCGGCCCGGCGACGGGCCGCCAGCTCACCTTCCCGAAGACGTCGCTGATGCCCACGTCGACCGTCCCGCTCTCGACCGCGAGCGAGATGAAGTCGGGGCCGGAGGCGGCCACCTCCGCCAGCTCCGCCTCGTAGGGAACGGGGCCTCCGGCGTCAGCCACCGCCTGCTGGAGCTCGAGCCCCAGCACCTTGGTCAGGTCGTGGCCGGCCTGGGTGGTCCTGAGGAGCTGGTCGAAGCCGGGATCAATGGGGGCGGCGGCATAGAAGTCGCTGACCAGGTCGCGTAGCGCAGCCTCGAGCGGCTGGCCCAGCGTCACCCGCAGGCCGGCCTCGGCCAGGGCCAGGGCCTTCTCGGTGACGTTGGCCTTGCTGGTCCGCAGGACGCCGGCGGGGAGCGTGCCGGTCGGGGCGTTGGCGAGGCTCCACGCCTGGCCCAGCACGCGCATCGCGGCCCGAACGACACTCGAGGGAAGCTCCGCGACCGAGGTGGGAAGCGCGAGGGTGTCGGGCGAGAGCGGTACGTTCCGCTCCCCCACGCCGATGGTGAAGTTGATGCTTCCGGTGGTGCCGTTGTCGGTCTCGGTCCGGAGGTAGCTGGCCACCACTCGGCCGGTGCGCTGGCTCCGGAAGCGGTACTCCAGCACGGTCGCATCGCCCGGCGCCAGGGTGTAGATGTGGCGGATCCCGTCGGCCGGCTCCAGCAGGTCGAGGCCGCTCATCCGCGCCGCATCCAGCGTGACGCTGAGCTCGTTCGCCGTCCCCTGGCCGATGTTGGAGACGGTGATGAAGAGCGGGAACTCCTCCTGGTCTCGAACCACCGAGGGCACGGTGAAGGCCAGGTCGAAGTAGGGGTTGCGCACCAGCACCGCGCCGCTGGCCTTGCCGGTGACGTTGACCGGCCCCACCGGCAGGCCCTCCAGCGTCGCGTCGATGTCGAAGTCGATGGTGTGGAAGCCCTCCTGGTCGCCCCGGACCAGGAACTCGGCCTGCCCCTGGTCGCGCGGACGCAGAACCTCGATGTCGTCGCCGGTGCCAGGCGCACCATCCGGTCCGACGCCCTCGATCGGCATCGTCTCCGGCTGAATACCGTGAGTCGTCTCGGCCAGGCTCAGTCGGTCGCCGTACTCGTTCGGTTCCGGCAGGCGGATCGTGCCGGTCACGTCCCGGACCTCGAGCCCGGACCCCACCGGTGCCCCGTTGGCGACGAAAAGCTGAGCGGAGAAGAACTGCTTCAGGTAGCCGACGTTCCCCGGGATCACCAGGACGCTGGGGATCCGGATCGGCTCGCCGTCGGGCAGCTCGATCTCTATCTTCTTCCCGCCGTCCTTGCGCGGGTCCTCCATTTGGAGCAGGATCGGGAAGACCTGCCGTTCGATCCCCAGCGACTCGAGCGTCGCCCCCTCACGCTCGGGGTCCCGCGGCGGCGTCAGCGCGGGCAGGGGAACCGCCGCCCCGGCCCGGTTGAAGACCACGGGGAAGTTCAGCTTGACGACCTCGGACTCGAGCCGAAG
>CAZNNH010000321.1:0-3158 GCA_964574335.1 uncultured Acidobacteriota bacterium | reverse complement strand
GCTCAGACCGGCACGGCACGGCCGAGCGCCGTGAACAGCACCAGCCGCTCGCGGACCGACCGCTTGGTGGCCTGGGCCAGGCCCCGGCCGTAGAGCTGGAGCTGCGGCGCGTGGTGGGCGGCCTGGGCCACCGCCTGGTCGTCGCGGATGGCGTCGGTCTTGTAGTCCACGACCACCAGGCCGTCGTCCTCCTGGAAGACCAGGTCGACCATCCCCTCGACCAGGTCGCTGCCGTCCGGGAACCACAGCCGCAGCTCGCGCAGCACGTGGGGCGAGCGCCGGGCGCGATCGAGCAGCGGCATCGCCAGCACCCGCGCCACGGCGTCGGCGGCGTCCTCGGCCTCCGCCTCCCCGAGGCCCAGGCGGGGAGCGAGCGCCGAGGCCATCGAAAGGGCCGCACGCTCCGGCTCGGCCACGTCGAGGGGGATCCACTCCAGGACCTGGTGCACCAGGCGCCCGTACTCCCGACCCCTGAGCGTGCCGGCGCCGACCTCGACCCTCGGCGGCGCCTCGGCGGCGATGCGCTCGGTGACCGCGATCGGGCGGAACGGACGCCAGCGCCCGGCGGCGATCCGCTCCTCGCGCTCCGCGTCCCATTGCGTCGCCACCGCGTCTCCGCCGCCGGCCAGCGCCAGCGCGCGCAGGTCGGGTCCGGTGCTCTCCACCGACGGCTCGGGAAGGGTGTCGGCATCGACCAGCTCGACGTCCTCGTCGGAGTGGGCCGGGAGCTTCTCGATCAGGTCCTTCCAGAAGTCGCCGATCCGGGCGTCGGCCGGCGGCTTGGGGATCACCAGGAGGTCGCGGGCCCGGGTGCAGGCCACGTAGAGCAGGCGTCGCGCCTCGGCCCAGGCCCGTCTCTGGTCCAGGCGCGTCAGCTCGTCCCAGCCCGGCGGCTGGCAGCCCTTGCGGAACCCGATCGCCACCTGCCCCTCCTCCCACAGCGCGATCACGTCGTTGCGGGCCAGGAAGCTGTCGGCGGTGTCGTGCAGGGCCACGATCGGCGCCTCCAGCCCCTTGGCCTTGTGGATGGAGAGGATGCGCAGCGTGTCGGGGTCGCCCACCCGCGACGGGGGCAGGTCCGGCTCCTCGCGGGCGCCGGCGATGCGCTCCTTGAGCAGGGCCACGAAGCCGCGCAGCGTCAGCACTCCCAGGTCCACCGACTGGCGGGCCAGCGCCACCACCTTCTCCAGGTTGGCCAGCGCCGCCTCGCCGCGGCGGTTCCCGGTCAGGGCGGCGGCGATGCGCGTCTCGTCGTAGAGCACCTCGAGCAGGGCCGCCGGCGTCCGCCGGGTCCGCTCCTCGTGCAGCCGCTCCAGCAGTCGCAGGGCCGGGGCCAGGCCGGCGGCGCCGGGACGCTCGCCGTCCACCGGCCCCAGGCGCAGCCGTCCGCCCGACAGGCTGTGGCTGACGATATCGCGATCGCTCACCCCGAAGAACGACGAGCGTAGCGCCGCCACCAGCGAGACCCGGTCGCTCGGGTCCTCGACCGCGTGGAGCACCGCCAGCACCTCGTGGACCTCCTGGCGATCGAAGAACGACTTGCCCCCCTCCACGGCAAACCGCAGGCCGGCCGCCTCCAGGCTCTCCTCGAGGGGGCGGAGCTGGGTGAGGCGGCGCACCAGCACCATCACGTCACCGCCCCGACTGGGCCGCGGCTGGCCGGTGGCGGGGTCGCGCACGCGATAGTGGCCGCGGGCCGCCGCTGCGATCAGGCGAGCGAGCGCTCCCGCCTCGGCCTCCAGCAGGTCGGTCCGCTCCGCGAACGGCGCCTCGAAGCGGAGCCCAACCACCGCCGGGCCCTCCTCGAGCCCCGGGGGCGGGACGATCGCACCGTAGGGCGGCTGGCCGCTCTCGTCGGAGGCCTGGATCAGCTCGGCGAAGGCGCGGTTGACGAAGCGGATGATGGCGGGCCGGGAGCGGAAGTTCTGGAACAGCGGCACCACGTCCCAGCCGTCCCGGGTGGCGGCCTGGCGGGACAGACGCTGGAACAGGCGGACCTCGGCCCGGCGGAAGCGGTAGATCGACTGCTTGGCATCGCCCACCACCACCAGCCGCCCCGGCGCCTCGCCGGCCAGCAGCTCGGCGATCTCGACCTGCAGCGGGTCGGTGTCCTGGAACTCGTCGATCAGCAGGTAGCGGTAGCGCTCGCGGAAGTAGCCGCGCACACCCTCGCGCTCCTTGAGGGCTCGCCGGGTCTTGACCAGGAGGTCCAGGAAGTCCAGCACGCCCGCCTGCTGCTTGCGTCGCTCGTAGCCGGCTACCACGGAGAGCAGCGCTTGAGTCAGGTCGCCGTGCAGCGAGGCGCCCAGCGCCGCGCTCCAGCGCTGCTGGGCCTCGTGGGTCCAGGCGGCGATGCCCCGGGCCTCTTCGAGCGCGGCGTCCGTGCCCCACCGCGGCCGGAAGCCCAGGTTTCGGGGGATGGTGGGCAGACGTCGGAGGTGGGCGGCCAGCGCCTCGCCCTCGAGCGGCTCAGAGGCCACGGCGAACTCGCCGAGCTGTCGCAGGCGGGCGGCCAGGGCGTCGGCCTCGGGGATGCCCTGGCACAGCTCGAGGCCGCGGAGGGCTCGTGCCCGCAGATCCTCGCGCCAGGCCAGGACATCGGGGGCCTGGCCCACCAGCGGCTGCAGGTCGCGCTGGTCGATCAGCGTCCGCGCCAGGCCGCGCAGCGAGCCCCGCTCCCCGTAGCTGCTGGTCGCCTCCAGCGGGATCCCCTGATCCAGCGCCTCCACCAGCACCGGATCGCCCGTCACCAGCCGGTCGGCCAGCCACTCGTCCCAGGCGGCGGCGAAGAGCAGGTCGGTCTGGGCGTCGTCGGCCACCCGGAAGCCCGGCACCACCCCGCACTCCAGCGGACGCTCCTGGAGCATCGCCGCGCACAGGGCGTGGATGGTGGAGATCGGCGCGCGCTCCAGCGTCTCCAGGGCCAGCGCCACCCGGTTCCGTTCCGTTGTCCCCAAGGAGACCTCGGCCCGTCGCGCCTCGAGCTCCTCGCGCAGGCGCAGCTTGAGCGTGGTGGCGGCGTTCTCGGTGAAGGTCACGGCCACGATGCGCTCGAGCGGGGCGTGTCCTGAGACCACCAGCTCCAGGATCCGGTCCACCAGCAGCGTGGTCTTGCCGGTGCCGGCCCCGGCCTCGAGCACCAGGCTGGTGGCGTGGTC
>CAZNNH010000320.1:0-3159 GCA_964574335.1 uncultured Acidobacteriota bacterium | reverse complement strand
TGGCCCGGTGGTAGTAGAGCCCAATCTCCGGATCCCACTCCCTACCTGTGAAGGCGTACCCAGCCCGGCTCTCCCCGACCTCGATGTTCCCCCAGCCATCGTACTGGTAGGCGTGCACGATGCTTCCTGTCTGGTCCGTCATCTTCACGATGCTTCCCAGACCATCCGCGTGGTAGTAGGTCAGCGTCCCAAGGCCGACATCCTCCCGCGCCAGCGGCTCGTCGATCCCCGGCCCGTGGATGTAGCGGTAGGTGGTCGTCGTCCCACCGTCGCTGATCGTCTCCTGGAGGATGTCGATCCCATCGTAGGCATACGTGTGCGTCACACCCCCCACGGCCTTCTCAACCCGCCTCCCCAGGGGGTCGTACTTGAAGCTGGCAATGGCCACGGCGTCGGAGTCGCAGGGTGAGGTGTTCAGGCAGACCCGAATAAGCTGGTTCTCCGCATTCCACGCGTACGTCCACGTGTCCGCACCGTCGGTCTTCCCGATCAGGTTGCCGTTGGAATCGAACGAGTAGCTCACGGGAGTCGCCGACACCGTGACCCCGTACGCCTCGGTGCTCTCGTTGTTGTTGCCGTCCTTGGCGGTGACGCTGAACGTGTTGCTGCCCGGCGTGGTCTCGATCACCGACTCGAACTCGTTCCCGGGCAGCATCCGAGCGCTCTCCCCGTTCACCCACACCGTCCCCGGCTCGTCCAGGGACCCCTTGACCCGCAGCGGTCCCCCCGCCTCGCGGGTCTCCAGCCGGTTCATCTCGTCGAACACGGCTCGCAGCGCCACGTCGCCCGTCTGCTCCCCGGTCCGGTTGCCCACCTTGTCGTAGCTGAAACCCCAGTGTTGGCCACCAGCTCCGGTCCGTTCCACCGTCTCCAGGCGATACAGAAGATCGTACCCATACTCCTCGGCGTACTCCAACCCCACCTTGGACTTGCGGTTCCCGGCATCATCGTGGGTGTAGACCCACCGATCGATCACCCCCACGCCTCCAAGGACCGCCTCGATCTGCTCGAGCCGGTTCAGGTCGTCGTACTGATAGCTGGTCGTCACGCCGTTCGGGAAGGCCAGCGACTCCCGGCGGGACGCGGCATCAGGGGTGATCACGAACGTGTTGGAGCCCCGGGCGATCGTGCGCAGGCGGGAGGCGTCGTCGTAGCCGTACTCCACGAACAGCGTACCGTCGAGCTTGACCTGCCAGGTCTTCCCGTCCAGGTAGCGGTCGTAGCTGACCGTCGTTCCGTTCCTGGCACTCGTTTCCCACAACACCTGACCCGCGAAGTCGTAGTCCCAGCCGAGCGTGTCGCTGCCGTTGCTCGCCGACACCATCCGATCCGCGTCGTCGTAGCCGTAGCTCACCGCCGGCGTCCCGTCCGAGTACGTCTTCGTCTCGAGCCGGCCCGCGTCGTCGTACACGTACGTGGTCGTCACGCCGTTCCGGTCCGTCTTCGTCCACAGCCGGCCGGTGGGATAGTACGTGAACGCCTCGAACGAGCCGTCCTCATACGTGACCCGCTCGGTCCGCCCGCTGGCGTCGGGCGTGAACGAGGTCGTGTGCTTCATCGCGTCCCTGATCGACGTGAGTCGGGACAGGCTGTCGTAGCCGTAGACCGTCGTCCCCTTCGCGGGATCCTCGACCTCCCGCAGCCGTCCGTACGCGTCGTACCGGTACTCCGTCCGGCGCCGGAGCGGGTCGATCACCGCCTCACGCCGACCCGCAGCGTCGTACTTGAACTGGGTGTAGGTCCCGTCGTTGTTGATGATCCGCTCCACGCGGCCACGGCCCTCATACCACGTCCAGGTCCAGTGCATCAGAGGGTCCCGCACCCCATTGCGACGGCCCATCGCGTCGTAGGTGAAATGGGTGGTGTTCCCCTCCGGATCCACCGTGTCCTCGAGGTCGCCTTCCGGGTAGTAGTAGAAGCGCGTCACCTTCTCGAGCGGGTCGGTGATCGTGTCCACCTTCAGCCCCAGGTAGGTGAAAGACGTGCTCCGGTCTTCCGTGTCGTTGACCTTCTCGACGATCGACTCCACCAGGCCGCTCGCGAAGTACGTCCACGTGACCGTCCCCAGGTCGGGGGCCGTCCGGGTCTTGGTCGTGATCCGTCCCTCTTCGTCGTACGTGTAGTCGTAGCGGGTCGTGTGGTCCAGAGGGTCCGTGACCGTCTCCAGGTCGCCGTGGCCGTTGTACGCGTACGTCGTGCTGTTTTCCTCGGCGTCGATGTGGATGTTCAGGCGTCCGTCAGGGTAGTAGAACCATTGCTCGACCTCGGACCCGCCGCCGCAGGAGCCGCACGGGCCGGTCCGACGGGTCGGCTTCCTCATACCCTCGTACTCCGCCCACTCCCAGACCGTCTCGTTCCCCTGCGCATCGACGATGGTGGTCTGGCCGGGACTGTAAGAGAAGGTGAGCTGCTCGATCCCGTCCGCCAGAGAGGACGTGCGGGCCTGATGGTCGACGTAGGTGTGCTTCTCGACGATGCGCCCGGTCCGATCCGTCACCAAGAGGAGCTGGCCGTCCTCGTCGTAGGCGAAGGTGTAGCCGCTGTTGTCGGGGTAGTCGACCGTCTCCAGGAGCCCGTCCTGGTCGTAGCCGTACGTGGCGATGTCACCATCAGGCCCCGAAAGGCCGACGATCCGGCGGCCGTAGTCCTCCTCGTCGTCGTACTGAATGACGACCTCGCGGCCTCCCGGCCCCGTGATCGTCAGGGTCAGTTCCTCCGGATCGTAGACCAGGACCGTCTCCCCACCCCCGGCGTCGACCTTTCGATTCAGGGCGCCCTTGACGCTGTACGTCTCCGTCCCGCCCTCGCGGAAGTGGCGGATGTACTTGTTGTCGCCGGCCTGGATCCAACTGGTGTCGGTCACCGGAACCGTCGCCGTGAACTTCCCGTCCGCGTCTCCGTCGACGTAGTACATGGGAACGCCGTCCGCCTGGTCGAGGCGCAGCACCCCACCGGGGAGGGAGGTCAGGGTAGGACCCGCATACGGGTGCGTCCATCCCAGCCCGAAGTCGCTCAGCGTGCCCTCGACGGCCGCCTGGCTGTTGTAGCTCCGGCTGAACACGATCGGCTCGCCGGCCGTGGGAAGCTCCACATCGACCTGATCCAGCCAGACGTTGCCGGTCATGATGTTGACCGGCTCGCCGGCATTGGGGCAGCTCC
>CAZNNH010000319.1:0-3181 GCA_964574335.1 uncultured Acidobacteriota bacterium | reverse complement strand
TCCCTCCAACGAAGAAGGGGAGCCGGCGCCTGCCGGCGCCGGCTCCCGGAACGTCGTGAGAGTGGTTGAGTGAACTAGAACGTCAGACGGGTCACCAACTGGATGGTCCGCGGAGGACGCACCCCGTTGATGGTGCCAAAGCCGCTCTGCCGGACCAGGTTCCCGCTTTGGTCATAGGGGAGGTTCGTCACGCTGGAGTCGCTCAGGCTGGTGAAGCCCACGGTGTTGTTCACGCCCGAGAACTGGGTGTGGTTCAACGCGTTGAAGGCATCGAGACGGATCTCCATCCGGATCCGGTCCTTGACCACGAAGGTCTTCGAGACGGACAGGTCGAGGTTGTTGATCCCGGGTCCGTGCACGAAGTACCGGGCCGACTCGTCGCCCACGCTACCCACCTGAGGCGGCGCGAAGCAGCCGGTGTTGAGCTGGACGTACGGGTCACTGCTGCTCCCGGAGCCGGGGTCACAGGCGACGACCACGCGCCCGTTGTAGGCGGGCGAGCCGGTGAGGGTCTGGTTGTTGACGCCGGGGACCGAGAAGTTGACGGCGTACGGCGTGCCGCTCACCCACCGATAGATGCCCGAGATCTGCCAGTCGTTCAAGATCACGCCGGCGGCGCCGTCCGCGATCTTGGGGGTCTGGTAGACGAAGTTGACCACGAAGTTGTGGGGCCGGTCGGTGTTGACGTAGGAGTAGTTGAGCCGGCGGTTCTCCTCCTCGGGGACGTTGGGGAAGATCTGGCTGTAGTCGCCGTCGGCGATTCCGAGCGCCTTGCTCCAGACGTAGAAGGCCGAGACCATGATCCCGTTGTCGAAGCGACGCTGGAGCGAGGTCTGCAGCGAGTGGTAGTTGGAGAAGCCCTTGTAGTCGTACATGTTGATGGCGCCGTAGCCCTGGTAGGGCCTCATGAAGTCGGTGGACAGCGCGCTGCCCGTGGTCGGGTCCTGGTTCTCAGGCTGCCAGGCCGCGCCTAGCGGGACGTCGTTGATCTGCTCCAGGCTGACCAGGTGGTCCGACTTCGAGCCGACGTAGGACAGGTCGAAGACCAGCGACTTCCACAGCTTCTTCTGGAAGCCGACGTTCCAGGCGATGACCCGCGGCGGCGTGAAGTCGTAGGCGGTGGGGGTCAGGGAGAGCGTCGTGTCGGGGTCGCCGCCCGCCGAGGCGAGATCGGTGAGGAGGCCGTAGTTGAGCGTCGAGACCAGCGTCGCCGGGGCGTTGCCGCTCTGGTTGAACACCACGTTGCCCATCGGCCGGTCGTAGAAGATCCCGAAGCCGCCGCGCAGGATGGCGGTGGCGTTCTCGGAGAGGTCCAGCACGAAGCCGAAGCGCGGAGACACCTTGAAGGCGTTCCCGTTCTGCATCGTGTCGCTGATGCCCTGGCCGGCGTCGTAGGTGCCGTTGAACCGGTTCGAGCCCGGGGTGAGCCGGCCGATGAACCGCTCCTCGACCGTCTGGCCGGTGGCGGGGTCGATCCCCACCCGTTGGCCGTTGACGATCGCCGGGTAGTACAGGGTCGCCGCGTTGGCGTAGTCGAAGTCCCCGGGGATGAAGGTCGAGACCTGCAGCGTCTGGTCGTACTGCGGCGTCATGTAGTAGAAGCGGACGCCGTAGTCGAGGGTCAGCTTCGAGCTCGCCTTCCAGTTGTCCTGCAGATACCACTCGTAGTTCTTGTAGATCCACTCGGGATAGGCATAGCGGTTGGCCTGGGTGTAGGTCTGGAAGGCCCCGATCGCCCCGTTGGCGTAGCTGAACCCGGTGTCGTACGGGTTGGCCGTGTTGTCGGTGAAGTTGATCTGGCTGTTGAAGGCGATGAACGCGGTCTGGGGCTTGAAGGAGCTCTGGTAGAAGGCCCCGAACTTGGCGGTGTGCGAGCCCCAGACCTTGGTCAGGTTGGCCATGATGTCGTAGGTCGTGTTCTCGTTCTGGAACGGGCCGTTGTTGGTCTGGTAGCGGCCGGCCTGCCCGCCCACACGCCCTCCGTTGAAGATCATGTCGGGGATGTAGTCGTCCTGGACCGCGCCCGGGTAGAGCAGGGGCATGTCGTCCAGCCCGGCGGCGGCGCGCCGCAGATTCTGGTTGGTGAGGTCGAAGGTGAGCGAGTTGTGAGCGCTGCCGACGGTGAGCTCGAGCGAGGTGGTGTTGTTGAGCACGCCGGTGGCCGAGACCATCCAGTTGCGGCCCGGGTTGTCGTAGGTGCAGCCGGTGTCGTTCAGGTTGTTGCTGCCGGTGCCGGCCCAGGTGGTGCCGTAGGGCCGCGTCTGGAAGTCCTTGTTCTGCATGTAGCGGCCGGTGATGCGCCAGTTGTCGGTGGGCTGGAAGTCCAGGCGAATCAGCTCCTCGCGTCGCGGCGCGTCGGTGGGATCCTGGCTCCGGTAGTTGTTGATGCTGCCGGGCTCGGAGTAGTTGGCATCCGGGTAGACGTTGAGGGCGTTGATACCGGGCTGGTACTGGCGATCGGGCGGGATCCACCCGAGGACGCCCTGGTACGAGAAGCAGCCGCTGGTGTTGTCGGGACCGCAGGGCAGCCCGGTGGTCCAGTCCCTGATGTAGGGCCAGGGGTTGCCGTTGTTGTCGACGCTCTGCGAGAAGTTGCCCTGACGCTCGAGGGCGGTCGGCACCCGCGAGAGCTGCGCGCTCACCGGGTCGTTGCGCTTCTGCCACTCCTGGCTCCAGAAGAAGAACAGCTTCTTCTTGTCCTGGTTGAAGACCCCGGGGATGTAGACCGGGCCGCCGAGGGTGTAGCCGTAGTCGTTGCGCGAGGACTCGGCCGCCTCGATCTCGGACCGGTTGTTGGTCCAGCTGTTGGCGTCCCAACTGGAGCGACGGCCGTACCAGTAGCCGGATCCGTGGAACTCCTGGGTGCCGCTCTTGGTGACCATCTGGATCTGTCCGCCCGCGGCGCGGCCGAACTCGGCCTGGTAGGAGTTGGTCAGGACCTTGAACTCCTCGATGGCGTCGATGTTGGTCGACACCATGTAGCTGCCGTTGTTGCCGGTGTCGACGTTGGTGACGCCGTCGATGGTGATGTTGTTCTGGGTGTTGCGCAGCCCGTTGGTGGTGAACTGCTCGGCGCTGGTCGGGTTTTCGGTCCCGTTGTTGGCCACCACGCCGGGCACCAGCGTGACGAAGCCGAAGAGCGAACGGCCGTTGTTGGCGATGTTCTTGATCGCCTCGGACT
>CAZNNH010000318.1:0-3205 GCA_964574335.1 uncultured Acidobacteriota bacterium | reverse complement strand
GAATGGGGCTCCAGGGCATGATTCACCACATGCTCCAATATATGGACTTTCCCACCGTTCAAATGGAAAGGTTGGATGTCAAAAACCTTTCTGCAGATAACAAATACCTGGTCGCCAACCTGATTACAGCGGTTGAACAGGCCAAGGCAGAGGAAAACGGAAATCTGGCCGGACTCAGATCCGAAATATCAAAAAAGACCGGAAAGCGTAAAATTCCGGTGATCGGCATCACCGGAACCGGAGGAGCCGGCAAATCGTCCCTGACCGATGAACTGATTCTCAGACTGCTTCATGACAACAAAGACTTAAATCTGGCAATTATCAGCTGCGATCCGTCACGGCGCAAAACCGGTGGAGCGCTTTTAGGGGACAGAATCCGCATGAACGCCATTGACAATCCAAGGGTTTACATGCGGAGCCTGGCAACCCGACATTCGCAAACCGAAATTCCCCTTGCGCTGGCTGATGCCGTTAATGTCGTCAAGGCCGCCGGATTTGACCTGATTATCGCAGAGACAGCCGGCATTGGCCAGGGCGATTCAAGCATTGTCGACTTGGTGGACATGTCGGTCTATGTCATGACCAGTGAGTTCGGCGCAGTTTCCCAGTTGGAAAAAATCGACATGCTCGACTTTGCCGATCTGGTTGCCGTCAACAAATACGAGAAGCGGGGCGGCGAAGATGCCATACGCGATGTCCGCAAGCAGGTGCAACGCAACCGCAAGGACTGGAACCGGTCACCCGAACAGATGCCCGTTTTTGGGACCATTGCTTCCAAATTCAATGATGACGGCGTTACGGCTTTGTATCATTGTATTCTGGATACCCTGGCTGAAAAAACAAAAGTCCGGTTCAATTCCAGGTTGCCAAAGCCCGAACATCGCACGTCGACATCCAAAACCATCATTATCCCGCCGGAACGTACCCGTTATCTTTCCGAAATCGCGGACATGCTCAGAGCGTATCACCAAGAGACGCTCCGGCAGGCGGATCGGGTTCGTAACGTCTGGCATCTTGCAGAAACCGCCAAAGCCGTCGGCAAAGACAATTCAAAAGCCGATACGCCCGACCTTTTGGTGCGGCTCAAGGCGGAAATCGCCAAAGCCGAAAGCTTGCTGGACAAGGATACCACGCATCTCTTGAACGAATGGGATGCGATCAAAGAAACCTACGGCAAAGACGAACTTGTCTATCAGGTTCGAGGCCGCGAAAATAGAATTCCGTTGTATCATCGATCACTGGCACAGACCCGGATTCCCAAAATTGTCCTGCCGCGGTTCAAGGATCCCGGTGAAATCTACACCTGGCTCAGACAAGAAAATGTGCCGGGACGCTTTCCCTTTACCGCCGGAGTGTTTCCATTAAGACGTGTTGACGAAGATCCGACCCGGATGTTCGCCGGGGAAGGCGACCCTGCCAGAACCAACAGCAGATTCAAGCTTCTGTCCGAAAATTACGACGCCAAACGCCTGTCGACGGCATTTGATTCGGTGACCCTCTACGGCTATGATCCGGACCGGCGTCCGGACATTTACGGCAAGGTAGGCACTTCCGGCGTCAGCATCTGCACCATAGATGACGTCAAAGTTCTATATGACGGTTTTAATCTGTGTGCACCCAATACGTCCGTGTCCATGACCATCAACGGCCCCGCACCCATTATGCTGGCCATGTTTTTAAACACCGCCATCGATCAACAGATCGATGCCTTTAGACTGGAAAACGGCCGCAAGCCCACCGAACAGGAAGCCGGCAACATCCGTTCTGAAGTACTGTCCAACGTGCGCGGCACTGTTCAGGCCGATATTCTGAAAGAGGATCAAGGGCAGAACACCTGTATCTTCTCAATCGAATTTGCATTAAAAATGATGGGAGATATCCAGGAATATTTCATTCAAAACCATGTGCGCAATTTCTATTCGGTGTCCATTTCAGGGTATCACATCGCCGAAGCCGGTGCCAACCCGATCACCCAGCTGGCCCTTACACTGGCCAACGGATTTACCTATGTGGAATATTACCTGTCTCGGGGCATGCCCATCGACAGCTTTGCACCCAACCTGTCATTCTTTTTTTCCAACGGCATGGACCCGGAATATACGGTCATCGGCCGAGTCGCCAGACGCATCTGGGCCATTGCCTTAAAACAAAAATATGCCGGCTCGGTTCGCAGCCAAATGTTGAAATACCACATCCAGACTTCCGGGCGTTCCCTGCACAGCCAGGATATTCAGTTCAACGACATTCGAACCACCCTCCAGGCCCTGTGTGCCATCTATGACAACTGCAACAGCCTGCACACCAACGCTTTTGATGAAGCCATCACCACCCCGAGCCACGAATCGGTTCGGCGGGCCTTGGCCATTCAATTGATTATCAACCGGGAGTGGGGTCTTGCCAAAAATGAAAACATGGTCCAAGGCAGCTTCGTGGTCGATGAATTGACGCGCCTGGTGGAAGAAGCGGTTTTAATGGAATTCGACCGGATTACCGAACGCGGCGGCGTACTGGGGGCGATGGAAACCGGTTATCAGCGAAGCAAAATTCAGGAAGAATCGATCTATTATGAGAGCTTAAAGCACACCGGGGAGCTGCCGATCATCGGCGTAAATACCTTCCGTGATCCGGACGCCAACCTGGAACAGTTGGCCGAATGTGTTGAACTGACCCGGGCGACCGAAGCCGAAAAACAGTCGCAGCTTGCGCGTCTTGAGGCATTTAAAAAGCGCAATGAAAAACAGGCCCCGGCGTCCCTCGGACGTCTCCAGCAAACGGCACTGTCCGGCGGCAATATATTTGCCGAACTCATGGAAGTTGTTAAGACATGCTCTCTGGGACAGATTACCCGGGCCTTGTATGAGGTGGGGGGAAAGTATCGGCGCAATATGTAAACGAGTGGCCTCAGGAAGCCACTGACAGGGGGCAAGAAGCAATTTGGAACCTAAATTCGAAATCCGAAGCACGAAATCCGAAATAAATTCGAATAACCAAAATTTGAAATTTTAAACCATAATTGTACTATGTCCAACATACAAAAAAGCCTGCAATACATAGGCGCTTTAGGTAAATTTTTGGCTTTGTTTTTGTCATTCGAACATTCGAATTTCGGCTTTGTTTCGAATTTCGAAATTCGTATTTGGTGCTTTGCATCGTATTTTTCGCCAAAGCGGTAGAACCTATCCGGGTCCACCACCAGAGGTGGCGA
>CAZNNH010000317.1:0-3294 GCA_964574335.1 uncultured Acidobacteriota bacterium | reverse complement strand
CTGCTGAGCGTGGTCGACCAGGACGAGATCCTGCGTCCGGCCGACTTCCTCTTCGGGCAGCCGTTCCTGACCCGCTACGACCTCTTCCACGACCCGCCGGCCGCCGGGGGCAGCGCCAAGCGTGACCTCAACAAGATGATGGAGGACGTCTTCTCCTACTCCGACGGAAAGACCAGCCTGCTGGAGATCGCCGACCGCTTCGGCTACCGCTGGGAGGACGTCCAGTTCCTGAGCCGTGGCCTGCTGCAGCACGGGCTGTTCGAGAGCGAGAGGGAGGGATCTTGAAGGACGAGCGGGCCGAGCAGGCGGTTCAGAAGCACTACTCGAGCCAGGTCAAGACCTGGATCGACGAGTACCAGGACCCGAAGGGCTACCCGTTCTCGCGGATCCGGCTGGCCCGGATCCGCAAGTACCTGGAGGCGCAGAAGGTCAAGCGCCGCTCCATCCTCGACGTGGGCTGCGGGGTGGGGATCCCGAGCCAGGAACTGGCCGAGCCGGGCGGCGAGATCGTCGGCTTCGACCTCGCTCCGGAGCTCCTCGACTACGCCCGGGACCGGGCCGCCGAGAAGGGGCTGCGGGCCGAGTACCGGGTGGGCTCGGTGACCGAGAGGGCCGCCTACCCGGACCGGCGGTTCGAGCTGGTGCTGGCGCTCGGCGTCTTCCAGCACGTGACCGACGACAACGCCGCCCTCTCTCTGATGAAGGGGTGCCTGGAGCCGGAAGGCCTGATGGTGCTTTCGTTCCGCAATCCGCTGTTTGCCCTGGTGACCTTCAACCGCCCCTCCTTCGAGCTGTTCGGCGAGCTGTTCCGGGAGTTTCGGGAGGGCGGTGACGCAGCGGTGCTCGACGAGTTCCTGAAGGCGCGCTTCGACCTGAACCTGCCACCCGAGCGCAAGGGGGGCGGCGCGGCGCCCGGCATCGACGACATCGTCTACCGCTACCACAACCCGCTCGAGCTGCCGGAGCTGCTGTCTGGAGTGGGTCTGCGGGTGGAGCGCCTCGACTTCTACCGTCACCACGCCCTGCCGCCGCTCCTGCAGAAGGCGTCCCCGGAGCGCTTCATGGAGCTGTCCCTGGCCATGGACGAGCGGGACAACGACTGGCGCTCCTTCTTCCTGTCGTCGACCTACCTCGCCTACTGCCGCCACGCTTGAGCGGGCGGACCCCGGGAGGCCGCGCATGCGGATCGCCCAGCTCCATCCCTGGCGGGTCTCGACCCGGGAGGCGCTCGAGATCCAGCGCGACCTGCGCGGCCGGCTGTCGCTTCAACCACTGCGCCGTGAGCCGCGGGTGGTCGCCGCCGCGGACGTCGCCTACTCGCGGCGCACCCACCGCATGTACGCGGCGGTGGTGGTCGTCCGCCTGCCGGGCATGGATCTGGTCGAGACGACCACCGCGGTCCAGATCGCCCGGTTCCCGTACATCCCGGGGCTGTTCAGCTTCCGCGAGCTGCCGCCCCTGCTGGGCGCCTTTGCGCGGCTTCGGGCGGCACCCGACGCCTTTCTCTTCGACGGGCAGGGCCTGGCCCATCCCCGCCGGCTGGGCCTCGCCTGCCACGCCGGCCTGCTGCTGGCGAGACCCACCGTAGGCTGCGCCAAGTCCCGGCTGGTGGGAGAGCACGGAGAGGTGTCGCCGCAGCGAGGCGGCCGCGCCGACCTGGTCCTCGACGGCGACGTGGTGGGTGCGGTGCTGCGGACCCGGGACCGGGTGGCGCCGGTGTTCGTCTCGCCCGGACACCTGACCGACGTCGACTCGGCGGTGCGCCTCGTCCTGCAGGTCGGCGGGCGCTACCGGCTCCCCGAGCCGCTTCGTCTGGCCCATCACGCCACCACCGAGCTGATGCGACGGATGGACCCTCGCCTGACCCCGCCTCGTCGCCTCTCCTACCCGAACTACCGGCGCGCCGCGGGTGCCGCCGCGTGGCGTGACACCTCTCGGTGATGGGCCACAGGTCAGCTGTGGGCTCGCGGACGCCCGGGAACGAGACGCTCACCCCGGGGCGATCAGGCGAAGCTTGGGGTAGTAGGTCCGATACCGTCTGGGGTCACGAGTGAGCAGCGGCATGCCGGACACGGCCGCGTGGGCGCCTATGTAGAAGTCCGGTAGCGGCGAGCGCTTGCCGCCGCCGCGACGTCGGTACTCGACGAAGCATCTTCCGGCCAGGAAGGCGGCCTCCCAGGGGAGCGGCTCGCGACGAAAGTACTCGGGGGGCAGCGCCCGGTCGAGATCCTCGATCCGGTCGAAGCCGATCGAGATCTCCGCGTAGACCAGCGGGTTCACCACCAGAGTCGCCTCATCCGCTGCTTCCGAGAGAGCGCCCGCCGACCAAGAGTGCCAGCGTGGGTCGCCGGTCAGCACGTCCAGCAGAACGTTGCTGTCGACCAGGATCGCCGGCATCGGCTAGCTGCTAGCCCCGGGTGAGCGCCAGGATCTCATCCGTAGTCAGCTTCGTGGAGGCACGGCCCCGCATCCGCTCGACCAAGGCTTGCCCGCGGGTTCGTCGGTTTGCCGCTCTCCGGACCCGGACCGCGGTCCCGACCACCTCGAACTCGACCTCCGTGTCCGGCAGCAGGCCGAGCCGCTGACGGATCTCGATCGGGATCGTCACCTGCCCTTTCGACGTGATGCGCATGTCTTACTCCTACCAGTTGTATTCTTACGCACCCGGTCCGGGCGGGTCAAGGTCCGGTTGCCAGACGCCGCCTTGGTAGTAAAATCCCAGCGTTCGTAATACCGACGTCGGGAGGGGCGATGGAGCTGGAGAGGGTCAGCCTGGCGATCGAGAAGGACCTGCTCCGCCAGTTCGACCGGCTGGTGGAGCGGGGCGGGCTGGGCAACCGGTCGGAGGCGATCCGGGACCTGATCCGCCGCCGGCTGGTCGAGGACCAGGCCGAGCGCGAGGACCAGGAGGCGGTGGCCAGCCTCACCCTGGTCTACGACCACGAGCAGCGGGAGCTGGCCGACCGGCTGGTGGAGACCGGCCATCACCATCACGCCCGGGTGCTGGCCACCCTCCACGTCCACCTGGACGAGAAGCTGTGCCTCGAGCTGCAGGCGCTACGGGGTCGTCCCTCCGAGCTGCGGCACCTGGCCGAGCACCTGGTCGGCCTCAAGGGGGTCAAGCACGGGGAGCTGGTGCTGAGCTCCGCCGGGCTGTGGCGGAAGCAGGGGATCCGCCGGAAGAAGGAGAAGAGATGAGAATGCTGCGCCTGACGCTGCTGGCGGCGGGGCTCGGGCTGATCGCCCCGTGTGGCGGCGCCGAGGAGGCGGCTGAGGAGCTGCCGAGGCTCCACG
>CAZNNH010000316.1:0-3330 GCA_964574335.1 uncultured Acidobacteriota bacterium | reverse complement strand
CCGTGCGCTCGGAGCAGCCCAACGCCCTCGCCACCTCCACCTGCGTCGCCATCCCTGAGTGGACCAGCACCACACGGGCATAGGCCTCCGCCGTGCGGTCACCGACCACGTAGTGGTGGACGGGCACGCCCCCCACCACGATCACGCGCTGATCCCCCTCCATCCGCAGCCGACAGCGACCGTTGATGAACACGGTCCCCGACGCCGGCGGCGGCTCAAGCGACAACTCCTGCTGGACAGGCACGCCACCTGTCTACCCCCTTTCGTGAGTCGATGGGGGCAAACCGGACAGGTTTGGGTCCGCACCGCCTCCCGTCAACCCTATGAACAGCTTGGACCTACCTCCCCTCAACCCAAAAGACCGGACAGGATTGGGTACGCACCCTTCTGGGGCGCAGTTCGCACCGGCGCGGGGTTAGGTGCCTATGTCAGGAGGTCTGGATTCAGAACGGCCGCAGAAGAGGCCACACTAGCTTGGTCGCGGCGAGTGGCAAGCTAAAGGCCAGTCGTCCGGTGCAGGAGACAGCCGGAGACCGGGGAGAGTGGCTCCTCAGGTAGGACTCGAACCTACAACCCTCCGGTTAACAGCCGGATGCTCTACCATTGAGCTACTGAGGAACGGCTGTCAGGACGACAAACGCGGAGTTTAGTCGTCGTCGGCGGCCCTGTCAAACCAGCCGCCGGGCCGGGGAGGGCTACCCGGTCTTGGTGAGGTCGGCCAACACCAGCTTGGCTACCGCCTTCAGCGTGTCGAACACACCCACCCCGGTTGCCGCCACTGCCTCGACCGTCGGCTCGTTCTTCCGGGCCAGAAGCCGCTTCATCTCCGCCACCGGCGCCACGTTGGGCAGGTCGCGCTTGTTGAGCTGGAGAACGTACGGGATGCTCATCAGGTCGTAGCCCTGGGCCTGCAGGTTGATCACCAGGTTCGCGATCGACTCCACGTTGGCGTCCATCCGCTCGACCTGGCTGTCGGCCACGAAGATCACGCCGTCCACGCCCTTCAGGATCAGCTTCCGGCTGGCGTCGTAGAAGACCTGGCCCGGAACGGTGTAGAGATGAAAGCGGGTCTTGAAGCCACGGACCGTTCCGAGCTCGAGAGGCAGGAAGTCGAAGAACAGCGTACGGTCGGTCTCGGTGGCGAGCGAGATCAGCTTGCCCTTGGCCCCCGGGTTGGTCTTGTCGTAGATGTGCTGCAGGTTGGTGGTCTTTCCGCAGAGGCCGGGGCCGTAGTAGACGATCTTGCAGTTGATCTCTCGCGAGGCGTAGTTGATGAAGGTCATGGCCTGCTCGCCCCGGCCTTCCTACTCGCTGAAGAGGCTGTCGATGTCTTCGTCGGTGATCTCGGCAAACGGGCTCTCGAAGGTCGCTCCAGCGGCCTGCCGCTCCCGCTCCACCTTCTCCATGATGGTGTGGAAACAGTCGGTCAGCTCCTGGGCGGCCTTCTTGACCCTCAGCCGCACCAGGCCCAGCGAGGAGCGCTCGTCGAAGATCACGACCAGGATCACCCTCTGGGCCACGATCGAGATGTGGATGTTGTCCTTCTCGCCTTCGTGGAAGAGGATCGAGAACTCCTTCTCTCCGATCAGCCGGGCCAGCCCGTCGGTTGCCGCGACGTTGCCGGCGGTGAGGGAGGCGAGAGAGGTGGTGTCCAGGTTCTCGATCTCGCCGTGGGCGGCGATCTGCTGACCGTTCTTGTCGACCAGGAAGACCACCTTGGCGTTGGCGTCGACGCGGAGCTTCGAGATGATCTGCTTGATCTGGTTGAACTCCTCCTCGTACATCACGATATCTGGCCCCGCCATTACGTGATCCTCCTCAATAGTGCCGACGCTGCCAGCCCGATGCGCAGAGTAATCCCCGAAAGATCTCCAGTTATAGCCTGTGGGCGGGCGAAATGCAAGGATCCGTGCCTCGGAAGGCTGTCGTTAGCCATTGATTCGAAGCGACTTGCCCGCTCGTCCCCGGGGTCTCTCGGGTCAGAAGTCCCGTCGTCCCTCGATCGACTTGGCCATCGTCACCTCGTCGGCCCACTCCAGGTCCGACCCGACCGGGACCCCCATCGCGATCCGGGTCACCCGGACCGAGAGGGGCTTGAGGATCCGCGAGAGGTAGATGGCGGTGGCCTCGCCCTCGACGGTGGGGCTGGTGGCCAGGATCACCTCCTCGACCCCGCCCGCGCGAACCCGCTCGAGCAGGCCGGCGATCCGCAGGTCGTCGGGTCCGACCCCATGAAGCGGAGAGAGCACGCCGTGCAGCACGTGGTAGCGGCCCCGGAACTCGCGGGTGCGCTCGATCGCGATCAGGTTGTGCGGCTCCTCGACGACGCAGATGACATGCTCGCTGCGTGCCGGGTCCTGGCAGATGAGACAGCGCTCCCGGTCGGTGTAGGCATGGCACACCTCGCAGGTCCGCATCGCCGGGAGCAGGCCGGACACCGCCTGCGCCAGGCGGTCGGCGCTGTCGCTGGTCCCCCTGAGCAGGAAGAAGGCGATCCGTTGAGCCGACTTGGGCCCGATTCCCGGGAGCCTCTTCAGCTCCTCGATCAGGCGCTCGAGGGGGAGCGGGAGGTCCACGGCCTCAGGAAAGGCCGGGGATCTGGAGGCCTCCAGTCAGGCCCCCCAGCTTCTCCTGCACCGCCTGGTCGACCTTGTGAGCGGCCTCGTTGACCGCGGCCAGCACCAGGTCCTGGAGCATCTCCACGTCGTCACGGCTGACCACCTCGGGGTCGATGGTGAGGGCGGTGACATGCTTCTCACCGCTCATCACCACCCGGACCATACCGCCTCCGGAGGTGGCCTCGATGGAGAGGGCCGCGATCTCACGCTGGATCCGCTCCTGCGTCTGCTGGAGCTGCTTCATGAGCTTCTGGGGGTTTCCGAACGGGTTCACGCGCTCCTCCCTGGGCGGCCGCAGCCGCACATCACGAGTCGACCTCTCTCACGTCGACGATCTGGCCGCCGAAGAGGTCGAGCGCCTCCTGGACGGCGGGCTCGCGGCGGGCCTGCTTCATCAGGCGCTCCCGGCGCCGTTCCTCGGCCGAGGGGCCGGTGGGCGCCTGGTCCGGGGGCGGGGCCGAGATCGCACCCGAGAGCTGCAGCTTCACCGTGCGTCCGGCCACCTCGCGGAGCAGCGCCTGGTACTCCTCGAGGTGCATCTCGGCCAGAGGCCGGAAGTCCGCCGCGACCTCCAGCGTCAGCGCGTCGCCCTCGAGCTCGGCCCGACAGCCCTTGAGCGCCTGGGCCAGAGAGGGTCGGCCGGCGCAGCGCTCGAGCATCGCCGCCAACAGCTCGGATCCGCTCGCGGCGCGCTCCTTTCCCTCGGTCGGGG
>CAZNNH010000315.1:0-3436 GCA_964574335.1 uncultured Acidobacteriota bacterium | reverse complement strand
CCCAACCCCGCCCACCCGATCCGGCGGCCGGGTCGACGTGACGGTACCTCCCCCGTATCGGTCGCCGCTGCTTCCGACGTCGTGTCTAGCGGCCGGTCGACGAGTAGGCCTGGTAGAGGGCGTTCACCTTCCCGGCATCGCAGGCCGCCGGGACCAGCACGACCCGGAAGCGGAAGGTGACGCGCTCCCCCGGCGCGAGGGTCAGCAAGAGCGATTCCCGTCCGTCGCTGAAGACCCGCTGCCCGAGCGGGTTGGCCGCGAACAGACCGTACCCGCGCGCATGCCAGTAGGTGGGATGGCCCGGGTTCTCGGGATGGTCGAGGATGGCGAGCGTCACCGGCGCGCCGTCCAGGAGCCCGCACAGCGCCACCCAACGGGCGCGCGTCCCCCAGACCGCGTCGCCCCGCTTCCCTTCGCTGCTCAGGTACTCGCCGGTCACGCCGGTGTTGTCGAGGACCGGCGCCTCCGCCGCCCGTCCGGCGGCGTCGGTCAGCAGCACCGGCTCCTTCGTCGGTGACTCCAGGGCGCGGGCCACCCGGATCCCCAGCAGGCCTTCCTTGTTGTCGCCGAGGACCACCCGGCCGCCGGCCGCCTGAAGCTTCGTCTCACGGTCGATGAACCGCGCCTCTTCCTCCCCGCGAAAGGTGAAGAGCGTGGTCTCGTGCAGGGCCACCCGCCCTCCCGGCAGCACCCAGTCGGCGCGGACGGCGAGCTGGCCCTGGCCCGCGCCACCGGCCACCCTGTCGATGCCTCGGTGGACGATCGTGCCCATCTGCGCCTGCAACTCGGGGGGCCGGACGGTCGAGTTGTTCCAGAAGTCGACGCCGTTCACGTCGCCGTAGGTGAGCCACAGGCCGACCTGATGAGGATGGTCGAGGCGCTCGCCGGGCCGGGGCTCGAGCGGGTAGCCCCGTGTCACCGCCGCCCCCAAAGCGGTGAGGATCGGGAAGAGGACGGGCTTCTTCAGGCTCTCCGGGTAGATGTAGGCGGTGAAGGGGCGGTCGCCGACGAGGACGTCGACCCGCCGTCCGGCATCGTCGCGTCGAAGCTCCACCTCGGGCGGTTGGCCGGCGCTGGCCCAGGTCGCGGTGGCCGCCAGCAGCAGCGCGGCCGTCCGCGCGTGGGTCGCCCGATCCGGTCGTCTCCGTACCCTAGCCGGCCACCACATCCTGGCTCGCCTCGTCGAAGGTGATCCGCTGGCCGGTCTGCAGCGCCGCGATCACCATACACAGCGCCAGCGAGTGCTGGTAGCCGGCCCGGATCGGCGCGTTCGGCGGCTTTCGGCTCCGCACGCACTCCATCCAGTTGCGGACGTGGGCCGAGGTCAGGGCGTCGACGCCGGTGTCGGCGGCGGTCTCCACCGAGGCCGCCTCGTCCAGCGAGAGCTCGGGGAGCCGGTTCGGCTCCAAACCCATGTCCTTGGCGTAACGTTCCTCGAGGCCGCCTTCGGAGGTGACGCGGTTGCGGTCCATGTCCAGGGTGCCGCCGTTCGACCGGTAGATCTCCTTGACCTCCCCTGCCGAGTTGGTCATCCGCGACGAGTAGACGACCTGGAAGCCCCGGCTTGTGTCGGCGGCCCCGTAGTCGAAGACCGCGGTCATGGTGTCGAAGTTGCGGCGGCCGTCCTTCCACAGGTAGATCCCTCCGTTCGCCACCACGCTGCGCGGGTGGGCGAGGCCGGTGAACCAGTGGACGGTGTCGATCTGGTGCACCATCCACTGGTCCGGGATCCCCGACGAGTAGGGCCAGAAGAGCCGGAACTCGAGGTACTTGCGCGCCTCGAAAGGCTCGAAGGGACGGTTCATCAGGAAGCGCTTCCAGTCGGTGTCCGCCTCCTTCAGCAGCGCGACCTCGGACGGGCGCCGCCAGCGTCCGGGCTGGTTGACGTTCCAGGTCATCTCGACCGCCACGATCTGACCGAACCGGCCGGAGCGGATGTACTCGTTGGCCCGTTGGTAGTTCTGCCCGCTACGGCGCTGAGTCCCCACCTGGACGATGCGGTCGCTCCCCTCGACCGCGGCCAGCACCGCCCGGGCATCCTCCATGGTGTCGGCCAGCGGCTTCTCGACGTAGGCGTCGCGGCCGGCCTCGACCGCCTCGACGCAGTGCAGGGCGTGCTGGAAGTCGGCGGTGCCGATGATCACGGCGTCGACGTCGTCGCGCGCGTAGAGCTCGTCGTTGTTGCGGCACAGCGCCACCGAACGTCCCGTCTTCTGCTGCAGGAAGGCCAGCGCCCGCTCCCGCCGCACGCTCCACAGGTCCGACACCGCCGTGATCTCGAAGCCGAGCTCGTCGGCGTGGGCCAACAGGGCCGGGATCAGGCTGCTGCGGGTGCGGTCGGAGAAGCCGACGATGCCCACCCGGACCCGGTCGCCCGCGCCCAGGATCCGGGCGTAGCTGCGCGCGGTCGGTGCCAGCGAGAGGCCGGCCGTGGCCGCCGCCATGCCGCCGATGAACCGGCGCCGTGAGGTTCCGCTCTCGTCCATGCCGAGCCTCCTCTTCATCCTTGCCTGGCCTCTCCCGGCCGGTGCGCCACATGGTACCGCCAGCCATGGGTCGCCGACGAGCAGCGAGACGTCGCCCGTCCACAGGAAACGGCCCCCTCGGATCACGACAGCGATCACGAATGCGGTGGCGATCAGGACGGTGAGGAGGCCGTAGACCGGTCGGGGTTTCGATGCTGACCGGCCAGACGGCGCGCCCGGTGGGCCGGGGTGACACAGACCCGCTCTTCAGTAGACGAGAAGGGTTCCCGACGGTACGCAAGAGCATCATCATCGGATCGCCGTCGGGCCGGGTGGAGGTGGGAGCTCGGCCATTCACGGCGAGGAGAAGCACGGGGGTCCGCATGGCGACAACTGGTGCCGGAGGTGGGGATCGAACCCACACGAGGCTTTCACCTCACGAGATTTTAAGTCCCGTGCGTCTGCCAGTTTCGCCACTCCGGCGACCGAGCTCGCGGGAAGGATACTCCAAGGGCCCGTCGTCAGATGAAGAAAAGTCGGGGCTGCCTTGACTTTCCACTTGACAGGTTCGGAAGGCCCCTCGCGCCGTGCTTCGAGACGCGTTCAGGAGTGGCGCTGTCGTGGCCTCATGGCGAGGGTGGGGCCCACAACACGGCTCGGGAGACGTCGAAGGTGCCCAGAGCCCGTAGCGCCAAATAGAGGAGATGCTCCGGCGCCGCGAACCCCCTGCGTATATTCCAGGTATGGAACCGTGGCACGATCTCCGATCGATCTCGGACGACGCGCTGCTCGAGCGTCTGTCCGGCCTGGTGGGGCAGTCGCGCCGTGTCGAGGCAGAGCTGGTCGCGCACATCGGAGAGGTCGACGACCGACGCCTCTTCCTGGGCCAGGCCACGCCTTCGATGTTCGTCTACTGCGGTAGTCGCGGCCGAGACGCATGGACGGTACCGGATCGGGTGGGATCTGCCCAG
>CAZNNH010000314.1:0-3457 GCA_964574335.1 uncultured Acidobacteriota bacterium | reverse complement strand
GTCTCCAGGTTGTCCCGCACCACCTCGTACAGCGCCGTCGTCTCCGGGCGGTGGCGCTGGTAGACGCGATGCGGGGCGAACGGCGAGGCAGCAGCGACCACGACCCCCGCCATGGGCGAGGGGCGTGCCAGACCGGGCTGTCTTGCGACAACCGCCGGGGGCTCAGGCCGTTGCCCGGACGGTGACCCGCCCCGTGGGGCCCGCCGCTCTCAGGCGGGTGTCAACCCGGGTTGACACCTGAAGCCGGCGCCGCGTGCAAGTCACTGAACCGCTGCGGACGAGCTGGTGTCGATCCTCCTTGACACCTGACTCGCGTCCACCACACCAACGACGTCGCCGGCCCCGGAGCCCCGAGGCCGGCGTGCGCGCAGCTCCGCTCGGCATGCCGGACCCGTGATCGGCCGCAGGGACCGGGGGCGGATCGGCCTTGCCGGCATCGGCCCGCTGGATGAGCCCGCGCATCTCCTCGTCGGTGATGCGCTCGCCCGTCGCCAGGGCGTAGTGGCAGCTCGCTGTTCTTGGCAAGCCAGCCCTCGACCGAAATGGGCCGATGTTCCGGGCGAAGCAGCTGCATCGAGCGCACATGCGATGGGTGGTGAACCTGGCGGGTGCTGTCGACAGCCGTGTCGTCGTGATCGATGATGAGACAGCGGTAGCGCATGGGCGTTCCTTCCAGGGCTCGATGACACTCGGCGTCAGCTGCAGCATGTCTTCTCGCTCGGATCACCGAGTCCTCGACCGACGCTCCAAGCGGACCCTACGCAGTCTAGCCCAGGCCTTGGACACGCAAGGGCCAGATGGCGAAAAGAGGCACGGCGGTCACCGGCGCTGAGCGCGAAAGCAGCGTCGAGCCTCGTACCGAGCTACGCGTCGTTTGCACCAGACTGCATGTACGCCATCAAGCGGACTCCACCAGAGGTGCGGCGCGGTCACCTGCCAGAAGGCACTCAGCCATGGTTGGGCCACCCTCGAGACGCAGGCCCGACACGGGGGTCGATGCCGGTTCATTTGATCACCCGCAGGTGGTGTGACCTGGGCACGTTTCCCTGAGCCCGGGGTCGGGACCGCGGTGTCCCGCATCCGGGATGCGGCACTACCTGGGCGACCGCGGCTGGTCGCCCGAGAAGACGTCTGAAGCCAGCGTCACGAGCCACCGTAGCCGAGGTCGAGGCGATCGCGGGGCAGCCAGGCGACCGCGGCACGCTGGTTGCTGCCGAGTGGCGTGGTCGTTCCGGAACATCCGAGTGGCCGCGGCCGTAGTGACGCAGTGACGGGTGGCAAACAGAACCGCAGCGACGTGACAGTGATCCTTCCACGACAGGAGGTATGCAATTGAAGAGACATCATGCCGCCTTTCCGCTTGGCGCAGTGCTCATGGTCTCGTCCCTGATCGGTGGCAGCGCGTGGGGTTCTGATCCGCCCACCCGGGACGGTGTCACGGTCCTGGCAGTCGCGACACACGACGGCCTTGCCCTGCCGGCACGGGTGACCGGTGAGGCCCTCGATGGGAAGAAGATGCTCCTCTTCATCGGCGGGAGCACACCCTATGACGAGAAGGGTAGCCAGGGCACGATCACAAATAGCCGGAACGAGATGATCCCGGAGAGGAACGATTTCTACGCCCGCTTCCTCGAGATCATGCCGCGCAAGGGCTACTCGGTGGCGATGGCGGCCAAGCGGAGCTATGTCTATCCAACCCGGATTCCGCGCCCCAACTTCAGCGACCTGACCCTCGATGTGCAGTACTTCATCGAAGAGCTGAAGAATGCCGGCCTGCTGAAGAACGAGAAGGACCTGGTGCTGGTGGGCTACAGCGAGGGTAGTGTGGTGGCGGCCAAGGTCCTCGCCAACCTCAGGACACAACCGGGCGCGTGTGTGCTGCTGGGCCCGGTCGCGCCCGAGCTGAGCTGCGCCAACCCATCCGTCGAGGGTTTCTACATGACGGACGTTCTCCGACGGTTGAAGGGCTGGAACGACGCCCAGATCAGGGCCGAGCTGGAGAAGATCTGCCGGATCCGAGAAGCGCTGCTCGGCATGGATGAAGAGGAGTTCGAGAAGGAGTACAAGCGCTCGAGACCGCTCGGGTTCGGGTTCGCGCCCTGGGAGTCGTTCTACATCGATCGGGAGACCTTCGTCCCATACGATCTCGTTCCGCACCTGGTGCTTGCGAACATCCCCACGCTGCTGTGTGTAGGCGAAGACGATGCGACCACGCCGATGGTGTCAGCGAAGAGACTCGCCGAACGGCTGAGCAGCAGCGGACTTCACAAGCTGACTCTCAGGACCATCCCCGGCGAGAGCCATGGATTCAAGGACTACAACGTCTTCGCCATCGTCGACGCGTGGCTCAGTAGCGGATTCCGGTCGACGGACTTCGTCCTCGACGAGTCCGACCGGGAGTGGATCGAGGAGCACGCCAGGGTGACGGCCCTCATCGATGAGATCAGGGCTCTTCCGTTCGAAGGCGCCGACCGGGAGAAGGCCCTGGGATGCTACCGGAAGGCCGTCGCGGGGCGGCTTGCCGACTCGATGAGCTGGTTCGATCTCGGACTGAAGCTACTCGGCCAGGGCGACAACGACGAGGCGGCAGCAGCATTTGCCCGAGCAACAGACGACGCGTTCGTGCTCAGGTTCGCGTCCCTGGTCTGGATGGGGCACCTGAGGGATCTCAACGACGAGCGAGAAGAGGCGGTGGCGCTGTATCGGCGGGCGCTGGAGGCCTATCCGGGCTTCCCGATGCAGCACGACAACTGGGGCATCGTGATCGACAAGGCCTGGATCGAGGACCGGATCCGGGTTCCGTTCAAGGGAGCAAAGAGCCTTGATCCCGATTTGCGGGTCGCTGAGCCCGGGACGCCATAGCCGCGAATCGGGAGCCTCGCGCAGCCGTAGCGCCGCAGTCACCCCGGCGCTGTGCGGGTGTACTGACGAGGGATGGACCAGGAGAGCGCCTCACCCACGAGCGCGTCGGCGAGCTCGTGGGTAACGTTCCGTAACCCCCCGGCCTGGCGTGGCGCCATCTGGAGGACAATGGGCTCGGACGAATGAGAAGGGCTTGGCTGCTAGTACCGCTCGCGTGGACACTTGCCGCCCCGTGTCACGCCGACAACCTTGGGGGCGCCACGCTCGTTGTCCGGGTCACGGATCCGGCGGGCGACATCCTGCCTGGGGCTGAGGTTGTCGACGGATAGGAAGTTTGATGGGCGCCTTTCCGAGCGTCAACCCTCTCGAGTGACGCTCGAGCTGGTCGAGGTCGTTCTCGACGGCCGACGTGGCATGGCGGATGTGGATGGTGAGGCTCTGACGGGTGGCCCCGGGGCGGAAAGGGCGGCACGCTGACTGGCGCTCGAGGTGGCCTTGCTATGAGGCGCGCACCCCTCCTTCCCACCGACCGCGGTGGCAACGGAGGGCTGTCCTATGCGAGCACGGCGGAAGGCACGGCTGGTGGGGCTCGACC
>CAZNNH010000313.1:0-3530 GCA_964574335.1 uncultured Acidobacteriota bacterium | reverse complement strand
GCAGGCCGTGGATTCGGGATCGTGTCCCCCGTGGCCGCCTGGGCACAGGGAACACTAGTCCTGGTAGCTGTGGGCGGCCAGCTCGGCCGCCTCGACCTGGTCGGGGTGTGGGTTGACCACCGGCCGCCGGGCGCAGAGGAGGTCGAGGGCGGCGCGAGTGCCGCGCTGCCGGTACGGGCCCGCCAGCAGGTAGGCGAGCACCAGCGTCGAAGAGCGGCCCACGCCGGCCATGCAGTGGACCAGCACCGGCACCGCCCCGCGCTCGCACTGGCGCAGGAAGCCGATCCCCATCCGCAGATGGGTCAGGCTGGGCGGCTGGTGGTCGACGGTGGGGAGCCAGAGGAACGCCTCGAAGGTCCAGGGGTCGGCCCCCTCCCCCTTCATGTCGACACAGGCCCGCACCCCGTGGGCGCGCAGGCGGTGGTACTCGTCGAGGGAGCTGATCCGGGAGCCCAGGTAGATGTGGTCGGTGACGCGGTCGAAGCTCACGCCCTCACTCGACCGGGTCATGGAAACGTTCGCAGAGGTCGACCAGCGTCTTGACCCCGAAGCCGATGGCCCCTGCCTCGTAGTACTTCCACTCCTTGTCCTTGAACATCGGGCCAGCGATGTCGAGGTGGGCCCAGGCCGTCCCCTCCGGCACGAACTCCCGCAGGAACAGGCCGGCCGTGATCGCGCCCGCCAGCCCGCCGGCGGCGATGTTGTTGAGGTCGGCGTAGGGTGTCTTGAGCGACTCGAGGTACTCCTCGATCAGGGGCAGCTCCCAGAAGCTCTCGCCCTGGTTGCGGCCCGAGGCGATCACCCGCCGGATCAGCTCGTCGCTGGTGCCCATCACCCCGGCCACGCTCGGTCCCAGCGCCCGCACGCAGGCACCGGTCAGCGTGGCCAGGTCGACAATGTGGGTGGCTCCCTCCTCGCCGGCGCGGGCCAGCCCGTCGGTGAGCACCAGCCGACCTTCCGCGTCGGTGTTGTCGACCATGATCGACTTGCCGTTCTTGGCCACCAGGATGTCGCCCGGCCGCTGGGCGTGGGCGTCGGGGAAGTTCTCGGCGCAGCACAGGATCCCGGTCACCCGCAGGCTGGGCTTCAGCCGGCCGATCGCCCGCATCGCGCACAGCACCGCCGCGGCGCCCGCCATGTCGCCCTTCATCTCCCACATCCGGTCGCCCGGCTTCAGGCTGATGCCGCCGGTGTCGAAGGTGATCCCCTTGCCGACCAGGGCCAGGTTGACCTCTCCTGCCTGGGCGGGGACGTGACGCAGGATGACCATACGTGGCGGGTGGGCGCTGCCCTGGCCGACCTGGAGCAGGCCGCGGTAGCCACGGGCCTCGAGCCCCTTGGGGTCGAGGACCTCGGCCTCCAGGCCCACCTCCTTGGCGATCTCCTCCGCCCGCGTGGCGAGGTGCTCCGGCGTGACCACCGAGCCGGGCTCGTTGATCAGGGAGCGGCACTCGTTGACGGTCTCGGAGACCCAGAGGTAGCGCGACTTCCGGGCCTCGGCATCGGCCTCGTGGTCGGGGTGGGCCAGGATCAGGAGCTCGGCCTCGGAGACCAGGAAGTCGTCCTTCTCCTGCTTGTACTTGTCGAAGCTGTAGCTGCCCAGCACCGCCCCCTCGACCACCTTGCCGACGAACGGCGAGGCGTCTTTGGCGTTGACCAGCACCCCGGTCCGAGCCCACCGGTTGTCGCGAGCCAGGCGCAGCGCCCGGGCGGTGAACGTCTTGACGTTCTCCCACAGGTTCCAGGCCTTGAGGCTGGGGTTCCAGTACACGACCAGCGCCCGCGGATTCGTCCCCTCCGGCAGGGTGACCAGGACCTCGCGCTTCTGGGTCTTGTCCCGGAAGCCGGCCGCCGCCCGTGCCACGTGCTCGGCCACCAGCGGGTCGTCGCTCTCGTGCAGGACCCGGTCGCCGTCCAGCACCACCACCAGCAGGTCGACCGGGTTCTTCGAGATGGGCGTGAACGCGAGCTTGACGTTCATGGGGGTCCTCCGCTTCCGGCCATCTCGGATCGCTCCCCGGGCAGCCGAGATTGTCGAGAGCCCGCATTATACTTTCCGGCAGCGGCCCGGCAAGGAACCCGACGGCCCGCCGCTCGGCCGATCCCGAGGAGGTCTGCCATGGCGATCATCACCATATCGCGCGGCTCGCAAAGCGGCGGCCAGCGGCTGGCCGACTGCCTGGGGAGCAACCTCGGCTATCGGGTGATCAGCCGTGAGGACCTCTCCAGGGAGGCGGCGCGGCGCTACGGGGTGGTCGAGGAGAGCCTGAGGCGCGGGCTGGAGCAGGCCCCCAGCTTCTGGGACCGCTTTCGGATCGATCGACAGATCTACCGCTGCGTGGCCCAGGCCACCCTGTGCCAGATGGTTCGCGACGACAACGTCGTCTACCACGGGCACGCCGGCCACCTGCTCCTGCGCGATGTGACCCACGTGCTGCGGATCCGGCTGATCGTCCCGATGCGAGAGCGGATCGCCTTCGCCACCGCCGAGCTCGGCTACTCCGAGAGCGAGGCCGAGGCCTACATCCGCAAGCGCGACGAGGAGCGGGTCTCCTGGACCCGCTTCCTCTACGGGATCGAGTGGGGTGATCCCGCGCTCTACGACATCACCCTGAACCTGGAGCGCATCTCGATCCCGGCCGCGTGCCAGACGCTGGCCGGCGTGGTGGCGCAGGAGGAGTTCGTGGTCACCGACGAGCACCGCCAGAGGCTCGAGAACCTCTTCCTGGCCGCCCACGTCCAGGCCACGCTCTTCCTCAACCCCAAGGTGGCGGCGGCGGCGGCCAAGCTGGAGGTCAAGGCGGACGCCGGCACCGTGCACCTCTCGGGGATCCTTCCTGGGGACGAGCTGCTCGAGGAGGTCCTCAAGACCTGCCGCTCGCTACCCGAGGTGAAGGACACTCGCGCCGAGTGGCTGGGGGCACGGGTGGAGCCCGTCTAGGCCGTTTCGTTTCTCGGTCGGCCCCTGTTTCGATTCCGTAACGCACCTCGGGGGGGCCTCCGGGGTCCCTGTGGAGTCCTCACCGTGGGGTGACAACCCCTTGTCGGTCAAAATCTTGCGGGGCATTCCCCGGGTCTCGGGCCGCACTTCCCCGTGGCGCAGGGTTTGCTTGCATACGGCCGAGCAGCGGCAGCGAACGGCAACTGGAGGCGCTGCCTCGGAGAGCCACATCGATGATTCCACACGGGGTTCACCCCGGCGCGCCGTCGTTTCCCCCTCAATCGGATCGGGTGCACGTGGCCCGAAGCCGAGTCTCGGCTGTCCGAGGGGTGTTGCCCGCCGGGGTGCCGCCAGCGGGGCGGCGCCGGGTGGCTGGCGTCTTGTGAGCGGTGATGTGCCGATGCTACGGAGGTGTTAATGCCAAGTTTCGTCAACCCCGAGAAATGTGATGGTTGCAAGGCGCTGGACAAGACCGCTTGCCAGTACATCTGCCCGAACGACCTCATGGTTCTCAACAAAGACTCGATGAAGGCGTACAACCGCGAGCCGGAGATGTGCTGGGAGTGCTACAACTGCGTGAAGATCTGCC
>CAZNNH010000312.1:0-3616 GCA_964574335.1 uncultured Acidobacteriota bacterium | reverse complement strand
CGCCCACCGCCGCCAGGTAGCGGGCGATGCGGCCGGCTTCATTGAATACCGCCACCAGCCTCATGCGCCCCCCGCAGGAAGGGCAACAGAGAACGTCGATGCCGAAGGAGCATGCTTCATACTGCACCTCGCGCAGTGGAGCTGCCGCTGGCTATGGGCACCGGGCTCGTGGCTGGGGTCTTTCCCTCCGAGGGAGGCCAGTACAGCCACTCGCCATTGTCGTTACAGATACGCGCCTTGACACGTCCCGCCTGACGCCACCTCCCCAGCGTCGAGCGTGTCACCCCCAGCCTCGATGACATCTGCCGCCGCGTCAACCATCCGCTCTCGAGCAAGCGCTGCTTGAGGCTCTTCAGCTTGTGCGCGAAGCGGACCCACCTGACGCTGTCGCCGGCGAACGCGTCGCCACCACCGGTGTGGAGCGCGCTCTCGTTCAGCACGCGGGCCACCTGCGCGTCGGTGTACTCGTCGAGGAGCGTATCGATCTGTCGCCGCACGCCGTCATCCGTGGCGCGCAGTTGCTGGGCCGTCAGCGGGCGCTTCAGCGTCAGCGTTGTTGTCGCACCACCCCGGAAGCGCACTGCGGCCGTGATCTGACGCTGCTTGATGAGGGTGACATCCTCGATCAGCAACGCGAGCATCCGCTTGCGCTCGCGCGCCGGCGTGTTCGGGTCTCGCCAGACCGCGGGGAAATCCGTGGCGATCGACAGGACCCGCTGCCGCACCTGGGCGTCAACGGCGAGCCGATCCGCCTTACGCTGACGCTCGTACTCCTGCTGGGCTGCGGCAAGCGCACGCAGCTTGTCATTCCACTCCGCCTCGAGCGACTCGGCGACCAGGCGATTCGCGGCATCCACCTGCATGTAGCGATGCCGCATCTGGTCGGCCTCGTACTGCGCACGCTCGACTTGCCGGTGCCGCAGCCGGTCTTCTTCATCCAGGCGAGCGCTGATCTCCTGCTGGACCGCCAGCGCCAGCTCGAGCGCCATGGGCGTCACCGCTTCCACCAGCAGCCTCCCGACCGCCGCGTCGATCTCCGTCCCCAGGATGCTCTGGCAGGCGGGGTCACCGAACTCCCGACCTCGGCCGACGCAGATGTAGTTGGGCACCAGCTTGCCACCGCGGCGGAGGTTGTAGTGGACATGCATGCGGCTGCCGCACAACCCGCACACGACGCGGCCCTGCAACAGAGCCGGCCCCTCGCGGGCCGGGCTCGTTTGCCGCTCCCAGCCGAGCGTCTTGGCGCTCTGTTGAAGTTGCTGCTCGATGCGCTCGTGCTCCTCCCACGAGATGTAGCCGGGATGCGCGTCCTTGATCAGAACCTCCCACTCCTCCTTGGGCCGTCGCTCGTGTCGCGCTCGCCCATCGAGTCCCTTCCGCCAACGGCTCCGCCCGTAGACGTACGCCCCGGCGTACCAGGGGTTGTGCAAAGCGCGGGCTGCCCGGCTCAAGGACAGCGGCGCCCAGCCCAGCTCCCCTTTCCGCGTGCCGGCAGCGATGTGCGAAGGGAAGAGCAGCCCCTGTTGCCGGAAGTGCCTGACGGTGGCACCCACCGCGCCGGTCCGCGCGAAGGTCTCGAAGACAAGGCGTACGCTCTCTTGGACCTGCTTGTCGGGATCGAGCCCGACACGGCCGGCACCATCGTGCACCAGGCCGATAGGCAGCGGACAGCGCAGCTCGCCGCGGCGCGCCTTGTTGAGGATGCCGCCGCGCAGACGCGAGCGCAGCACGTGAAGCTCCGCCTCGCTCATCGTCCCCTTGAGACCGAGCAGCAAGCGGTCGTTGAAGTGGGCGGGGTCATAGACGCCGTCCTCGTCCAGGATCAGCGTGTCGGTGAGAGCGCAGATCTCGAGCAGGCGGTGCCAGTCGGTGGAGTTGCGGGCGAGCCGTGAGACCTCCAGGCCCAGCACGATGCCCGCGTGGCCGAGCCCGACCTCGGCAACCAGCTTCTGGAAGCCCTGCCGGTCGCTGGCGGAGGAGCCCGACAGGCCCAGGTCGACGTCGATGACGACGACACGCTCCTCGGGCCAGCCTAGCGCCACCGCCCGCTGCCGCAAGCCGTACTGGCGCCGGGTGCTCTCCACGTTCTCGAAGACCTGTCGAACCGTGGACTGCCGGACGTAGAGGTAGGCGTCTCGACGCAGGTGGCTGGCGGTGACCTTCTGGTGGGCGTGGCTGTTCATGTGTGCGCCCCCTTGCCAGCGGCGACAGCCATGCTGGCCAGAACCCGTACCAGGGCGACATAGCGGTGATCCCCAAGCGGCGACAGAGCGGCCGGCAGCGGCGGCTCAGGGGATGGCGAGCCGCGCGCCATCCAAGCCGCGACACCTTGGCCGAGCAGGACGAACAGTCCAGCGGCAGCGCCACTGCTGCGCCCGAGCCCGAGCACCTGGGCGCGCAACGCCTCGTAGTCAGTCACCGAGGCATCGCCGCCCGCCGCTGGCGCTGGGATCACCGCGGTTGTTCTTTTCCCGCTCGCCTCAGCGCACGCTCGATGCTGCGCGGGTGCACCTGGAGATGGAGCCTCTTGCGCAGGCGCACGGCGAGCTCGGCAGAGGTCAGCGAGGGTTCCTCCGAGAGCTGCTCGCGGAGGAAGCGGACCGCCTCGGCGCCAAGCTTGTGCGCGCGGCGCGGGCCGCGCTTCTTGGGAAGCAGGCCCGAAAGGCCCTCGCGCTGAAGACGCGCCTGGGCCTCGTAGAAGGAGGGGCGCGACAAGCCGAAGGCGCTGGCGCTGCTGGCGACCGGCAGGCCATCGGTGCAGACGCGACGAACCATCTCGTACTTGACCTGAACCAGGTCGCGGCTGTCGAAGAAATCGGAGGCGGCGAAGAGCGAGTCGGTGACCCTCTCGGGGTGCGGGTTGAGGCACCCCACCTGTCGGAGGGCATCGACCTTGGGTTGCTTGGATCTGGGCATCGAGGATCCTCAGTGCGGGATGTGTCAGCCTTCTTATGCCGCTACTGCGGAGCGCTGTCAAGCGCCGCCTCTCGCCGCCACCAAACCTCGACAGCCTCTGTGCTAGACCCAACGTCCGCAGACTGCCCACAGACGAGCACCCACGCGCGTACCGGCCAAGCAGATCCATGGCACAGTCCGGCATAATTCCCTTGACGCTCGCGGCAAAATGCGCCTTACACGGCTGGGGCGCAGGTAAGCCTTGCCTCATCGCCGTGCCCCGGCAAGGAGAGCTGCTAGATCGATCAGGTCTTGTAGCCGAAACCGTGACCTTGCCGACACGACAGCCAGGTACGGGTCCGGCGCGGCCAGGCTGGTCCAGCCCACCGGCATCGAAGCTCTGTGGCCCCGTGGGTCGCGGTAGAAGACCCGACCCTCACCCCACTGGACACGGTGGGCGACGGCGTGTAGCTCTTGCCCGTGCAGCGGGTGGAACGGGTGAGTGACACGAACCGGCCCGGTCACTTCGCCGGTGTGAGCTGCAGTTGATTCCGCGGTCGAAGGTGCGCGCCAACAGCTCCGCCCACCGACGGTATCCGCCGGTAGGCCACCTCCCCTCCGGCTCGTCTTCGCCCTCTGGAACCTCCGGCGGCGCCGGCGTGATCCGAGACCTCCACTGGCTCCCGGCCGCCAGCACCCCAGCGTAGCGAACCGTGTGCAG
>CAZNNH010000311.1:0-3653 GCA_964574335.1 uncultured Acidobacteriota bacterium | reverse complement strand
ACCGGATCCGGATCCGGGACAACCCGGCGATCTCGCCCGACCTGTGCCTGGACCCTTCTGGCCTGGAAAGAGAGGTGCGGGCGGCGCTGCCGGAGCTCCGGCGGCTGGCAGGGACGGGGTCGGCTCGGGCCGCGGTGGCGCGGGCCGGCGGCGTGGACCTCTTCCCTGCCTCGGAGCTGCGGGTAGGAGGCTGCCGGCTGCTGGTGGTCGAGGAGGGGGACTCGGGCGACACCGGCCTCTTGATCCAGGGGAGCCTGGCTTCAGGCCTCGAGGGCCTGGTGGAGCTCGAGCCCGGTCTCGAGCTGGCGCCGCTTCTCTTCTCGAACCTCATACGGATCAAGAACTTGCTCCAGGAGGCGGACCCCGAGAGCACGGTCTTCCCGGTGGCGCGCGGCGCGCTCGAGGGGTCGAGCCTCGGCATCGGCGCCCGCTTCACCACCTTGCACTGGCCGGCCGTCGCCTGGGTGATGAAGGCGCTTCGGCTGCCCCTGACCGCCAACCAGAACTCGATCCCCAGGGAGCTGGTCTACGACGTCGACGCCATGCTCGAGGGCCGGCTGGCCCAGGTGCCTTTCCCCTTCATCGGGGGCTCGGTGCCGGAAGGCCACCAGGGGCAGTCCGTCCAGGGGATGAGCCACGCCTGCGTCGTCTCGCTCTTGAAGGTCGGCTTCCATCGGCACCGCATCCCCTGGGGCTTCAACGCCGACCACCAGCCGATCGGGGGGCGCTTCGACGAGATCGAGGACGAGCTGGTCCGGGGCTGTGCCTTCGCCAGCTACATCACCTTCGACCTCTCGCCCGAGCTGGCCCAGCACCGGCTGCCGGACGACTCCGAGCTGGAGCGGGCCTTCTCGGCTCTCGGCGCCTCGGAGCTCTTCGGCTCCGTCGAGTCCCGGCTGCGCGAGCTGGGCCTCGCCCCCGAGCCGACCGAGTCGCGGCGCATCTTCACCTTCGTGCTCCCCGCGATGCGCAAGCTGAAACGGCGCGACGAGGCCTACACGCGGATCCGACGTGAGCTGTTCACCACCGAGGTCGGCCGGCGCTACTTCCGGGAGCTCTCGATCGACGAGCTTCCCGGCGAGACCACGCCCGACACGCTGGCCCTGTGCCTGGCCCTGGCCGAGGCGCTGTCGGTGAAGATCCAGTTCGTGGCCCCGAACATCGGCTTCCAGAAGAACTTCCCCTATCCGGACGACGTCGGGCTGCGGCGCAAGGTGGAGAAGCTCCACGCGGTGGCCCGCGCCTTCGGCGTCTCCATCGGGTTCCACTCGGGAAGCGGCAAGTCGGCCGAGAACTACGCGGTCGTCGGCCAGGTGACCGGGCAGCACCTGGAGATCAAGACCTCGGGCCGCTACACCTACGAGATGGGGGTGGCGCTCCAGGCCTCGAGCGATCCTGCGGACCAGGCGCTCTGGCGGGACTGGTACGCCTTCGCCCGCGAGCTGGCCATCGCCGGCGCCTTCGCCGAGGATGCCGTACGTCGCGGGATGGCCCGCAGCTTCATCCTGCACGCCCTGGCCCGGGAGCGGCGCGGGGGCGAGGAGGTCTTCGAGAGCCCGGAGCGGCTCCGAAAGACGCTCGAGGCCCTGGAGGCGTCCCCGGACCACATGTACTGGTTCGAGTACAACTTCCTCTACGTCCTCGCTGCCGATGGCTCCGCCGACCGCCTGGGAGACCACGGGCCCGCCGGCTACGCCCAGCGCGCCCGCTTCTACTCGATCAGCGGGTCCGCCCGGCTCGGCTACGCCCGCGCGGTGGCCCGCTACATCCTGTTCCTGGCCGAGAAGACCGGCCTGGCCACCGACTCGAGCGTGGCCTCGGCCCGCAAGCGCCTCGATGGCCTGAGCGACTACGGTTCGTTCCTGGCGGACCTCGTCGGGTAAAGTTGTCGCCGGCGACGGACGTGAACCAAGCCCGCTGACCTGAAGGAGGCCTGATGTCCTCAGAAACCCAGCCCGCCGGAGTCGGAGGAGTGGTCGGACGGTACCGATGGGTGGTCTGCGCCCTGCTCTTCCTGGCCACCACCGTCAACTACGTCGACCGCCAGATCCTGGCCCTGATCAAGGAGCTCCTCGACCAGGAGCTGGGCTGGACCAACGAGCAGTTCGGGTTGGTCAACTCGGCCTTCCAGGGGGCCTACGCGGTGGGCCTGCTCCTCTTCGGGTGGTTCGTCGACCGTTACGGGACCAAGATCGGCTACGCGGTCTCGATCGCCTTGTGGAGCGTGGCCGCCATCGCCCACGCGGCAGTGGGCTCGGTCAGCGGCTTCTTCATGGCCCGGGTCGGCCTGGGGCTCAGCGAGGGGGGCAACTTCCCGTCGGCCATCAAGGCGGTGGCCCTGTGGTTCCCCAAGCGGGAGCGCGCCTTCGCCACCGCCATCTTCAACGCCGGCACCAACGTGGGGGCGATCGTGGCCCCCGCCCTGATCCCACCCATCGCCTTCACCCTCGGCTGGCGATGGGCGTTCGTCTTCGCGGGTCTGGCCGGCTTCCTCTGGCTCTTCCTCTGGATCCCCTTCTACGACGTCCCGGAGCGGCGCGCCCACCTGACGGCGGGAGAGCTTGCCTACATCCACAGCGACAAGGATGAGGACCAGACCGGAGGCACGCCGCTCGGCTGGCTGGGCTGCCTGCGGTATCGGCAGACCTGGTCGTTCATCGTCGCCAAGGCGATGACCGATCCGGTCTGGTGGTTCTTCCTGATCTGGCTCCCCGACTACTTCAACACCACCCGGGGCCTCGACATCAAGCAGAGCTGGATCCACCTGGTCAGCATCTACTCGATCGTGACCGTGCTGAGCATCGGCGGCGGCTGGCTGACCGGATACCTGAACCAGATCGGCTGGAGCGTCACCCGTGCCCGCAAGACCGGGATGTTCCTGTTCGCGCTGTGCGTGCTGCCGATCCTGGCCGCCACCCGGGTGGGCGACTGGCCGGCGGTGCTGCTGATCGGCCTGGCTGCCTCGGCCCACCAGGCCTGGTCGGCCAACCTCTTCACCACCGTCTCCGACATGTTCGCCAAGAAGGACGTGGCGACGGTGGTGGGCGTGGGCGGCATGGCGGGATCGATGGGCGGGATGTTCTTCCCGTGGCTGTGCGGTCGCCTGCTCGACCACTTCCACGCCCTGGGGAACGTCACCCAAGGTTATTCGGTGCTGTTCGCGATCTGCGCCTTCGCCTACCTGGCCGCCTTCGCGGTCCACCACGTACTGGCCCCGCGCTTCGAGCCGTTCTCCACGGAGCACTGAGATGTCTCCCGGGGGGCGGAACCTCTGGCTGGCCACGGTTGGCGTCGCCGTGGCTCTGGGCACGGCGAGCGGCGAGCCCGCTTCCGGGAAGAAGCCATGGTCGGCGCGGATGGCCGACTCGGTGATGGCGCGCACCCCGGATCCCCTGCTGCTGGACGTGGTGGACCAGCCCCGGTGGGAGTACACCCAGGGGCTGGTCTTGAAGGCCATCCTCGAAGTCTGGCGGGTGACTGGTGACGGGCGCTACTGGGACTACGCCCGCGCCTACTACGATGGGATGCTGGACGAGCAGGGAGCGATCAAGACCTACGTCCTGGAGGAGTACAACATCGACCGGATCAACCCGGGCAAGGCGCTCCTCGTGCTCTTCCAGCGCACCGGCGAGGAGCGGTATCGTCGGGCCCTC
>CAZNNH010000310.1:0-3667 GCA_964574335.1 uncultured Acidobacteriota bacterium | reverse complement strand
CTTCGCCTGTCAGCTTGAACGCTCCCTTAGCCGCGATGCGCCGGCGGCGGCCAGCAGCCTGAGCCATCGAGGCCGGTGGCGCCGGAGCCGGACGCTCGACGACGCCCGCTCGCGGGCGCGGCCGGTGCTGCCGCTGCTGGAGCGGGTCCTCTTCGACTTCGAGGCCTGCGGTGTGGTGGGTGAGGAGCAGAACAAGCTCCTCGGGTATCTGGCCACCGTTTCGCGGAAGCTCGAGGAGCCGCTGGCCGTGATCATCCAGTCAAGCTCCGCGGCCGGCAAGAGCTCGCTGATGGAGGCGATCCTGGCGTTTCTGCCCGAGGAGGACCGGGTCAAGTACTCGGCCATGACCGGCCAGAGCCTGTTCTACATGGGGGAGACCGACCTCCGCCACAAGGTGCTGGCCATCGTCGAGGAGCAGGGGGCGGAGCGCGCCGCCTATGCGCTCAAGCTGCTGCAGAGCGAGGGCGAGCTGACCATCGCCTCGACCGGCAAGGACCCGCACACCGGGCGCCTGGTGACGCAGGAGTACCGGGTGTGCGGCCCGGTGATGATCTTCCTGACCACCACCGCCATCGAGGTGGACGAGGAGCTGCTCAACCGCTGCCTGGTGCTGACCGTGGACGAGGACCGGGAGCAGACCCGGGCCATCCACCGGCTGCAGCGGGAGACGCAGACGCTGGAGGGGCTGCTGGCGCGCCAGTCGCGCCCGGGCATTCTCGAGGTCCACCAGAACGCCCAGCGGCTGCTCCGGCCCCTCCTCGTCGCCAACCCATACGCCCGCCACCTGACCTTCCTGGACGACCGGACGCGGACCCGGCGGGACCACGTGAAGTACCTGACGCTGATCCGCACCATCGCCCTCTTGCACCAGTACCAGCGTGAGGTGAGGACGGCCGAGCATCACGGCCAGGCCGTCCCCTACATCGAGGTGACGCTGGAGGACATCGAGGTCGCCAACCGCCTGGCCCACCAGGTCCTGGGGCGCAGCCTGGACGAGCTGGCCCCGCAGACCAGGAGGCTGCTGCTGGCCCTCGAGGAGATGGTGAGAGGGACCTGCCGGGCCCAGGGCCTGGAGCGGTCCGAGGTGCGCTTCTCCCGCAAGGACGTGCGGGCCTTCACCGGCTGGACCGACTTCCAGGTGCGCACCCACCTGGCCCGGCTCACCGCCCTCGAGCACGTGCTGGTCCACCGTGGCGAGCGGGGCCAGAGCTACGTCTACGAGCTCCTCTACGATGGCCAGGGCCAGGACGGCGAGCCCTTCCTGGCCGGCCTGATCGACGTCGAGCGGCTGAGGGGTTACGACGGAGAGAACGAGCCTGGAAAGGGGGACTTCGAGGGGAGGTCGAGGCCCCATCGAGCCCCCGATGAGCCCCGATCGAGCGGGGGGCGTGATCCGGCCTTCCCTGGCCCCGTCAATCCTTTAGCCGCCAGAAGCGGCGAGGGGGCCGAAAGCGCACATCTGGAGACGGCCTCGGGGCCGTCCTGTCATAGCTGATGCCGCAGAGGAAGCGCGTCGGGCCACGCCCGCTGCCCGATCCCGGGCCGGACCCCGAGGGCCTCCAGGCCCACGCCGTGGCCTGGCTCGAGTGGCTGCGGGTCCGGAACTTCTCCGAGGACACGGTGAAGGACCGGATCGTCCAGGTCCGCTACTTCGTGGAGTGGTGCGCGGCGCGAGGGCTGACGCGCTCGTCCGAGATCACCCGGCCGATCCTGGAGCGCTACCAGCGGTACCTCTTCCACCTGCGCCGCTCGGACGGCAAGCCGCTCACCTTCTACACCCAGGAGCTGCGCCTGCGGACGGTGAAGGGGCTCTTCAAGTACCTCTCCAAGACCAACCGCGTCCTCTCCAACCCGGCGGCGGACCTGGAGCTGCCCAAGCTGGGCCGGCGCCTGCCCAGGCACGTGCTGACGGTGTCCGAGGCCGAGGCGGTCTTGGCCCAGCCGGACATCAAGAAGCCCCTGGGGCTGCGGGACCGGGCGCTCCTGGAGACGCTCTACTCGACAGGGATCCGTCGCAAGGAGCTCGCCAACCTGGCCCTCCACGACGTGGACGAGGAGCGGGGCACGGTGCTGGTCCGGCAGGGGAAGGGGAAGAAGGACCGGATGGTCCCCATCGGTGAGCGGGCGCTGCTCTGGATCGAGAAGTACCGCGTGGAGGTGCGCCCCGAGCTGGTGGTGGAACCGGACTGCGGGGCGCTGTTCCTGACCATGATGGGGGAGGGCTTCTCGCCGGGGACGCTGACCGAGCTGGTGCGGGACTACGTGGACCAGGCCCAGCTCGGCAAGCGGGGCGGCTGCCACCTCTTCCGCCACACGGTGGCCACACTGATGCTGGAGGGCGGGGCCGACGTGCGCTACGTCCAGGAGCAGCTCGGCCACGCCCAGCTCGCCACCACCCAGATCTACACCCAGGTGGCGATCCGAACCCTCAAGGCGGTGCACACCGCGACCCACCCGGGCGCGACGCTCAAGCGACACACCGTATCCGGCCCTTCTCCGTGCACCACCAAGCCGTAGCGGCTTGAGTCCTGATAACCCAAGAGTTATCATAGGGGCCGATCGAGATGGCGACGCAAAGGTCATGGAGGATCGATGCCTACGACACCGGGAAGGGCGAGAAGCCCATCTGGTCCTTCATCAGGAACCTCACGGGCAGGGACAAGGCCGAAGCGATCGGGCTGGTGAAGCTTCTCGAGGAGCAGGGCAACAGGCTTCGCCGGCCCCACTCAGGGGCCTTGGGAGAAGGGCTCTTCGAGCTGCGGGGCAAGCAGGTGCGGATCTTCTACACGTTTCTGCCGGGGCAAGTCATCGTGCTCTTGGATGGCGAGATCAAGAAGCGGGACGCCATTCCCAAGAAGACACTGGAGCGGGTGCGCGGCTACCAGCAGGAGGCGGTGGGTCGCGGTCAGCGGGAAGGTAGATAGGTAGGCAAGGTGAGAAAGACGGCTTTCATGCAGTGGATCGACGGGCAGCTCGAGGCCGATCCCCGTCTTGCGCAGGAGGTCGACGAGCTGCTCGACGAGATGAAGATCGAACAGGAGCTGGTCGCGCTACGCGAGAGGCGCGGCTTGAGCCAGCGCGAGTATGCCAAGCTGCTTGGCACGAGCCAACCCTATGTCGCGAAGCTGGAATCGGGTCGCATCAAGAACCTCGGCCTGAGGACGCTCCTCAAGTGCGCCCGTGCCCTCGGAGGCACCGTCACGCTCAAAGTCGAGACACGGAAGCGGATCACCGCGCCCGCGCGAAGATCCCGATCTCGAGCAGGCAAGAAGTCCTCGTAGCGTCCCCCTCCTCACTTCCGAAACACGCTACAATCCCTCGTCTCCGCTGAGAGCGGGGGATCCTTCACAACCTGAAGGGAGCGCCGCCCGACCTTCGGCGCGCCGCCACCATAGGCGAAAAACCGCATCAGGGGTTTCGATCTCCTGGTCGGGGCTCGCGTCCGATCCCAGCAGCCGCTAAGTCGAAGCACGCGGCCGGGATGAAGCGGTCCGATACGACGGATCGCGTCGGACTGGACAGTCTGGGGCAACTTCCGCTTCCCACAAGAGCTCCAAGCCTCCAAGAACCGCTTCGCCTTCACAGGCCACCTCTACGACAGAGAGACCGACCTCCTCTTCGCGAAGGCCCGGTACCTCGACCCGGAGCTGGGGAGGTTCATCAGCCA
>CAZNNH010000309.1:0-3701 GCA_964574335.1 uncultured Acidobacteriota bacterium | reverse complement strand
TGTTCTTCGGGCGGGAGCTCGCCGCGCGGATGAGGTCCGGCCACCGGCGCATGAAGTCCCAGGCCGCCCGGATCGGCCGGCCGACAAAACGCGTACACCGCTGCACGATCTGCGGGATCAGCGGGATGCGGTGCACACCCTTGATCTCGATGCGCGTCCCGCCGCGGACGGAGACGTTGACGTCCTGCCGCGCCGCGCCCAGGCCGGTGCGGACGCGGTGCGTCGAGCGGGCGAGCCGGCGGATGAGGTTCCCCGCGCGGGCGACCTCCTGCGGCGTGCGCAGGTCCGGGTCGGTCACCGTCTCGATCAACGGCGTCCCGAGCCGGTCCGTCGTGAAGACGCGGTCGTGCCCGTGGTCGGCGACCTCGCGGCAGGAGTCCTCTTCCAGACCGAGCTGCGTGATGCCGATGCGGCGCCCGGTTTCGTCGAAAGGGATCCAGCCGGCGACGCCGAGGATGGTCGTGCGCTGGAAGCCGGTGGGGATGGAGCCGTCCAGGTACTGCTTGCGGGCGATGTGCACCTCGTCGACGATGTCGCAGCCCAGCATCAGGCACTGCTCGATGGTGATGTCGAGGGCCCGCTGGTCCATCAGGAACGGCGGCGTGTCGTCCATCTCGTAGGTGCAGACGTTCTGGGAGCTCAGCAGGTAGACGATGTGCTTTCGGGTCTTGAGCTCCATCAGCGCCGTGCCGTCGTAGACCCCCAGCTCGGACAGGGTCGGGCGCATGTGGCGCAGCACCTCGGCGTCGTGGGTCCGGGTGTAGCGGCCGGCCGGGCAGCGGCAGAAGAGCTTGTGCGGGGTGAGGAGCTGCTGGTGGACCTCGAGCCCCGCCATCAGCCCGATCTCCTGGTAGTCGATCTGGCCGGCCACGGCTCGCGACGCTATCACAAGGGCGTGCCTCCCCTCGCTGGTGGGGGGGGGGAGGCCGACCTCCAGGCGGGCCAGCCCTCCCGCCCGTTGTGCTAGAGTAACTTCTTTAGTCGAAGCAAGGAGAAGCGTCGATGAGGAAATGGATGGTGCTGAGCGCCGCCGCTCTCCTGGCCGCGGCCGGTACGGCCAACGCCCTAGTGAGCGACGAAGACACCCTGAAGGCCGTCGAGGCCTACACGAAGGGCCAGGAGGCCGTCACCAAGGGACAGTGGGATGCGGCCATCCCCGCCCTGGAGAGCGCGGTCAAGCTCAACCCAGAGCTGTTCGTCGCCCACTACTATCTCGGCTACGCCTACCAGAAGAAGGGCAACACCGCCAAGGCCGTCGAGAACTTCAACGCCTACTTGAAGAAGGCCGGCTCATCCGGCGACCCGCAGATGGTGGCCACCGCCAAGGCCGTCGTCGGTAGCACCGGCCCGGCGGCCGACGCCAAGAAGGGGATCGAGCTCGCCAAGCAGCAGAAGTACGCCCAAGCCATCCCGTACCTCAAGAAGGCCGTGGCGGCCAGCGCCAGGGACTGGCAGTCCCACTACTTCCTCGGCTTTTCCCTCTATCAGACCAAAGACCTCGCAGGCGCCGAGAGCCACTTCAACCAGGTCATCCAACTCAAGCCCGATGTCGAGCTGGCCCAGTACTTCGCCGGGCGCATCGCCTATGGGAAGAAGGACATGGCCACCGCCAAGAAGCGTTTCGAGGCCTTCTTGAGGTTGAGCCCCGGTTCGAAGAGCGCCCCGACGGTACACCACCTGCTGGGCGGCATCCTGGCCCAAGAGGGGGACGCCGCCGGAGCCGCCGAGCACTTCCAGAAGTACCTGGCCTCGAACCCCACGGGAGCGGAGGCGGAGGCGGTGAGGAAGTACATGCAGGACCTGAAGGCGGCCGCGGCGGAGGGCGGCGGCGCGAGCTGATCCGCCAGGGCCTGAAGGCCCCATCCGCCGTTTGACAGCTCCCGCGGGGCGCCCGTATCATCGCCAGTGGCGCTATCGTCTAGGGGTTAGGACGGGTGGTTCTCAGCCATCAAACCGGGGTTCGAATCCCCGTAGCGCTACCAACCTGATCGTCTCGGGGTACCGTGCCCCTTGCCCTACCGAAATTCTGCCCGATGCGGATGCCCTCGTCAGGCGAGCTGCCGCGCCCTCTGTCGCCTCGGGTCTCTCGACGGCCGTCGCCCGAGGCCCTATCATCTGCACGCGCCGCTCCGGTGACCTCGCGCCCCCGGGCGGCGGCGACGTCCCGCGGCCCGGGGGCGGGCCGAGGGCACGACTCCATTCGTCTCAGGGAGGGACAATGAACAGGAAGTCCATCGTGATCCGGATCCTTCTTCCCGCCGCGCTCCTGCTGGGCGCGGCCACGCCAGGGAGCGCCCAGGGGGCGGCGACCGACAGCCGGCCGGGCCCCAAGATCGCCCTGATCGATGCCAACCGGCTCTTCGGCGAGAGCAAGCTCGGCAAGAGCTACGCAGCCAAGATCGAGGAGCTGAACCAGAAGATCCGGAACCTACAGCAGGAGAAGGAAGCGGGTGCAGCCCAGCAGAGCGCCGAGCTCACGGCACTCAGGGAGGAGCTGCAGAAGCAGGACGCTTCCATGAGCGCCGCCGATCGCACCGAGAAGCTGCAGCAGATCCGTGCCAAGGAGCGTGACCTGCAGGCCTTCGTCGAGGACGGCAGGGTCGAGATCCAGACCCTGCAGCAGCGCGTCCAGGAGCAGGCCCAGGGCCTCCACAACGAGTACCAGTCCAAGATGCGGCCCCACATCGGCGCGGTGGCGACGGAGAAGGGGATCGACTTCCTGATCGATGCGGCGGTCACTCTCCAGCTCAACCAGACCTACGACATCACCGGTGACGTGATCGCCCACGCCGACGCGGAGCAGGCGACGGAAGGAACCACTCCCTAGTCGGGTGTCGGCGGCGAGGCTCGCGCGCCGGGACGTCCCGGGGCGGCGACCCGGGATTCGGTGGCGCCCCGTTGACAGGCGGGGCGGAGAGGTCTATTCAGGTGCGCACGGGAGGGGGCCATGAGCCAGCCGGGCGACATCCAGTTCGACCACGCCGAGTACGAACAGCCACCGCCGGCGGCAGTCACGTGTGCTGACTGCCGCCAGGAGATTCCCCAGACCTACTACCAGGCCAACGACAGGATGGTCTGTGAGCGCTGCATGGCCCACCTGAGATGGGACCAGCAGGGCGGCTCGGGTGCGGGGCGGTTCCTGCGAGCCGCCGCCTTCGGGGCCGTCGCCGCGCTGCTCGGGACCGCCCTCTACTATGCCGTGCTCGCCCTGACCGGATACGAGGTCGGGCTGATCGCCATCGCGGTGGGATTCATGGTCGGTGCGGGCGTGCGGATGGGGTCTCGCGGCCGGGGCGGCTGGAAGTATCAGACCCTGGCCGTGACCCTGACCTACCTGTCCATCGTCAGCTCGTACATCCCGATGATCGTGTCCGAGATCCGCAAGCTGGCTCCCGAGGAGCAGGCATCCCCGGCGTCCCAGGAGCTGGCGGAGGGCGTGACGGCCGCCCCGGCTCCGGAGCCGTCCGAGGAGCTGGTCGACGTCTCGCTGGCCACCCCTCCGGACGGCACGGGAGACGAGGAGCCGGCCTCGTTGGGGGCAGGCATCACCGCGCTGCTGCTGGCCGGGGTCTTCCTGGTCGGGTTGGCGGCCATCGCTCCCTTCCTCGGAGGCTTCAGCAACATCCTGGGGCTGGTCATCATCGGCATCGGCCTGTATCAGGCCTGGAAGCTGAACCGACGCACCGAGCTGACGATCAGCG
>CAZNNH010000308.1:0-3740 GCA_964574335.1 uncultured Acidobacteriota bacterium | reverse complement strand
CTTCGTGGGACTGGCGATCCCTGAGGTCAGGAGAGTGCTGGGGCGGCGGCTGTTCCAGCTCCTGCAGGTCGCTCCCGCCCTGGCCGTGCTTTTCTTCCGGCCGCGGGATCCGCGGGATCTCCTACGTTGGATGACGGTGGTCACCCTGACCATGGTCCTGTTCGCGCGCTTCCACTCGCCGCAGTGGCTCCTGTGGTTCAGCCCGCTGGCCCTGATCGCCTGTGCCACCGGATACGAGATCGCTCTGCTGGTGGCGTCCGACATCCTGACCTACCTCTACTTCCCGATCGCGTACGACCTGAGCGGCCCCCGCTCGCCCCTCTTCTCCATGATCCTGGGGCTGTTGATCGCGGTGAGGCTGGTCTTCGTCATCTCGCTTCTGCGTCCGGTGGCGTGGGCCCGACCGACCTCGACCTCCGCGTCGCTCCGTGCCCAAGGTGGTCACAGGGAACATTCCGAGAATTGGGTGGGAATGAGCGGTCGTTCTGGGGAACAAGCGGTCGTCTGAGGGAACAGGCGGTCGGCCTGGGGAACGGGCGCCGTCTCAGCGCGGTCCGGGCTCGCGGACGGCGGGCGGCACCGAGGCCCCCATCGAGAGGATCAGGCTCACGCCGTTCTCGACGCTGATGTCGGTCGCGATCACGTCCGCCGCCGGGAGGACGACCACGTCGCCTACGTAGAGGTGGTTGGTGGGGACGTAGACGGCGCACAGCGGCTCGCGACTTCCGTCGGCGCGGGTCAGGGTGAAGGTCCCGGTGACGAAGCCGGGGGTGGTGCGGCCGGGGAGGCGGGCGAAGACGAAGCGCTGGAACGCGGTCTCGCCGCCCCGGCCGCCGAGGCCTTCCAGCACCTTGCGGCTGGTCCCGTAGACCATGCCCACCATCGGGATCCGCCCCACCAGCTCGTCCACGGCCTCGAGCAGGCGGCGCAGCGGGCGCTGGGAGAAGGCCAGGCCGGCGGCGAACACGACGGCAGCGGTCAGCACCAGCCCGACGCCGGGGAGGGGCCGGCCCGCCAGCCGCTCGGCCAGCGGGCGGGCCAGGTCGTCGATGAAGCCGAGCAGCCAGCCCAGGCCCTTCACCGTGACCACCACCGGGACGACGACCACCAGGCCGGCGACGAAGGTGTTGCGGAACTGGCGGAGGAGACGGCCGGAAAGGCCCAGGCCCCGGTCCATCGATCAGGCCTCGCGCCCGAGCTGTCGTCGGGTGCCGGCCGGCGGGGGCGCCGCCGGTCCCGAAGCCGCGCAGGGCGCGGTCCCGAGCACGGCGGCGCCGAGTTGCCGGGCGCCTCCTCTCATGAGGCCGAGACCGGCGCGGTGGCGTCGTGGGTCGGCGGGGCCGACTCCATCTGGCCCGCGAAGTCGACGTGCCGGTTCTCGCGGATCGCCTGGTGGCCGAAGATCACGGGCAGCGCCGAGGCCCAGCCCACGTGCTCGTCGGCAAACGGGCGGGTCCCCTGGCGAACGCTCTCACAGAAGCGGGCCACCGCCAGGAAGTCCTGGTTGCCGGCGTCGCCCTCCGGCTTGGGGACCGGCTTGCCGCCCCCGCGATAGGGCATGTCGCCGGCGGTGGCCAGGGTGGCCCCGGTGTCGTGGGCCTTGTGCTTCATGCGTTCCGGCACCGCCGAGTTGGGCTGCCACGCCTCGTAGTAGAAGGAGCCGTCCTGGAGGGTGAGCTGCAGGTTGCCGCCGGTGCCCACGATCCAGACCTGGTAGCCGAGGCGTTGGTTGCCGAGCAGCGAGCTGAACGAGAGCGTGCGCTGGCCCGGGTAGCGGAAGATCACCTGGACGTTGTCGTAGGTCTCGCGGCCGTCCGGGTAGGTGCTGATCCCGCCGGAGCCGATCGCCGAAAGCGCCCGTGCCCCGAAGACCCAGTTGGTGATGTCGATGTGGTGGGAGCCCAGCTCGGCGACCAGGCCGCGCGAGGTCTCGAGGTACATGCGCCAGTTGATCAGCCGCTCGAGCGAGGGGTCCGGACAGGGGCGCCGCCAGTTGTTGTTGCGGTGCCAGTAGCCGAAGACGTGGGTCACCTCGCCGATCTCGCCCTCCCGGACCCGCTGGATGGCGTCGCGGAACCAGGGGGCATAACGGTACTGGTGGCCGGCCTGGAAGATCCCCTTCGAGGCCTGGGCCGCCTTCATCACCTGCTGGCAGTCGTCGAAGCTGTAGCACATGGTTTTCTCGCCGTAGACGTGAAGGTCGCGCTGCAGCGAGGCCACCATGTGCTCGCCGTGGTAGCGCAGCGGCGAGGCCACCATCACCGCGTCCATCTCCTGCTTGTCGAGCATCTCGCGGTAGTCGCGGTAGGCCGGGGTCTCCTGGCCAGTGATCTCGCGCCCCTCCTTGAAGCGGAGGTCGTAGACGTCGCACAGGCCCACCACCTCGACCCCGGGCTGACGGAGGAAGTACCGCATCATCCACTGGCCGCGGCTCCCCACGCCGATGACGCCCAGCCGGATCCGGTCCGAGGCGGCCGCCCCGGCGCTCCGGGCCAGGCCGGGGAAGGCCCCGGCGGCCAGCGCCCCGATCGACATCTGCTTCAGGAAGGCTCTTCTGCTCATGTTCTCGACCTCATGATTGCGGACAAGCCCGGTGCGCCACGTCTGTGGGCTCGCTCCAGTTCAAGGCGATCACGGCGCTCGGCCCCGTGCCCTCGCGGACCAGCAGGGCCTGCCCCCCGGGGACCGTCTCCAGCAGGGCGGCCCCCGGCTCGGGGCCGAGGACGAAGAGGGCGGTGGAGATCACGTCGCTGTCGAGGGCGCTGTCGGTGCGGACGGTGACCTGCACCATCCCCTGGACCGGCTCGCCGGTGCGCGGGTCCATGATGTGGGAAAAGCGCCGGCCCTCGAGCTCGAAGTACTTCTCGTAGCTCCCCGACGTCGACAGCGCGCCGTCCCGGAGCGGGACGGTGCTGAGGGTCCTGGTCCGGTCCAGCGGGTCGGGGACCCGGATCATCCAGCCGGCCTCTCCCGGCGGGGCGCCGACCGCGACGTAGCTGCTGGTCCCGGCCTCCAGGAGGGCGGCGCGGACGCCGAAGCCCCGCAGCAGCCGGGCGGCCCGTTCCAGGCCGTAGCCCTTGCCGAGCCCGCCCAGGTCCAGGCGCAGGCCGGGGACACGAAAGGCGACGGTGCGCTCGGCGGCGTCGAGGACCACTTGACGCCAGCCGGTCTGGCGGCGCGCCCGTTCGAGCGCCGCCGGGCTGGGACGGTGCATGTCCTTCGAGAAGAAGCCCCAGGCCTCGACCAGCCGGCCGACCGTGACGTCGAAGGCCCCATGGCTGCGGGAGGCGAAGAGAAGGGCGCGCTCGAGCAGGGCGAAGGTCTCGGGGTCGGTGGTGACCGGAGCGGCAGCGGCCTGGGCGTTGATGCGCGAGATCTCGCTGGTCTGTCGGTAGGTGCTGAGCATCTCCTCGACCCGCTCGATCTCGTCGAAGGCGGCCTCCAACAGCTCGCTGGCCGCCTCGGCGTCGCGGGCGTAGAGCTGGACCTGGCACGAGGTCCCCATGGCGGGCCGGATCTGCTGGAACAGGGCCTCGCCGGCCGGTGCGGGGGCGGCGGCGAGGAGGGCCGCCGCGGTCGCTATCAGGAGGTGCTCCGCCATCGGGTGCCGGGAGGATTATGGCGCCGTCCGTCGCCTGTTGACACCCCCGTATCCCTCTGGTAAGTTTCAGCTTCTGCCTGCCGCAGGCGCGTGGCTCAGTGGTAGAGCGCTTCCTTGACACGGAAGAGGTCGGTGGTTC
>CAZNNH010000307.1:0-3741 GCA_964574335.1 uncultured Acidobacteriota bacterium | reverse complement strand
CGTCGCCCTGGTCGCCGCGCTGGGCCACGTGTTCGGCCCCAACGAACAGCGCGGCATGGCCCGCGCCGTCGAGGCGTCCCGGGCCCGACCGCAACGGTGCGGGTTGGGCCCAGAGGTCGTTGAGCGGGAGGGGAGTCCCCTGTTCCGGAGACAATCCCAGATCACGGCGTGCCGCTCGGAAGCCTCGGCGTCCACCGGCACCACACGCACCCGAGGCAGCCGCACGAACTCGCACAAGGATCGCCGGTTCTCGGCGACCCTTCCTGAACCCACACAGCTCGCCGACAATCACCGGGGTTAGGGCCACCTCGGCGGCCTCCGACAGCGGCTTCTTGGGACGGGCGTCACCCCACCTTGGCCCTCAGTTTCGCAGCGAAGCTGCCCGTGGGCCAGCTCACCAAGGAGGTATCTCCGATACCCTGCTGGGTATCGTGTCACCCGCTCGGAGTGGCTGATCTCGGCAGGGCGCTGCCGCGGATGTGCGCTACCTCCAGAACTGCGTATGACGTCGACGATCTGCGCCGTTGGCATCGGGGTTGCTTTCGCCAGCAGCAGATCGAGGGGCGCTGCGTCTTGATCAGGAGGCAGAGAGAATGGCTCGCGACAGGCGTACGAAGTGTCAGACGTGGTTACTAGTGGATACCGAGGTAAATCGGAATTACCCGGGGGGCGCGGCCCTCATGGGCTTCAACGCTGGGGGGCGCGCCCTGGACTACGTCATTCAGAGACAAAACGACGTCAATGCCTCCGGGGTCAGCTGTGCGGCGTGTGGTGGCCAGAACTCTTGCGTGAAGTGCATGAAGACGCACAGGCGGTCGCATCCGTCGAGCGGCGGGCCAGCGTGTCTGTCGTGCGGCGGGCATCTTCAGAGGTACGTGGGGTGACGGCAGGTTTCTCGGTGCTCAACGAGCACACAATGCGAACGGAGGACGAGATGACCAAGGAAGTGGACAAGATGTTGCTCTATGAATTGGTTGTGTCTCGCGGCGATGCTGCCCGGCTGGATGCATTACTCAAATCAGGGGTGAGTGCCAACACACCTCTTCCCAGTGGCGAGTCAATGATATCCGCTGCCGCAGGGATGGGTGACGCGCGATTGGATGTCACCAAGACCTTGGTGAAGCACGGTGCGGACATCAACGCACGGAGTGGCGGATCGACCTTACTCAGTCGCCTCAAGAGCCCGGTTTACTGCGACAATGAAGAAACTCTCGCATTCCTGACAGCAGAAGGAGCAGAGTAGCGGCTCGCGTTTCCCCTGCCATTGAACCAAGGGGCGATGTATTGGATAGGATAGGCGCGGATCGGAAGCGGGTTTGCGGACCTTGCGGAGGTCGAGACGGCCACGCGAGCGTTAGTCGACCTGTGCCACTTGACGAAGGACGGTGACCCGCGTGCACGGATGTACGCAGCGGAGGCGCTAGGGAGGATCGGGGACGAGTCGGCCGTGCATGTGTTGAACCAAGCGCTTCGGGATGCGGACGCGCGGGTACGGCGGGAGGCGGCGACTGCACTCGGGAAGCTGGCGCATCCTCAGGCCACGGATCCTCTCATCGAGGTCGGCGTCGGGGAATCCGAGGAGGAGGCTCCGGACTCGAGAGTGTCGGACGCCGCATGGGACGCTCTGGTAGAGACCACGGGGGTAAAGCCACCGTACGGGCTGGTGCACGATCCGGGAGAGTGGAAGAGGTGGTGGGACGAGAACATGCCCGACGACGAGCATCTTGCTGAGAGGGCGTGCGCCAGTGGAAACATGTGGGGATGCAACGCCCTGGGGTGGACTGGTACAACAGGGGCGATGTCGACAAGGCGCAGTAGCTTTACCGAAAGAGCTGCGAGAGAGGGCTCGCCATGGCCTGCGAGAACTTCGAAAGGAATCGTAAGAGGCCGAAGAAGGGGGCGGAGGCGCAACAGCCGTGAAGCAGAGCCCGGCCTTCGGGACGGGCGGCCGTCAATTGCCTCCTGTCGAGAGTCAGCACTGTGGAGTGAAGTTCACGGAGAAGAAGACCTGCACGAGTCCGGGCACTAGGGGGATTGCCGTCCGACAGCGCGCTCGGATGTGGCTGTTCTCAACTCCGCATCAACTTCCTCTTCGGCGCAGAGCGCGGAAGGGAATGCCTTCAGTCAGGAGGGGTCAAGTGAGGTGGTCGCTTGGGACGTTGTCTTGCATGATCCTCTTGGCATGCGCCTGTTCCTGCTCAAAGGTCGCGCGCCTCGATCGCGCGTGTAGAGGCGGCAACGCCAAAGCATGCTTCGACCTTGGGGCAAGGTATGAGATCGGCCACGGAGTGGTGAAGAACGTTGCCAGGGGAGCAGGTCTCTATCGGCAGGCCTGCGATGGCGGCAGCGCCGATGGCTGTTTCGGCCGCGCCCGCCTTCACTTGGATGGTCAGCTCGTGGGTTGGATTGATGTCGAGGGGGCCAGCGCTGCCGTTCAGAAGGCCGTGGCGATCGGCGGGCAAGCAGCCGTCGCATCCCAGCGGCGGGCGTGCGACGGTCCGAATCCGGTCAGTCCAATCCGTTCCGAGAGCGCCAATGGGTGCTTCAACCTTGCCATGATGTATTCGATGGCTGAGGGCGTAGCCGAGGACCGCGCGAGGGCCTTCCGGCTCTTCCGGAAGGCCTGCGACGGTGGCGTCACGGCGGCCTGCTACTTCCTTGCGGAGAGGTACAACTCCGGCGAGGGGGTCATGCAGGACAGGGCCAGAGCCGCTCAGCTCTACGGGAAGGCATGCGACGCAGGAATGGCCAGTGCCTGCTACGCTCTCGGCTTCGCGTTTGCCAACGGTTTCGGTGTGGCCAAGGACGAGGTCAGGGCTGACAAGCTCTTCAGCCAAGTCGCGCAGCACCAGACGAAGCGCTGCCAGGCGGACCAGCCGGCGGGCTGCGAGGCACTGGCATCAATGTACGAACGGGGCGAGGGCGTGCCCAAGCAAAGAGACGCAGCCACCCAGTTCCACCGGAAGGCCGTCACTCTGAACCGACAAATGTGCGACAAAGGGGATGCGCGGCGATGCGCCGCCCTGGCATCAATGTACGAGCTGGGCGAGGGGGTCTCACAGGACGAGTCCAAGGCCACGGAGTCGTACAAGCGAGCGTGCGAGCGAGGCGACAAGAACAGTTGCTTCGTCCTCGGCCGACGGTATTCCCAAGGCGAGGGCGTTGCGGAGGACCATGGCAGGGCTGCGCAGCTTTACGGCGAGGTCTGCGGCAAGGGCTCAGCGGTTGGTTGCTGGGCTCTTGGAAAGGTGTACTCGAACGGCGAGGGAATGAAGGAGGACAAGACCAAGGCCGCAGAGCTCTTCGAGAAGGCATGCGACGCGAGTCTCGGGCCCGGCTGCGAGGCGCTGGCGGAGATGTACGCCAAGGGTGAGGGCGTAGCCGAGGACCGCGCAATGGCCTTTCAGCTCTTCGAGAAGGCCTGCGACGCGGGCTCTGCCACGGCCTGCAGCGCCGTCGGCTTTCACTATGCCGCCGACAACAGCGTGAATCGAGACGCGGCCAAGGCCGCACAGTTCCTGGTCCGGGGCTTCGAAATGGGGGACCGAGAGTCCCTCCTCGTCTTGCACCTACTCTGTTGGAGAAAGAGCAACGCGCAGGCATGCGCAGCGGAAAAGAAGATCCTAGCGCAGTTCCGCGAGAATCAGTGAGAGGATTGGCCACCGACGGCGAGCTATCGTCAAGTGCTGTGGATCGGGCACGCATGATCAGGCGGCCTTTGCCTTCCGTTCGGTAGCCGTC
>CAZNNH010000306.1:0-3744 GCA_964574335.1 uncultured Acidobacteriota bacterium | reverse complement strand
TCGGGCATGTGGCTCCGGGCAAAGGCTCAGAAGGTGACACAGCCCGGGTTCGGGGTCGAGTTGGTCGCCACCAGCCTGGCGATGGCCGGCTGGCTCTCGAAGCCCCCTCCGCTGATATGGGGGAGGGGGAGGCCTGCGGCCGGCTCACTCGCGCCGGTCGATCAGGCCGATCTCGATCAGCTTCTCCGTATCGTGAACGCGGTAGGCAATCCGAAACCCGGCGAGCCGCCACAGCCGGTCCTCACCTTCGGCGGCCGCGCCCAGGAGCCGGCTTCGCGCGGGGCGCGGCGTCTTCTCCAGGCTGACGAGCATAAGCGCCAGATGGCGACAGCGCTGCCGATCACTCCGGGCGATGGCGAGCAGGGCGGCCTCGGCCTTGGCCGAAAGCTCGACGCTATACGCCAAGGTCGAGGTCTTCGAGAACCTGACGTAGGGGCCGCTTGGGCCCCCTGAGCGCGGCGCGCAGCTCCTGTCGGATCATCCGATCCTCTAGTTGCTGCAGGCGGCGGAAATGCTCGATCTCGACCAGCGCCGCCACCGGCCGCTCCCGCTTCTGGATCACCACGTGCGACGTCTTGGTCCGGACCTGGTCGACCAGCTCCGAGAGCCTGGTCTTGGCGTCCGACAACGAGACCGCCGTGCCGGCGTCGGGCTTGTTCGCTGCCACCATGTCCTCCTATCGACTATTATAGGCCAAAAGACTATAATGGTCCAATCATGCAGGCGGTCGTGTACGCTGACGTCCTTGGCTTCTCGGAGCGCGCCTTGGCCCCGGACGCCCAGCCCGCCCTGGATGCCCTCAGCGACCTGGCTCGGCTCTTCTCCGACGACCGGTTGGCCCGCTACCTGGCGCCGTCGGCAGGCTGGGCCCATCGCTACGGTCTGTCCGACTCGTTGTTCCTGGTCGCCGAAGACCCGATCACCGCATGCTCGGCCGCCGCCGAGCTCTTCTTCAACCTTGCCTTCTACAATCGCGAGTTCCCCGAGGCGGTGCTGCTTCGAGGCGCGATCACGCTGGGGCAGGTCCGTCCGGCCCCGCCGCTCTTCCCGGAGACGGCCTCGGCCAATCTGGTCGGCGAGGCCGTCGTCCGCGCTGTGATGCTCGAGAAGGCCGGTACCAAGGGGCCACGCCTGCTGGTCTCCACAGAGGTCGCAAACGCACTCGAAGGCGAGCGAGCTAGCTGGCTGCTCGAGCCGCTGGGCGATGCCTACGAGCTCCTGTGGCTGCTCCCGCCGGACCCGAGCGCGACCCACCCCGAACTGGTCGGGGCGGTGGCCGAGACGGCCGTCGGCCTGTTTCTGCGCCACGGCAGCGAGGAACACGTGGCCGACCACTACCTGGGCTACCTCCGCCTGGCGCTGCGTTCTCTGCTGCGTCTTCGGCAAGACGACGCGGCCAGTGCCGCAATCGCGACAGCCAACGCTGGCCTGGCCCGGCTCACCGGGCTGGTCGCTGCGCAACCGCTGCTGTTGGAGCTGGAGGCGCTTTCCTGCTGACCCGTCTCCCGGTTCGGCAGACCGCGCTCCCCACTGTGCCGATCGGGTCGACCCTGGCCCTTGTCTGGTCGAAGGCGGCCGGTGACGGGCCCGTGGTGTTCGCCGATCGGACCGAGACCACCGCTCATGAAGGGCGCTCTCGTCTTCACGCCCCACGCGCTTCGTCGTATGCTTGAGCATGGCATGCGCAGCGGGCAGATCCGCGAGGTGCTCGAAGCGGGGGAGCACATCGAGTCCTACCCCGACGACACGCCGCTCCCCAGCCACTTGAGAGCGAGGAAGCGCTGATGCGGTGCGTGATCTGCAAGACGGGTGAGGTGAAGCCGGGGGCGACCAGCTTCACGGTCGAGCGCGGCCAGATGACGCTGGTGCTCAAGGGAGTTCCGGCGCGGGTCTGCGGCCAGTGCGGCGAGGCCTACTTCGACGAAGCCACCACCAGGCAGATCGAGGAGATCGCCGAGCGCGCCAGCCACATCGGCGTGCAGGTGGCCGTCCAGGACTACGTCGCCGCCTGATCGCCCGATGCTGTCGCTGCGCCAGCCCGGCCGCAGCATCCTCGCCCGCGTCCTGATCCTCTCTCGTCGCGGGCCTTCTCCCCGTCGACGCGCGCGCGTCGGTGACGGAGGACCCGGTCGAGGGCGGCAGAGGCCACGACGGCGTCGCCGCTGAGGGACGACGGCATCTCCGATGGCGATGGCCCGAGGTGCACCGGGGCGAGCCTTTGGCGAGCGTGGACCACGCCTGAGCTCCCTTGAGGCTGGAGACAGGGAGCCCGCCCGGATGGCCCGTTACCTGGCCGCCGGTGGGCGGCCGGGGAACCGATTCCGGCATGACGGCGTCCAAGCATGGAGCCGGCGTGCTCGCGCCGGGGAGCGGGTGTGGGACGATGCGCCGCCACGGCACCCTCGGAGGAGGGAGCCTCGAGCGTGGCGGAGAGCCGGGAGCTCACCATGCGTCTTCTGCCCGAACGCGCACCCGACTGGCTGGCTCGTAGCTGGGTCCCGTGGGGGATCCTGCTGCTGGCGGGCCTGCTCGCCTCTCCCTCCCTGGTCGCGGACCTGGCCCTGGACGACTACATCCACCTGGCCCGGCTCGAGCCCGGCTCGGGCGTGGGCGGCCTGGACTACGCCCCGCTGGACCTGTTCACGTTCGTGTCCGGCGAGGCGGCCCAGCGCCAGGCTCTGCTGGAGGAGGGCTTCATTCCGTGGTGGTCCGCGCCCGATCTGCGGGTGGCGTTCTGGCGGCCGCTGGCCTGCCTCACCCACCTCCTGGACCACTGGCTGGCGCCGCGTTCGGCGCTGCTGGCCCACGCCCATTCGCTGCTCTGGTTCCTCGCGCTCCTGCTCGCGCTCTTCAGGCTCTACCGCCGCTTCCACGTCCCCTGGGTCGCCCACCTGGCCCTCCTGCTCTACGCCGTCGACGACGCCCACGGCCAGGTGCTGGGGTGAATCGCCCACCGCAACGCCCTGGTAGCGGCGACCCTGGGCTTCGCCGCGCTCCTGGCCCACGACCGCGCCAGTCGGGACGGCTGGCGGGCCGGCGAGTGGCTGGGACCGGCCCTGTTCGGAGCCGCCCTCCTGGGCGGCGAGTCCGCCCTGGCCGTGGCCGCCTACCTCTTCGCCCACGCCCTCTACCTCGATCGGGGCCGCACACACCGGCGCCTGCTTCGCCTCTGGCCCTATGCCGGCCTATCCGGTGCCTGGCTGCTGGCCTATGGGGCCCTCGGATACGGCGGGAGGGGCGGCTCCCTCTACGTGGACCCCGGCCAGGGGCCCCTCGCGTACCTCCGCCTGGTGATCGAGCGCGTGCCCGTGTATCTGGCCGCCCAGCTCGGCCTGGGCTCGGCGGACCTCTGGATGCAGATCCCGCCGGCTGCCCAGGCCGTGGTCTATGGCCTGTCGCTGGTGACGTTGGCGGCCGTGGCCATCGCGCTGGGGCCGGTTGCCCGTCGTCAGCCCGTCGTTCGCTTCTGGGCACTGGGCGCCGCGCTCTCCCTGGCGCCCACGGCCGCGACGTTCCCCAGCGACCGGCTGCTCACGTTCGCGGGAGTGGGCGCGATGGCGGTGGTGGCGACGCTCCTGGCCGCCACCCTGGAGGAGGCCCGGTCGGGCCGCCTGACGCGCCTGAGCCGAAAGGTCGTCGTCCCGCTGCTGGTGCTGGCCCATCTGATCCTCGCGCCCCTGCTGCTGCCCATCCGCACCCTGACCATGAACCTCGCCAACGGCTTCGTCGGCCGCGTCGACGCGT
>CAZNNH010000305.1:0-3801 GCA_964574335.1 uncultured Acidobacteriota bacterium | reverse complement strand
CGCAGTAGGTGCACTTCTCCATCACGCCCCGGCTGCGCACGGTGACGTCCGGGTTCCGCTGCAGCTTGAGGCTGGGCGTCTGCCAGTCCTGGTAGAGCAGGAAGTTGAAGCGCCGCACCTTGTAGGGGCAGTTGTTGGAGCAGTAGCGGGTCCCCACGCAGCGGTTGTAGACCATGTCGTTGAGCCCCTCGTCGCTGTGGGAGGTGGCGGCCACCGGACACACCAGCTCGCAAGGGGCGTTCTCGCACTGCATGCACGGGACCGGCTGGTGGTGGACGCTGGGGCGGTCGAGGTCGCCCTCGAAGTAGCGGTCCAGGCGGATCCAGTGCATCTCGCGGCCGCGGGCCACCTGGTCCTTGCCCACCACCGGGATGTTGTTCTCGGCCTGGCAGGCCACCACGCAGGCGTTGCAGCCGACGCAGGAGCCGAGGTCGATGGCCATCCCCCAGGCGTGTCCCGGGTACGGGTAGGCGGGGTAGAGGGTGTCGTCAGGGGACGGGCTCTCGCCCTGCTCCCGGAAGAGGGACGGATCGGCCTGGTACTCGTGGAGGGCCGCCGAGCGCATCAGGTGGCGCCCCTCCATGCTCCAGTGGTCCTGGGTGCAGGCGAGGCGAGTGGTGCGCCCGGTCCGCTTCACCTGGGCCCCGGCCCCGAACCAGCGGACCCTTCGCGTCCGCAGCGGGTAGGCGTTCACGCCGACGCCGTTGCCCACCCGGCCGGCGCGGGTCCTGCCGTACCCGAGGTGGAGGGTGACGGTGGAGTCGGCCTGGCCGGGCAGCACCCAGGCGGGCAGCGTCAGCGCGCGACCCTCGAACGTCAGCTCGACCAGGTCGGCGATCGAGCCGTCGCTCTCGGCCCGAGGCGTGGCGATGCCCAGCTCGGCGGCGGTCTTGGGGCTCATCAGCAGGGCGTTGTCCCAGGTCAGCTTGGTCAGGGGCTTGGGTAGCTCCTGGAGCCAGCCGTTGTTGGCGTGGCGGCCGTCGCCGATCGTGGGGTCGAGACGGAAGGCCAGCTCCAGCCCCAAGGCGGCGGGCGCTTGGGAGGGGCTCTGTGCCCACTCGCCCAGCCGTACGGGGACCGCCTTCTCGGGGCTTTGGGTGTCGGCCCAGAAGCCGTCGTGCACCGCGCGGCGCCAGCGCTTCTCGAAGTCGCTCCCGGGCAGGCGCTCTTTCCAGTGCTCGCGGACGATGTCGTGGCCGCTCCGGCCGGGGCGCTGGCTCAGCGTCGCCAGCAGCTCGTGGGCCGACTTGCCTTCGTAGAGGGGGGCGATCAGCGGCTGCTGCAGGGTGACGGTGCCGTCGAAGGCCCGGGCGTCCCCCCAGCTCTCGAGCGGATGGGTGGCCGGGACCAGCCAGTGGCACTCCGCCGACGTCTCGTCGTCGTACAGGCCGTGGCGCACCCGCAGCGCCACCTTCTGGAGCGCCTCCACGAACCCGGAATCGGCGGGAGCGTCGAAGACCGGGTTGCCGCCCAGGATCAGCAGCAGGTCGACCTTGCCGGAGCTCATGTCCTCGGCCAGCTCCGAAAGCGAGGCAACCTGGTCGCTGGAGCGGGCCTCGACCGGCTCGGTGTAGGAGACGGTCCGGCCCACGTTCCCAAGCCGCTCGTTGATGGCGTGGGCCAGGGCATGGACGGGGGGCGGCTGGCTCTCTCCCACCATCACCAGGCCGCTGCCTCGGTGGGCCAAGAGGTCGCGGGCGAGGGCGAGAAGCCAGCTCTCGGAGAAGGCCGGGGCGTCCGCCGGCGCCGCCACGTCCAGGCCGAGCCGCACTGCCAGGGCGCGGCAGAAGCCCTCGATCCGGGCCGAGCCGAGCGGCAGGCGGTGGTCGGCGGCCGCGCCGGTGAGGCTCGGCGTGCTCTCGACCACGTACAGCCGGTTCATCCCCGCCGCCGCCTCGGGTCGGCGCCTCGAGGCGAAGTCGCGGATCGCCACCAGCCGGGCCGGCCCCTCGCCGACGAAGTCGGCCTCGAGCGAAAGGATCACGTCGGCCGCCTCGAGGCGGTGGCGGACGCCCACCGGCTCGCCGAAGGCGAGCACCGCGCCGGCGCGGACGTTGTCGGCGGCCGCCGGCTCGTACTGGTGCCAGCGGGCCTTCGGGAGCTCGGCCAGCAGCTCCTCGAGCTGGGCCGAGAGGGTGGGCGAGGTCACGGTCTCGGTGAGCACCCGCAGGCCGTCTCCCTGGATCGGCCGCTGGGCGTCGAGGGCCGCGCGAAGCGCGCTCACGAAGCTGTCCCAGGGTCGGGTCTCGCCCAGCTCACGCAGCGTCTGGGCGCGGTCCGGATCGTATAGGCCGAGGACCGCGGCCTGGCCGAAGACGTCGGTGGCGCCACGGCTGGCGGGGTGCTCGGGGTTGCCCTCCACCTTGGTCGGACGCCCCATGTGGCTCTCGACCAGCACGCCCTGGGCGAAGCCGCCCTCGGTCACCGCGGTGGCGAAGTAGAGGGGGCGTCCCGGAACCAACTGCTCGGGGGCGTGCACGTACGGCACGATCTTCTCTTCCGGCTGGCGGGTGCAGCCGACCACGCCGGCCAGCGCCAGCGAGGCGCCCATGAGCTGCAGGAAGCTGCGCCGGCCCGCCGGGTCGTTCCACTCGGCGGCCTGGGCGGGGAACTCGCGCCTGAGCAGCTCGAGGAACGCCGGCGACGCCGAGAGCTCCTCCAGGCTGCGCCAGTAGCGGCGTCCCCCGAGGCGGGAGAGCCCCCGTCTCAGGGAAGCCAGATCGGTGGGCGGGGTTTCGAAGCTCATCGGTGGCAGGTGGAGCAGCTGGTGCGGGGGTGGATGCCGCGCTCGGCCACCAGCCGACGACCCTGCTCGAGCTGGTCGGCGGGCGGCTCCCAGTCGGGGTTGAAGACCTCGCTCTGGGGCCGGATGAAGCGCTCGGGCTGGCGGTGGCATTCGAGGCACCACTCCATCAGCAGCGACTCCTGCTGGAAGACCAGGGGCATCCGGCCGATCGCCCCGTGGCAGGTGGTGCAGCCGATGCCGTGGCTGACGTGGGCGCTGTGATCGAAGTAGACGAAGCTGGGCAGGTCGTGGACCCGGGTCCACACCAATGACCGCTCGTCCCTGAAGCTGGCCCTCACCGGCTCGAGGGTGGGGCTGTCTTTCCAGATCTGGGCGTGGCAGTTCATGCAGGTGGCGGTGGGCGGGATCCCGGCGAACGACGAGGTCTCGACGGAGGTGTGGCAGTAGCGGCAGTCGACGCCCATCCCGCCCACGTGGTGCTGGTGGCTGAAGGGCACCGGCTGGGGCCGGTCCATCCCCTGCCGGGTGATGTAGGGCGACCGAGAGGAGTCGAGCAGCAGGAGAAGCCCCAGGCCGGCGATGACGAGGCCGAAGACCACGCTCGCTCGCGCGAGCGTGTTGGCGCTCTGGTGAAAGACCTGGGACATCTCCCCCGCTTGTGGCTGTCCGTCTTCTAGGTTATGCCGGCGAAGATCTGAGCTTAGCCAAAAGCCCCGGGATGCGTCAAACGATGGGCAGGGAGGGGCGCCCCAGCAGGGCCTCAGGTCCCGTAGAGACGGTCGCCGAAGTCCCCGAGGCCGGGCAGGATGTACTTGCGGTCGTTGAGCTCCCGGTCGAGGGCGGCGGTGTAGATCGAGACCCCCGGAGCGCGGCGCTCGAGCTCGGCCACCCCCTCGGGAGCGGCCACGATGCACAGCAGGCGGACCCCGCTGGCGCCCCGCTCCCTCAGCCCCTCCTCGGCCATCGCCGCGGAGCCGCCGGTGGCCAGCATCGGGTCGAGCAGGAAGACCACGGCCGAGGCCAGGTCCCCCGGGACCTTCTCGTAGTAGCGGCGG
>CAZNNH010000304.1:0-3828 GCA_964574335.1 uncultured Acidobacteriota bacterium | reverse complement strand
TGACAATCCCAGGGCGTCATTCTGAGTTGGGCACCGGCGTGACCGCCGGTCAGTGTGAGGACAGAAACGGCGGACCGTCGTCCGATCCTGCCTCGCCGAGGCCGGTTCAGGCTCCGCGACTGATAACACAGGACTTCCGCGGTTTGTTTCTTAGGAGGGCGTCCGTCCGGCCGCGCCCGAAGAATCTGGGACACCGGGGGTGAGGGCGTGGCGAGCACCTACTGCCTGAGCTCCCACGCGAGCTACCGTTGCCGTGGCTCGGGCCGTTGCTGCCGCGCCGGCTGGGAGATCCCGGTCGAGCCCGCTGTCGAGAGGGCGATCCGGGACGCCCTCCAAGACCGGCGGCTGTCGCTCGCGTGGGCGGCTCCGGACGGCCCGGGGCCGGTCGGCCGCCTGCTGACCCGGACCTCCGAAGGGGGCCGCGTGGCCCTGGGCCTGGGGTCGACGGGGGCCTGCCGGTTCCTGGAGTCGGACCACCGCTGCGCGATCCACCGCCAGCTCGGCGAGCAGGCCAAGCCCTCGAGCTGCCGCCACTTCCCCCGGGTGTGTCTGCTGACGCCCCGCGGGGTGGCGATCACGCTGTCCCACTTCTGCCCGACGGTGGCCGCCACCGCGCTTGCGGCATCCCCGATGCCCTCGGTGGTCCGGAACGCCCCGAGCTTCCCGCCCGACGGCGAGTACCAGGGCCTCGACGCCCGAGAGGCCTGGCCACCGCTGCTTCGGCCCGACGCCCTGATGGGCTGGGACGGCTACTCGGCCTGGGAGCGGCATGCGGTGGCGACGCTGGGCCAGGGCCGACGCCCTCCGGAAGAGGCACTCCTGGAGCTGGTCGGCGCGGCCGAAGAGGCCCGCGGGTGGCGGCCCCGGCAGGGGCCGTTCCCCGTCCACCTGGCTTCCATCCTCTCCCGCCCGCAGGCCCGCCCCCGGCGCGCCGGGCTCGATCACGAGACGCTGCGGCTTCACGCCGAGGCCTGCTCGGCCGTCCCGGCGGCCCTGCGGGCGCGAGCTCCCGCCGGGGACCTGACCGGGGAGGCGGAGCTGGTGGCCCCCCACTGGCACCGTCACTCCGGATCCATCGGACGCTACCTGGCGGCCCGCGCCTTCGCGAGCTGGGTGGCCCTGCAGGGTCAGGGTCTGCGCACAACCGTGCTGGCCGTGGTGGTGGCCCTCTCGGTGTTGCGGGTCGAGGCCGCGCGGGCCTGTCGAGAGCGCGATCGCCCGCTCGACGCCGAGCGGCTGGCCGAGGCGTTCGCCGGCGCGGACTTGCTACTGACTCATCTGGCGGAGCCGGACCGGCTCGCCGAGCGGCTCAGCCGGGTGGAGACGCTGGACACCCGGACCTGGCTGGCCCGGCTCCGAGCCTGAGTCGGCCTCAGCGACCCTGCGGGCGCGGGCGCGCGTGGGAGATGCGGAGGCAGGCCGACTCGAAGCGTGCCCGAAGCTCTTCGCCCAGCGAGCCGGGGATCGGCCCGATACGACTGCGAGCGGCACGTGCGCTCTCGACCTCGTGGCTCAGCTCCTTCCAGCGGGCTTCGAGCGCGTCACGGCCTCCCAGGGTATTGGTGGCCAGCGCGTCACGGAGCCGGCGACTGAGATCCTCGACGTCGGCGGCCGCCGACGCGGGCGCCTCGGGCAGCTCCAGCGCCTCGAGGCGGAGACACAGCTTCTCGAGCTTGGCCGCGTTGACCTTCGGGTCGAGCTCGGTGCCGGCCAGGGCCTCGGGGTGGGCTTCGATGAGAGAGTCCCGGGCCGCCGCGACCCGAGCTTGGAGTGGTTCGGCCTCGGCGCGCGCCTGGGCCGAAAGCCTCGTCCACCGCGACAGCGCCGCCGTGAGCTTCTGGCCCAGCTCGGGATCGGCCGGGGGCTCGGCTGCCAGGCCCTCGAGCTCGACGCAAGACGCCTCGAGGTCGGCCAGCAGGGCGGCCTTTGCGATCTGGTCGCGATCCTTGTAGCGGCCGAAGAAGGTGTCGCACGCTTGCCGGAACCGGCGCCAGATCGCCTCGGACTGGCTGCGGCGGACGGCCCCGATCTTCCTCCACTCGGCCTGGAGCCGCTTCAGCTCCCGGGCCGCCGTCTCCCAATCGGTGGACTCGGCCAGCGCCTCGGCCTGCCCGCAGAGGGCCTCTTTCTGCTCCAGGTTCTTGGTCCACTCCGACTTGCGTGTCGCCAGGTCGGTCTTGCGCCGCTCGAAGAAGGTGTCGCAGGCGGCCCGGAACCGGCGCCAGACCTGGGCCGAGTCGCGCCGGGGCACCGGCCCCACCTTCTTCCACTCCCCTTGCAGGCCCCGGAGCGCCTCGGCGGTCTTCACCCACTCCGAGGAGCCGGCCAGGGCCTCGGCCTGCTCGCAGAGGGCCCGCTTGCGAGCCAGATTCTCGGCCTGCTCGGCGGCCTTGGCGGCGAAGTGGGTGTGGCAGCGGGCGCGCAGCGACTCGCGGGCGGCTCGGAACCGCTTCCACAGCGCCTCGGCCTTGTCCTTGGGGACCTGACGAACCTTCTTCCACTCCTCGTCGATCTCACGCAGCTCGCGGGCAGCCTGCTCCAGGTCGGCGGCCTCGATCAAGGCCTCGGTCCGGCGACAGAGCTCCTCCTGGGCCGAGACGTTGGCCCAACGGTTCCATTCGTCCGCCTCCCGCAGCTCCTGGGTCCTCGGGAACAGCGCGCTCCGGGCGGCCTTCAGACGATCGACCAGGGCCTGCCGCGTCTGGATCGACGCCAGCTCCCCGGGCTCGGCGATCGCCGCCCGCGCCTCGCGCAGGCCGCGCTCGGCGTCCCGGAGGCTCAGGTCCTTGGAAGCCACCAGACCCTCCAGCCGGACGCACAGTGCCTCGAGACGCTGCTGCCTCGCCTGGGCCCGGCGTTTCTCGGCCTCCCGCGCCTCGGTGTGCAGGGCATCGATCCGGTCCGACGCGGCCTGGAATCGGCCGCCGAGCGCGGCGTCGATCGCCCCTTCCTTGGCCAGCGCCCCCCATGCCTGCCGCAGCTCCCGGGCGGTGCTGAAGACGGTGGGCGTCGGCTCCTGCCCCACCAGGGATTCGAGCTCCTGGCAGAGCGCCTCGAGGCGGGGCAGACGCTCCTGCAGCGCGGCCCAACCCTCCTGGCGACGGACGGCATCCTGGCAGGCCCGTGAGAAGCGCTCGGACAGGGCCACGATCCGTGGGTCGTCGGACGGCGGGAGCTGTTCCCAGCCCGCGCGAGCGACCTCCAGGCGCTCCTGGGTCGCGTCACCTCGTAGCGACTCGACCGTCTCGCACAGCGCCTCTCGGGCCTCGACGGCCTGGTTCTGCTCCTCGGCCTGCCGCTCCTGCTCCGCCAGGGTCTTCTCGTAGAGGGCTCGGTCCCTGGCCAGCTCTTCGGCGGTGGGCCGGGCCGGGGCGGCCTCGGTGGTGGCGTCGAGCTCCTGCACCCGGCTTCGGGCGCGTCGCGCCACCGCCTTGACCCGTGCCCGGTCGGCGATCTGGGAGAGGGCGGAAGCATCCTCGACCCGGGCCAGGGCCAGCAGCGCCGTGTCCTTGTGGTCGCACCGGGCGGCCACCTCGACCAGCGACTCGAGGTCGTGGAGAGCGCCCAGCGCGGCCTGACGGGTGGCCGGGTCGGCCGCACCCTTGGCCACGCTCACCAGGTGCCGCGGCCCGGTGAGCCGCCCGAGGGCGGTCTCGCGCAGCTCCGGCAACCGCCCCTCCCTGGCGACCGTCACCAGGTCCTTGGCCTCGCGCAGGGCCTGGAGCGCGACCTGCCCCTCCGAGACCTCCCGCGCATGCACGGCCTGGTCCAGGAGCATGGCCTGGGCCTCGTCGCGGACCGACGGGTCCGAGTCGCTTCCGGCGATCT
>CAZNNH010000303.1:0-3856 GCA_964574335.1 uncultured Acidobacteriota bacterium | reverse complement strand
GATGTGAGGGGGACGTCCGGCGCGCGGAGGGCGCCATCAACCTCCACCGGTTCAGGCAGGGGGCGGGGACCCTTCCGGGGGTCAGCTTCGAAGGGCACTCAGGATGACTATGCCGCGGTCGCTCTAGTTGGGCGGGTAGGACCGCAGGCGGACGTCGGCGCCGCACACGAGGGCGGTCAGGTCGTGGGCCCAGGCGCCCGAGAGGGCACCGGGCTGCTGCTTGCCGGGGCAGAAGGTCAGGCCGAGACGGCCGTTCCGCAGTCCGAGCTCGCCAATCTGCAGCGGATGGGTCGCGCTGGTCTTGGCCATGGGTCCCCTCCATCTTACGCGCCGCCGGGTCCGGGGGGCGCCGGGGGATGGGCGCGTGGCCCTGGGCCAGCAGGAGGTCTTCGACCTGGTGCCAGGAGGCGGGGCTCGGCCGACCTCGGCGGGGTCGGAGTAGGACCCGGCCTGGCAGGTGCCCGTGAGAGGCTTCAAGGCATGGAGACCGCCACGGCCCGAGCTTCGGCAGCAACCAGCCTGGCGATTCGGGGCTTGACGCGGCGTCGCCCCCTGGCTACGCTTGATGTCGGCAGGCTCTTCACGGAGAGCCGGCCATTGACCCCCCCGGTGTCTGGCTCAGGCCACACGCCGGGGTTTTTTGTTGCTGGACGCGGTCGTGCCTGACCGGGCCGTCGTCTTCATCGATGGCAACAACTGGTACCACGCCCTCAAGGACGTTGGAGTCGAACGCCTCGGTCAACTCGACTACAGGCGGATCTCGGAGAAGCTCCTCGGTCCCAGAACCTGGGTTGCCACTCGCTACTACGTCGGCCGCGTCCCACAGGCCAAGGCGCCCCGCGACTATGCCGCCCAGAGACACTTCCTCACCACGCTGACGGCGACGGACTCGCGCATCTCGGTTCGGCTCGGGCGGCTCGAGGCACGCCGGGTCGAAGACCCTGCCGCGCGTGCGCTAGCACGGTACCTGGCCAACCTCCCGACGCGGGTGGACCCGGCCGTCTACCGAGATCTGCACGAGCTCGCCCTGCGCTTCCGCAAGGCAGAGGTGCTCGTGGAGAAGGCGGTGGATGTGATGCTGGCCGTCGACATGGTCGTGATGGCGGAGCGCGATGCCCTGGACGCAGCGTACCTGCTTTCGGCGGACGGTGACTTCACGCCTGCGGCGGAGGCTGTCCGTGGTCTCGGAAAGAGGGTCTACGCGGCTTCGCCGCTACCGGGGGCGCAGCTCGCTGCGGCAGTGGACTCTTTCATTCGGTTGCGTCCGGGCTGGTTCGCCGACTGCTACCAGTGATGGTTCCGCCCCCGGATGGCGGCAATCGCCGATCTGCACGCGCGGGGGTTCCGCAGGAGAGAGCGGCGGCTGGCCGAGCTGCTGGAGCGCGAGCGGCCCGATCTGGTTCTGCGACTCGGCGATTTGGTGGCCGACCGGGGATGGCTCACGGGCGCGCCTGATCGTCGCCGGTGCGGCCGCCGAGGTCCTGGCGAGGCTCCACGCGCCCTGAGCCTGTGCTTCGGACCGCCCGCCGGCTGTTGGCGCGCCTCGACCGCGACTACGTCGCGAGCGACGACCGGGCCCGCATGGTCGAGGACCGCTCGGAGATCGAGCGCCTGCTCACCCAGGTCGCTGAGGGGCAGGAATACCGCCTGCAGTGGTCCGCCGAAGAGCACGCCGGGTGGAGTGGGTGGCCGGAGGCCCGGGACGGAGGCTGCCGGTGGCGGTGGGGACGGGGGAGGCAGGCGCAGCCGGGCTCAGGAGGCCTTGAGAACCGAGCCCCGAACGGGCTCCGGGACGTCGAGCGCCACGAACCACTCCGCGGGGTAGAGGTAGTCCTCTCCATCCTCGTCGATCACGCGAAGCAGGCCGTCGGCCCTGGCCTGCGCGTCTGGGAGGATGGCGTAGACCTTGTTGAGCTCGAGCGAGGCTTCATTGCCCCGGTTGGAGATGCAAACAGCGAAGCGGGGAGACTCGGGCTCGTTCTCAATCATCCCGCTGGTCCAGATAGCGCTTGAGCTTCATTTCCCGTTTGCCCACGCCGTGGGCCTCGTACCAGTGGAGCTCGGCCTCGCGCAGCTCACCCGACGGCAGCCGGATCACAGCCTCGCCTTTCATCTTGCGCCGTCGGGCGTGGCCATACAACCTGTTCAGCCTGGCGGTCTGACGGACGCCGCGGCCCGCCGCGACGGTCCAGGTGCGGCGGATCTCGCCGACGATCTCGAAGAGCACGCCGCAGGCGACTATCCGCGGGCGGCAGGGCGGGTCCGAGCATCCGCGTCTCAGGATCGGCGCCAGGTTGGGCAGCCGAGGCATGGGCTGGCCGCTGCGCCTGCGCCGCCGTCATAGGCACGTCTCCGACGGCGCCGTAGGACAGGGTGCTCCCTGCGGCTCCGCGCGGTCCGGCCCATCACGGGGCCTTGTCCAGCACCGCGGCCCACCGGTCCGCCCACAGGTCCAGCATCCTCTGGCCGTCCAGCTCGGGTGGGAACGCCGGTGTCCCCTGCTTGCTCATCCAGAACAGCCAGCCGCCGATGATCTGGATGAACAGGGCGCACTGTTCCGCAGCATCCATCTTCTGTGTTGCGGGCTTCAGCGCCAGCCAGCGCCCGAGCCGCTCCACCAGCTCCCTCTCGACCTCCGCCACCAGCGCCTGGATGCCAGGCAAGCTCGCAGTCTCGGCGATCAGGGCCCGCAGTGGCGCCTGGCGTTCGGCCGCCTGCTGATACCCCCGAGCGATCAACACCAGCTCTGCGCGGGTATCGCCCAGCGACAGCGTGGTGTCCGTGAGCACCTCCCCCGGCCGCTCGATGATCTCCTCGCCGATGGCCACCAGCAACGCTTCCTTGCTGTTGAAGTGGCGGTAGAAGGTGCCCGATCGCGGCGCCAGTCCCGCCCCCGCCTCGATGTCGGCGATGGTGGTGCCCCCATAGCCACGCTCCATGAAGAGCTGCATGGCGACCTGTTTCAGGCGGTCAGCGGTGTCGGTTCGGCGGGTCCTGGCCATGTTTCCCCAAGCTCCGGGTTGATAACACAACGTCGTTATGTTAGAACTATAACGTCGTTATTCCGCCGAGTCCACGACTGCTGCTCGGCAACGGAGGCAACAATGCAGACAGCGGCCACAGGCCAGGAACGCTCCGAGAGGCTCTCATCCGAAGGGACCGTCGACACGGCCGATCCAGCACGTGGAGGGCCGTCCCCCACAGGTCCTGCCATGGACATCCTGATTGTAAGTGCGGCGACCATCGGCGCTTTCGCGCTGGAGAGCTGGGCCGCCTCGACAGGCCTGGCCGATCTGGGCGAAGTGGCGCGGGGCGCGTTTGCTGTCGTGGTCGGGGCCTTGGCGACCGTTGCGGTGGTCCGTCACCGGGGCGGATCGTGGAGCGACCTCGGCTTCAAGCGGCCAGCCAGGTGGTCTACGGTTCCCCTCTGGGTGTTGGGCATCCTGGTCGCCTTTGTCGCGGGGCAGGCTCTTGCTCCCCAGCTCCTATCGATGTTCATCAAGCTGCCCGAGCCAGACTTCTCCCGCTACGACGCCATCGTGGGCAACCTTCCAGCGGCCGTTGCCATGGCCCTGATCCTCCCCCTGACCGCAGCCATCCCGGAAGAGATCATCTATCGCGGCTTTCTGATCGGGCGACTCGAGGCTCTCTTCGGAGACATGTCGGCCGCACCGGTCCTGGCGGTTGCCGTCCAGTCCCTCGTCTTCGCTCTGATCCACTTCCAGTGGGGCATCGGGGGCATCTTGTTGGCCGGCGTCATGGGGGCGATCTGGGGAACGGCCTACGTGCTCTGTGGACGGAACCTCTGGATCGTCATCATGGCGCACTCGGCTGGCCACATCATGCTCGTCGTGGG
>CAZNNH010000302.1:0-3900 GCA_964574335.1 uncultured Acidobacteriota bacterium | reverse complement strand
GCTCGCCCGAGGAGAAGCACCTGGTGGCCTTCGACGCGGCTCGCCACACCTTCTTCGAGGCGGTGGTGGGCGGAGCCTCACCGCTGGTCCACAAGACGCTCAAGCAGGCACGGTTCCGGGGCGCCTACCAGGCGGCGGTGCTGGCCATCCACCGCGCCGGCGAGCGGGTCCGCGGCAAGCTGGGCGAGGTTCGGATCCGGGCCGGGGACACGCTGCTGCTGGTGGCGGATGCCGGCTTCCGCGAGCGTTATCGCGACCGCAACGACTTCCTGCTGGTCTCCGCGCTGGGCGGCCGGCCTCCCCGGGCCACCACCAAGGCCTGGCCCGTCGTCTGTGTGGTGCTGGCCATCGTGCTCGGCGCCGGTCTGGGGCTGCTGCCGATCCTGCACGTCGCGATCTTGGGGGCGCTTGGGCTGGTGCTCTTCCGAATCCTGACGCCGGGCGAGGCGCGCAACGCCGTCGACCTCGACGTGATCCTGGTCATCGCCGGGGCCTTCGGCCTGGGGGCCGCGCTCGAGTCGTCGGGGCTGGCCGACCAGGTGGCGGGCCTGCTGCTCGTAGGGTTCGGGTCGTTCGGGGCCCGGGGGGCGGTTCTGGGCCTGGCGCTCACCACCCTCGCCCTCTCGGCGGTGGCCACCAACTACGCGGCGGCGGTGCTGGTGTTCCCGATCGCGCTGGCGGCGGCGCCCCGGTTCGGGGCCGATCCCCGCGGCTTCGGGCTGGCGGTGGCGATCGCCGCCGCCTCCACGTTCCTGACCCCGCTGTACCAGACCAACCTGATGGTGTACGGGCCGGGTGGGTATCGGTTCGGGGACTACGCCCGCCTGGGCGCCCCGATCGTGCTGGCGGTGCTCCTGCTGCTGCCGTTCCTGGTCTGATGACGGTCGGTCCGGCTCAGTGCCAGAGCCGGATCCCCACCCGCCTCACCAGGTTGTCGAAGCGGGGGTCGGCGCGGAGGTTGTCGAGCCGCGGGTCCACGCGCAGCCAGACGAGAAGGCTGTCCTGCTCGTCGAAGGCCCGCTCCAGCCAGCCGAAGGCGGTGTCCTTCTTCCCGAGCGCGGCCGAGACGAAGGCGATGGAGAGGGCGGGCACATACTGGTGGGCGGCCAGGTCCCGGAGCGTGGCCACCGCCTTGCGGGCCTCCGCCTTGGCGCCGGCCACCGCGAAGGTGTAGCCGCTCACCGCCAGGCTGCGGGGCGTCCTGGTCGCCGACTCGGCCACCTGCCGCGCCTGCTCCGCGGCTTCCTCGAGCTGGCCGGAGTGGGCACAGGCGAGGGCCAGCAGCTCGCGGGTGCGGGGGAAGCGCGAGTCGAGCTCCAGCGCCCGCCGGCACTGGTCGATGGCCCCGCGCCAGTTGCGGGCGTGGAACTGGACCCAGCCCACGTTGAGGATGGTGATCAGGGAGAGCGGGTCGAGCTCGAGGGCGACCTGGGACTCGGAGAGCGCCTCGGCGTGCCGGCCCATGGCGTTGAGCGCCATGCTGTGGACGTGGCGGCACAGCACCGAGCCGGGGTTCATCTCGATGGCCCGGGCCAGGTCGCCTTCCGCGGCCACCCAGTCCCACTCGTGGAAGAAGCGGGCCAGGCCCAGCGCCGCGTGGGCCTCGGCCACCGAGTTGTCGAGGGCCAGGGCCATCGCCGCGGCGTGCTTGGCCTTGGGGAAGGCCTCCTTGGGCGGGACGAGGGCGTAGAGGCCGAGCATGCTGTAGGTGTCGGCCAGGCCGGCGTAGCCCAGGGCATACTCCGGGTCGGTGTCGATGGCCCGCTCGAAGTGCTTGACGGCGGCCAGGAATCCGTCGGACGTCCACTTGTTCCAGTGGTAGCGGCCGGTCAGGTAGGCCTGGTGCGCTGCGGGGGCCCGGGCCTTGCGGCGCTCCAGGCGCTGCGCCTCGTCGCCCGAGAGGGTGAGCCGCAGCCGGCGGGAGATCTCCCGAGTGATCTCCTCCTGGACCGCGAGCAGGTCGTCGAGGCGCCGGTTGAAGCGGTCTCCCCAGAGCTGCCAGCCGTTGGCCACGTCGATCAGCTCGGCCCCGATCAGGAGCGCCCCCTCGAGCTCCGACACCCGGCCCACCAGCACCGCCCCCACGCCCAGCTCCCGTCCCAGGGTCTGCGGGTCGGGCTGCTCCCCGCGGTAGCGGGCCACCGTGCTCCAGGCCATCACCCGGAGGCGTTGGAGCTGGGAGAGGTTGTTGATCAGGCCGGCCGGGATCCCCTCGCAGAGGTAGTCGACCTCGGGATCGCCGGCGGCGTTGTGGAACGGCAGGATGGCGATGGAGCCGATCGTGGACCGCTCCGAGCCGGCGGCGAAGGCCTGGGTCCTCGAGGCCTGGAAGTCCCGGGCCAGCCGCCGCAGGTCGCTGAGCAGCTCGGCGGCTCCCTGGTAGCGCAGCGCCCGGTCCTTCTCGAGGGCCTTCCTGATGATGTGCCCGAGCTCCTGGGGCAGGGAGGGGTTCCGCAGCTCGGGGGTGGGGGGAGAGCCGTACAGGACCGCCTCGAAGGTGGCGCCGACCGCCTCCGCGCCGAAGGCCTGGCGGCCGGTGGCCATTTCGTAGAGCACGGCCCCGAAGGAGAAGAGATCGGTGCGCTCGTCGAGGTCCTCGCCCCGCACCTGCTCGGGGGACATGTAGGACAACGTGCCCAGGGTCACGCCGGGGCTGGTCACGTCGCCGGCCCAACTCTCTTGAAGCGACACCGTCTCGGCCTCGGCGGCGGCCGCCGCGTGGGCCTTCAGCTTGGCCAGGCCGAAGTCCAGGATCTTGGCCTGCCCGCGCCTGCTGACGATGAGGTTGGCGGGCTTGATGTCCCGGTGGACGATGCCGGTGGCGTGGGCGGCCTCCAGGGCCTCGGCGATCTGGATCGCCAGCGTGACCAGCCTTGGCGTTTCGAGCGGACGCCCGGCGAGCAGGGCGTCGATGGTCTGGCCCTCCACGTACTCCATGGCGATGAAGGGCCGGCCGGCGTGCTCGTCGATCTCGTAGACCACGCAGATGTGTGGGTTGTTGATGGCCGACGCGGTGCGCGCCTCCCGCAGGAAGCGGTCGAGCGCCTCGGGATCCTGGGTGTGGACCTCGGGCAGGAACTTGAGCGCCACCACCCGGCGCAGCCGAGTGTCCTCGGCCTTGTAGACGACACCCATGCCGCCGCCGCCGACCTCCTCGAGGACCCGGTAGTGGGAGACGTTGGCGCCGATCATGGGAGAGCCTCCCGCATCGCCGTTCGCCCCGGCTCTCGACCGACCGCGGCGTCGTGTCGAGTGTCCGCGCGTGGCGCAGCGTAGTCCAGAGCCCTTTTCGCGGTCAAGGAGGTGTTGGGCCGAGCGGTCGAGGCGCGGCCTCGTCCCTTGCGTGTCAGAATCAGCCGTGTGGACCGGCCCTCGCTGCACGTGGCGCTGCTCGCCCCCGAGATCCACTGGAACACGGGGAACGTGGGCCGCACCTGCCTGGCCGCCGGCGCCCGGCTCCACCTGATCGAGCCCCTGGGCTTCCGCCTCGACGAGCGCGAGGTGCGCCGCGCCGGCCTCGACTACTGGCCCCGGGTCGAGCCTCGGGTGTGGCCGGACTGGGTGGCCTTCGAGAAGGCGTTGCCCGGGCTGGGGGAGCCTCTCTTCTTCAGCCCGGAGGCCGAGCGGGACCTCTGGAGCGTCCCCATCGGAGAGCCTGCGGTCATGGTCTTCGGGCGGGAGAGCGTCGGGCTGCCGGCCCATATCCGAGGGCGCTATCGGGAGCGGCTGGTCTCGATCCCGATGTGCGATCCGCTGCTGCGCTCTCTCAACCTGTCGACCAGCGTGGCGATCGCGCTGTACGAGGCGCTGCGGCGTCGATACGCGGCGCCCGGAGTAAATCCGGTCGCCGCTATCAAGCGGGGGGCTCCCGCCCCCCGAGCCCCCGGACACGAACCCGGC
>CAZNNH010000301.1:0-4082 GCA_964574335.1 uncultured Acidobacteriota bacterium | reverse complement strand
GGCCCCGGGCCTGAAGGACACGCCGAGACTCGCAGTTTCTTGGGCAGAGCCTAGTTTGGGTAGCTGACCAAGAAGATGTGGGCCTGACCTGTCGCAGGATTCGTCATCCACCAGGATTGCTCGTTCTCCCGGTAGCCGTCGAGCACCGCGATCAGCTCCTTCTGGCCCTCCGGAGTGGCTCCCATCAGCACCAGCACGCATTGACGGGCGTTCGGGGCGTCCTCGAGCCGGACGTTGAAGTACACACCGTCGCCCAGACGTAGGCGTACCGCTTGCCGGCCAGCGACCGCTTCGACCAATCCTGGTATTCCTGCTCCCACGTCGCATTCAGTCGAGTCATCGTCGTTGCCGACAGCCCGGGAGCCTCCGGTCCCAGGAGCGCCTGGAGGGCCTCGCCGAAGTCATCCGTGCTCACCCCCTTCAAGTACAGCCAGGGCAGCAGCTCCTCCACCGACTTGGTCCGCCGCAGGTACCGAGGAAGGATCGACGACTCGAAATGCTCCCGTTCCTCCGCTGGCCGCCGGTCCCGCACCCGAGGCTTCTTCACCGTCACGTCCCCGAGCCCCGTCTGAATCGTCCGCTCCGGGAGATGGCCGTTCCGAACCACCAGCCGGTGCCCCGACACGTCTCGGAGATCCTCCCGCTGCCGCAGGCACTCGGCCATCTCCTGCTCGACCGCGTCCGCCAGGAGCTTCCGTGCCCCCTCGCGCAGTACCTCCGTCCGAACGTCCTGGGACGATTTCGATGGAAACTCGACGACCTTGTCGCTACTCTGATTCATGGTGGCGTACTCCTCTGCCCCTGCCAGGGCGACCCGGCCGCTGGGTATGACCTGAAGCGCACTACGGATCTCATCAAGATGGGTCCAGTACGGCTATTTGTCGGCATCCTGGAAGTGTGGCGTCTCCACCAGCTCCACTCTGCCAGGGCTCCGGCCATAGACCGCGACGCATCGGAACCGCTCTTTGGTCGGAAATAGGAGATTGTCGCGCTGGTCCGTCGAACCCTGGCTGGCCGCCGATGGCGAGGACGGTGCTCTCTCGATACAGGAGCGGAGGCGTCCGGCAGACGTGGAGCGTGTTCGGACGGCGCTTCAGCGCCTTCGTGGCGAGTGGAGCAGGCCATGGCTCGATATCGACAAGGCCTGGCGAGGCATCATGGCGGATCTCGGAGAAGACCCTGTGGCGCGGGCCATTGTCGGCGGTGTCGAGATCGGCGATGACATCGGGTAAGGGCCTGCTCGCCTGATTCACGAGGAGGAGGTCCGCGCGCTCTCGATCGCGCTGTCGTCTCGCTACGCGTGCCTCCCGTCGTAGTGAGCTGCCTCCAGTGGGTAGCGGGTGCGGGACTCGCCACTTGCGAGGCGACACCATCCACCTTGCCCGAGTGGCCCCGGCTCAAGCCGGCGGCAGTAGTCGCTTCGGCGGCTTCATCGCCTCGTTCTCGGGTACCTCACACTTCAGAAAGCCCTGGCTGCCCTCGCCCTGTTCCTTCTCCCCAATGCGGTGCTAGCGGGTGCCTCGGTGGCGGGGCTGGTGGTGAGGTCGCGGGCGAAAAAGGCGCGACCCGACTCTTGCTGAACCCTACAAATGCCGCAGGGCAACGGCGGCGGACGTCATCTCGACCACCGCTACCAAAGCCATCAGGCCGGCGTCAAGAACGGGCGGATCCGCCTCCAGTCCTCTCTCTGCTGCTCCATCTTCCTGTGGGTGTTCCGAATCCTGGCACCACAGTGGTAGACGGCAAACACGCGGGCGCCCGTAGGTAGCTCCCTGCCCTCCTTCAGTTCCACCTCCGACCGGAATCCGAGAGCCTCGATACCGAAGCCGGCAGCTATCCTGCGGTACGCGCGCTCGCCGAGGCCGACCACGACAGCTGGCCCAACAATCTCGATCTGACGCCGAAGGTACTGCGCGCAGTTGTCGAACCAGGCGCGGGCGACCGCTCCCTGCAGTCCGCCCCGCGAGTCCTTCAGGCACAGGATCGCATTCGTGAAGAACGCAACATCCCGCCCATCTGGCGATCCGGGCTCCCCTATCGACACACCGGCCACGCCGAGCAGTTCGACGAGCGCCAGGTTGGTGGGATTGCGAGGATCGTCCTCCCCCTTCCAGCGCTCGAAGTAGCCGGTGTCACCCCAGTCCTGCCCAACCACCATGAGGGAAGCATCCAGGTTCCCCTGCCATAGGCACCAAGGGCCGACGTGTTTGGAGTCTAGCTTCCCGCCATCCACATCAGCCGGGTTGGTCAGCCCATCGCATCGATGGCACGCCTTTCGGTGGGCAACGAGCTCGGCATACTGCGTGGCCTTGTTCATGACATGGCGCTTCGTCGATCCGGAGGGCCCACCCGCGAAGGTCAAGCCCGCCGACCGCCCGCAGACGGGAGTGTGGCGGCAGGCCAGAGGTCGTGCCCGCCACCGCTAGCGCTCCCACGGTCACGCCCGCTCCACCCTGGGTTCGGGAACGACCGCTTCCGGGCAACCCACGCCCTCCTGCGCCCACGCCGCGTCATGGGGCGAGGGTCAGCTCTTCGAGCAGGTTCCCGGCGCCGTACACCTTGCGCAGCGCCTCGAGGATGGCCGCCGGGTGGACGAGCACGGTGCGGTTCACCGACTCGTCGAACCAGTACTCCCCGGCGATCGAGTGGATGTTGCCGTCGAACGCCAGGCCGACGAGGCGTCCCTGCGCGTCGACTGCAGGGCTGCCCGAGTTGCCGCCGACGATGTCGGTGTTGGCCACGAAGTTGAAGGGGATGTCGAGGTCGAGGGAATCCTTCTTCGCCAGCCAGCTCTCCGGCAGTCGGAACGGGTCCTCGCCGGTGGCGCGCTCGAAGGCACGCCCCAGGTGCGTGAAGGGTAAGACCTCCTCGCCCCGCTCCCGCCAGCCCTTCACGGCGCCGAAGGTCACGCGCAGCGTGAAGGTCGCGTCGGGGTAGACGTCCGTGCCCAGCACGGCGAAGCGGGCCCTGGCGATCTGCTCCGAGGCGTGGTCGCGGGCTGCCTCCACCTCGTCGTCGTGGCGATGCCGCAGCTCCAGGGCGTGGGGCTCCACCAGCCGCGCCAGCCCGATCATCGGATCGTCGGAGGCATCGACGGCCGCCACGCCCCCCTCCCACAGCGCTCGGCGGTGGCCGGCGTCCGCCAGGCGCGTCCCGTCGACCAGGCGGGCGGCCAGGCTTTCGGGAGAGTCGTTGCCGAGAACGGCTCGCACCAAAGGGTCGTCGGGGCCGAGCCACTCGCGCAGCTTGTCCAGCGAGAAGCCCAGGCGCAGCTTCTCGTAGCCGGCCATCACCGGCCTCGGTGCCAGGAGCCGCTGCTCCACCCGGGGCAGGGCCGTGACCCGGAACTCGCGCAGGCGCTGCTGGTTCGGCTTCTCCTTCTCCCGGGTGCCCCGGACCAGCGTGCTCGCCCAGTCGAACAGCGTCCCCTGGAACCCGAGCTGGTTCTCGATGAAGCTCAGGCGTGGCTCGAGGTCGTCGCGGGCGGCCAGCGCCCGGTCCATCTCGTCCCACGCCGAGCCGTACGCCTCCGCGAGCTTCGGGTCGGCCTTCACCGCCTCGCGCAGCTCCCGCTCCACCGCCGCCTTGCGCGCCATCTGCCGGTCGTCCAGCAGGCTGGTCAACAGGTGGCGGCGCACCTTGAGGCCGTTCTCGACGATGAGGAGCCGCTGCTGGACCTGGCGCGCGGCGGCCTCGCTGGTCCGCCCCCACTCGACCAGCCGCCCGCGTAGCTCCGCGTCGACCTCCAGCCGACGCGGCAGCGCGTCGCGCCGCTGACCTTCGAGCTGGCTGACGGTGTAGAGACGGTCGGTGGAGCCGGGATGGCCCACCACGAACACGGGCTCGCCCGCCTCGGCGCCGCCCGGATCCCAGCGGAAGAAGTCGGGCGTCTTCGCCGGCCGGCCGTCCTCGTAGACCCTGAGGAACGACATGTCCAGGCACCAGCGCGGGAAGTTGAAGTTGTCCGGATCGCCGCCGAAGGCCGCGATCGCCAGCTCCGGAGCGAACACCAGCCGCACGTCGTCGTAGCGATGGTACTTGTAGAGGAAGAACTGGCCTCCGTGGTAGAGGTCCACCGACTC
>CAZNNH010000300.1:441-4102 GCA_964574335.1 uncultured Acidobacteriota bacterium | reverse complement strand
ACCTCGCTGTAGACCCAGATCCAGCCGCCGCTCTGCTTGACGATGCCGTAGACGGTGGCCAGGCCAAGCCCGGTGCCCTTGTGCCCCTCCTTGGTGGTGAAGAAGGGCTCGAAGACGTGGCGCTGCGTCTCCTCGTCCATCCCGCTCCCGCTGTCGCTGACTGAGAGCTGGACGAAGGCGCCCGCTTGCGCGCCCGTGTGGCGGCGAGTGTAGGCCTCGTCCAGGTCCGCGTTCGCCGTCTCGATCGCCAGCCAGCCTCCCCTCGGCATGGCGTCGCGGGCGTTGGCGGCCAGGTTCATCATCACCTGCTCGATCTGCCCGGGATCCGCCCTCACCGAGCCGAGATCCGGGGCTAGCGACATCCGTAGATCGACGTCCTCTCCCAGCAGGCGGGGCAGCATGTTCCCCAGGTTCCGGAGCAGGACGTTCAGGTCCAGGACCTTGGGCTCCAGGATCTGCCGCCGGCTGAAGGCCAGGAGCTGCCGCGTGAGGCCGGCCGCCCGCTCCGCCGCCGCCACCACCTGCTCGATCTTGCGGTATCGGGGGTCGCTCTGCGGGGTCTTGCCCAGCGCCGACTCCGAGTAGCCCAGGATCACGCCGAGCAGGTTGTTGAAATCGTGGGCGATCCCTCCCGCCAGCCGTCCGACGGCCTCCATCTTCTGCGCCTGGCGAAGCTGCTCCTCGAGGCGTCTCTGCTCCGTGACGTCGCGGAGGATGCCGCGGAAGGCGGTCACTGCCCCGCCGGGGTCTCGGGCAGCGACCAGGGAGCAGTGCGCCGCCATCGGAGGCCCGGACCGACGCAGGACCTCGATGTCGCCTTCGGCCGATCCCTCTCGCTCGGCTGCTGCCAGCAGCCGCTGCCCGTCCGCCGGCCGGGCAGAGAGATCCCCTCGCAGATCGAGGCCGAGGACCTCCGCTCGCGTGGACCGGCCCAGCATTTGGATCCCCTTCTTGTTGATGTCGAGGATCCGCCCGTCGGCGGAGGTCAGGAAGAGGCCGTCCAGGGATTCCTCGAACAGCGTCCGGTAGCGTTCCTCGCTCTCGCGCAGCGCCTCGACCGCCGTCCTGTTCCTGGTGACGTCGCGGGAGATCCCGACCAGGCCGACCACGGCTCCGGCCTTGTCCCGTATCGGGACCTTCGAAGTCGCCACCCACGTCACGCGCCCGTCGAGCCAGGTCTCCTCCTCCTCGACCCCGACCAGCGGTTCTCCGGTGGCCATCAGCCTCTGCTCGTCGGCAAAGGCCTGCCGCGCGTGCTCCTCCCCGAAGAAGTCGGCGTCGGTCTTGCCGATGGCGTCGTCCGGGTCGGCCAGGCCGAACCAGCGGGCCAGAGCTTGGTTGATCCTGGTGAAGCGACTGTCGCGGTCCTTGAAGTAGATGTTGTCGGTGCTGGTCGCCATCAGCTCGTCGAGGAGGGCGGCGGTGAGCTCCTGGCGACGGAGGTGCCGGGTGCGGTCGGCGAGGGCGTTCATCCACTGTCGGAGGCGCGCCTCAGGCCGGTTCGCCAGGAAGGCGGCCGGTGGCACGTAGTAGACGTTGTCGCACCGCTCGGACCCGAGAAGGACGAAGGGGTGCGTGTGGAGCACGTCGAGGAGGATGTCCGGCGGGAAGCGTCGCCGATCGTACTGGCAGATGGCGAGACATCGGCTGCCGGGGAAGAATCCGTTGAGCTTGGCCTCGTACTCGATCAGTCGATCGGATCCCTTCTCGCCCCGGAGCGCCCAGGTCATCTCGCCCGTCACCCGAAGCGCCGTCCAGCCATCGGCCAGCGCCCTGGCCGTCTCGCTACGGACGAGATCGATCATCCGGTCCGGATCGAAGGCGCCATCGCTCAGGTAGGCCTGGGCGCTGGTCAGCAGAGCCATCTGTCCCGAGCCGAGGTACGGGCCCGGATCGAGACCCCCGTCCCGCAAATAGCCGAGGGCCGCCTCGCTGCCGTGTACGTCCGCGAGGTACAGCACCTTCTCCCCGCGCTCGAGCCCCTCCAGGATGAATGGGGTGAGGACGGCGCGGTGCTCGGCTTCCGTCTCGTAGATGCAGCAGACGTGCTGACCCGGCCGGAGATCAACGCCCCATGGAGGATCCGGTCGATGGGAGTCGTCGGTGGGCATTCTGCGAACCCCTGGCTGTCCGGTTCGGGATAGGCACATAGTGTGCGGCCCAGAGCGGAACGCGTCAAGCGGACCTGTGTCCTGCGGCTTCGCGACAAGCGCGTCAAGCTGGCAGGTAGCTACTCCCCGTCTGCCCCGCAACGGCGTGTCGATCTGCGGGCGTCGAGAACGGCACGGATCTTGACGGCCAGCGTAGCTCTCCTGAACACTCCAGGCTTCTCGATGAACTCCACTTTGTCGTCAAGCACACCACGGTTGGAGATCTCGTCTACCGGGTAGCCGGACATGTAGAGAACGGCCATCCGTGGCTGGACCGCCGTTAGGCGGTCGGCCAGCTCCCTGCCGCTCATCTCGGGCATGACCACGTCCGTCAGGAGCAGGTCGATCGCGTCCGGCGATCGAGCCGCAACCTCGAGCGCTTCGTGACCCTGCGAGGCGGTCAGGACTCGGTACCCAAGCTCCCTCAGCATCTCGCTGAGCACGTCGAGCGCCGCCTCCTGATCCTCGACAAGCAGGATGGTCTCGTCCCCCCCCGGCTCGACGCGCGGCCGGGGCGGGACGCGGTCGACGGGCTCATCCTCCACGTACGGCAGGAGAATCCGGAAGCTCGACCCTGCGCCCGGAGCGGACTCGACGTCGATGTGGCCGTTGTTCTGCTTCACGATCCCATAGACCGTCGCCAGCCCGAGACCGGTGCCCTTGCCGGTCGGTTTGGTCGTGAAGAAGGGATCGAAGGCCTTCGCCCTCGTGTCGGCATCCATCCCGCAGCCATCGTCAGACACGATCAGCTCGGCGTAGCGCCCTCGCGGAGGCGAGATTCGCGAGTGCGGACGCTCCTCGTCGATCTCCAGCGTGCTGGTCTCGAGCATCAGCGTGCCCCCGTCAGGCATGGCGTCGCGGGCGTTCACCGCGAGGTTGAGCAGGAGCTGGGTCATCTGTCCTGGATCGACTCTTACGCGCTCGGCATCAGCAGCCAGCCTCATGACCAGTGCGACGTCCTCACCGATGACGCGCTGAAGCATGCTTCGGGTCGCCGCCACTATGTCGTTGACACTGACGATCTCGGGTCGGATCACCTGCTGCCGGCTGAAGGCCAGGAGCTGGCGGGTCAAGTCCGCGGAATGCTCCGCCGCCTCGAGGATCCTCGTCAGCAATCGGTGGCGGCGGTCCTGCGGCGGCCACTCACGCATGAGTTGCTCCGTGTAGCCGAAGATCACGCCCAGCATGTTGTTGAAATCGTGGGCGACGCCACCCGCAAGCCGGCCGACGGCCTCCATCTTTTGCGCCTGGCGCACCTGGCCTTCGAGCTGCGTTCGCTCCGAGATGTCCTGGATCACCGTCAGGAAGACCCGGTCGCCACCGTGCTCGAAGAGCTGAAGGTGCGCCTCCACTGGATAGCGGCTACCGTCAGCTCGCCGGTGGACGGTGCTGAAGACCAGCAGCGGCAGGGTCCCTTCGAGGAGCGGTCTGATCAGCTCGCGGAATGAGGCGTCGTCGAACTCCGGCTTGATGTCGAGCGGCGTCAGAGTCCGGATCTTGGCCAGGGAGTA
>CAZNNH010000300.1:0-431 GCA_964574335.1 uncultured Acidobacteriota bacterium | reverse complement strand
AGGGCGCCGTTGTTGGCGAAGCGGAAACGCAGGCTATCGGCATCGAACAGGTATGTCTCGTTGAGGCTGGCCTCAATGGTGTGGATCAACAACTCACGCTCACCCTCCGCGGCCTTACGTTCCGTGATGTCCTGCAGCGTGCCGACCACCCTGACGAGTCGGCCCTCGCCGTCCCGGACTGGGAGGGCGTTGGCCAGGAGGTGCCGGACCGGTCCGCGGGCGGGATCGCTGCGGAACTCGCCGTTCCAGGGCTCGCCGGTGTCGACGAGTCGCGAGTGAGACATCGAAACAACGTCACGATCCTCAGGGTGCACGCTCTCCACGAGCCTCCGAAGCGATGGAATGCCGCGGGACGTGTCGAACTTCAGTAGGCGGAACATCTCGTCCGACCACGTGCCAGTCCCGCTGGCTAGATCGAGCTCCCAGTTTCC
>CAZNNH010000299.1:0-4117 GCA_964574335.1 uncultured Acidobacteriota bacterium | reverse complement strand
GCCGAGGCGTCCCGAGCCCGCCCGCAAGAGTGCGGGTTGACACCCAAACCGCCCTTGTATTACCTACGCTCCAAGGGCACTCCGCACCACGCCCTCCGCGATGACACTGCGTATTGCCTTGCCGCCACTGTCCGTGGCATGGTTCGAACCGACATGGCGACCGCTCTCGACCAGATCTCCAGCGCCCGGCGGGCCGAGTACGTGGCGCGGATCAACCGCGTAGTCGACTACGTCACGCGGCACGTTGAGGAGCCGCTCTCGCTCGACGCGTTGGCCAAGGTCGCCTGCTTCTCTCCTCATCACTTCCACCGCATCTTCGGGGCCATGACGGGTGAAACTCTCAACGGCTTCGTGCAGCGCGTGCGCACCGAGAGGGCTGCCGGCATGCTGGTCAGCTATCCCTCGAGAAGCGTTACCGAGATCGCCCTCGATTGCGGTTTCTCGGGTTCCTCGGCCTTCGCACGCCAGTTCAAAGAGACATTCGGCATGAGTGCCAGCGCGTGGCGCGCTGGCGGCCACGCCAGCTACTCCAAGGACGGGCGGACCACGGTGAGGCAGCAGCTCCTCGAGATGGGCGCTGGAGCCTGCCACATTCTCTCGTCCGGTCGCGATCCCGCTCTCGGCATCCCCTTCTGGCAGGTGAGCCGTCCGAGTGGCGAGTCCGTTCGTGTCGAGGTCCGCGAGCTGCCATCCCTCCAGGTCGCCTACGTGCGGCACATCGGTCGCTATCAGGGGCTGGCGGAGGTCTTCCAGCGCATCTTCCAGAAGCTCATGCGCTGGGCCCGGGCGCGCAACATGATCGGCCCTGACACCCAGGTGCTGGCTGTCTACTACGACGACCCGCAGATCACCCCCGATCTCAAGCTGCGTGTCGATGCTTGCATCTCAGTGTCCCCCGAGACGATCGCCGAGGGCGAGATCGGCCGTATGGTCGTGCCCGGTGGTTCCTTTGCGATAGGTCGCTTCGAGCTCGGAACCCAGGACTACTCAGAGGCCTGGTACGCGATCGTGGGAGGCTGGCTCCCCGAGAGCGGCTATGAGCCTGATGACCGCCTGTGGTACGAGCGCTATCCCGCTGGCTGCAACGACGCCGATCCGGAGGGCAAGACAGTCGTCGACATCTGTGTCCCCGTCCGTCCGCTCTGACTGCACCGGCGCGCGTGCTCTGCCGTGGGCCGGTCACCGTGACTCGGCCTGAGCCCCGAGCAGAAGCTCGCGAGTCTCAGCGGCCACGTGAACGTGATATGCCGGCCCACCCGGCCCCTGACGAAGCCCGAGGCCGGGCGGGGTTCGGCACCATCGATGCCTACTGAGCGTTCACGAGCTCGTCGCCCCAGTTGAACTCAGCCGAGTCCTCGTACCACTCTGGCCAGTGCCGGCACCATGCCGGCACCGACACTGCTTTCACGCGGTCCGTACACGGATGGTACGGCTTTATGTCGACCACGGGCGAGCCATCCTCGGCATCGATGTACCCGACCCCAATCGCGCCGGCCTTGTGATCCACCGTCAGCAGTGGCACTACTGTTGCGGCGATGGGGTTGGGCCGCGCGGGCGAGCGCGTCGCGAAGACCCCAATCCTCGCCGGGGCCCTCTTGTACGGCTGGTCGAACTGCGTCAGTGCGCGGATCTCCTCGTTGTCGAGCTGGTGGCACCACCACAGCACAAGCACATGGCTGAACTCGTCCAGCTCCCGCAGCGCAGGGATGTACTGCTTGTCCAATTCGAGGCGGAAGCCGTCGTCCCTGACCGAAACGCGTCCGATGGGGCTAACCTTGTACGTCTCTCTGCTCATCAACAACCTCCTTGCGCGCTACGGTAGCTGGTGGGCGGTCTGGGACTCTCCCCACATCTTGCGAACCGTTTTGCAGATCTTGCGAATAGGGCAATGGCGGTCAAGAAGCGTCCACTTCGGATCGGCTAGTCTCTGCGTCGGGAGGTGACATGCTGGCTGATCTGGACAAGCACAGTGCGGTCGAGCGGATGCAGCGCTTCATCGAGGACAATCTCACCGAGCCAATCACGCTCGTCGGCCTAGCTCACAGCGCGCGCTACTCGCCGTGGTACGCCGCTCGAGTCTTCAAGGAGCTCACCGGACGATCGCCGTTCGAGTACGTCCGACTACGCCGTCTCTCCGAGGCGGCGCAGCGGCTGGCCACCTCATCGACGAAGGTCATCGACGTCGCCTTCGATTTCGTCTTCGACTCCCATGAGGGATTCTCTCGCGCCTTCACCAGGCAGTTCGGGATGACGCCGCGCGAGTTTCGAAAGAGGCGTCCGTCGGTGAAGCTGTTCCTTCCCGAAATCCTGCGCCATCGCTGCGCATCACCAGAGCAAAGGAGCAACACAATGGCCAAGAAGCAGCACACCAACACCGTCTTCGTGCAGGTCGTCGACCGACCCGCACGCAAGCTGATCCTCAGACGCGGTGCCCACGCTAGCGACTACTTCGAGTACTGCAAGGAAGTCGGCTGTGACGTGTGGGCCCAGCTCGGGGCCATCGACGCCGCGATCCATGAGCCGATGGGCCTGTGGCTTCCGGAGAGCCTGCGCGGCCCCGGGACGTCGACCTACGCGCAGGGCGTTGAAGTCGCCCAGGACTACGCGGGCGCCATCCCGGAAGGTTTCGACATCATCGATCTCCCCGCCTGCAAGCTGATGGTTTTCCAGGGACCGCCTTTCGAGGACGACAACTTCCAGAGCGCGATCCAGACGTTGTGGGACGTGATGAAGGATTACAGCCCCGAAACCTACGGCTTCGCCTGGGCCGATGACGCCGGCCCGCGCTTCCAGCTCGAGCCGCTCGGCTACCGCGGCTACATCGAAGGGCGCCCCGTCGTTCCAGTGAACACAGAACCCGCGGCTCACGCCGTCCATCCACGACGTGCCCCCGGTGCCTGACGATCTCGTAGACCCGACGGCCATGGGCAAGCAGCTGCTCGATCCCGCCGCCGAGTGGGTGACGTTCCGCCCCCAGAGGTTGAGCCCCAGATCGGGATCCCGGTGTCTCTCGACTGGATGGGCTGGACGCGATGGTCCGCTTCTGTCGGCAGGCCGAGCTTCAGTACGTGATCGCGGTACGGGAAGGACCGGGACGCCAGACCGTGGACGAGGAGGCGCGCGACTCGATCTGGACCAACGTGGCCGAGCAGCAGCGGTATGCCGAGATGCTGCGGGACGACATTGTGGCCCGCTACCACAACGACCCCCTCATGGTGGGGATCAATGTGATGGTGGAGCCCAATCCACTCAATCGCGAGATCTCGGATGGCCAGATCGAGACGCCCGCCGATCTCTCGCGGGAGCTGAGCGATCGGGGCATCGACGTCAACGCCATGATGGGACGCTTCATCGCGGCCGTGCGCGAGGCCGATTCGAGCCTGCCCGTGATCGTCCAGTGCGTGGGCTGGTCCAACCCAGAGTGGTGGGGTCTCCTGACAAAGCAGGACGATCCGTACGTCGTGTATGACTTCCACACGTACAGCCCATACGACTTGACGCACCCGGACTGCGGCCAGCCGGGCTGCGTCGGCGCCGGCTACCCCGGCACCATCGGCGGTGAGCGCTGGGACCGCTCGCGCATAGCCAACTCCCTGTTCGCTCGTGTCAACCAGTTTCAGGCCACCCACGGTGTGCCCATCCTGATGGGCGAGTTCGGCATGGAGTACGCTCAGCCAGGCGGAGCTCAGTTCCTCTCCGACCACGTGGACATCGGGCTGCAACGCGGTTGGCACTTCTGCTTGTGGAACTGTCGCTCCGACACGCGCGATCCCAGCGTCCTCTCGTTCGACTACGAGAAGTGGGACTCCGCATACTGGAACGAGATTCTTACCTGGTTCTAGCAAGCGGACGAGGGCGAGGAGACTCGCGGAGCGGTCCGCTCGCCCGCCATTCTCGAGGATGGCGCGGTGGTCTTCCACAGCAGTGATGAGCGTCTTCTTCGCCCCCTGGGGGCCCAAGACCTGGCCCAGCCGTCCTCTCGCCGGCGTGGTCGCCTCCGGCGTCCATCGTCCCCGGAATCCCCAAGCGACATCGGTGTATCGCCTCCTCGAGCAGCGCTGCGACGAGGTCTTCGAGGAGCGCTACGGGTTCTGGCGCGGGTTTGTCGAGGGCCTCG
>CAZNNH010000298.1:0-4183 GCA_964574335.1 uncultured Acidobacteriota bacterium | reverse complement strand
TGGGACGTCTTCTCCGTCAACGCGCTGGGCGCCTACCCGCCGCTGCTCGACTTCCAGTACGGGATCTTCGGCCGCGGCTACATCACGCTGGGCCTGTTCTTCCTGGGGCTCTGGCTGGGACGCACCCGCTTCTTCGAGGGTGTCCTGGACCAGCGACGCTTCGTGACCCGGGCGCTGTGGATCTCGTCCGGTGCCTCGATCGCCGCCCTGCTCCTGGTCGGGCTGGTGTTGTTCCTGGTCTGGCCCGTGACGTCCGTCGACTCCTGGGGCACCGCCGTTCTGCTCACCGTCGGCGACCTGTTCAACCTCTCCTTCTCCGGGGTCTGGCTGTTCGGCTTCCTGGCCCTCTGCCAGCGGGGCTTCGGAGAGAAGGTGGTCCGGGCCTTCGCGCCCTACGGGCGGATGGCCCTCACCAACTACGTCCTGCTGGGCGTGGTGGGGGCCTTCATCTATCACGGCTGGGGGCTCGGCCGGCTGGGGGTGTGGCGGCCCACGGACGCCGCCGGGGCGGGCCTGCTGCTCATCGCCCTCGGCCTGCTGGCCAGCCGGGTCTGGCTGGCCCGCTTCCACTACGGTCCGCTGGAGTGGCTGTGGCGGTCGCTGACCTTCATGAAGGGCTTCCCGTTCCGGCGGCGCCCGCTCCCCGAAGCCGAGGTCGACCTGGCGGCGGCGTAGCCGAGGTCAGCTCCGGCGGCCGACGAGCTCGTAGACCTCGATCTTGCGCGAGATCCCGCGCGGGCGCTGGCTCGGCAGCGGCTTGAGCTCGAACTCGTCGCCCAGGCCCGCCTGGGTGGCCGCCGTCAGCACGATCTGGCCGGGCTGGGCCACCTCGGACTCCATCCGGGAGGCCAGGTTGACGGTGGTGCCCAGCACCGTCCACTCGCGCCGCTGGCTGTGGCCGACGTTCCCGCCCACCACCTTGCCCGAGCTGAGGCCCATCCGGAAGTCGAAGCGGACGCCGGTGTCGCTGCGCGCGGCCAGGTCACGGAAGACGTCGCGGACCTCGAGCGCGGCGAGCGCGGCTCGACGGGCGTGGTCGGGCTGGATGTGGGGCGCCCCGAAGACGGCCATGATGCAGTCGCCGATGTATTTGTCGAGGGTCCCCTCGTAGCGGAAGACGGCCGGGATCATGCGGGCGAAGTAGCGGTTGAGGGCGGCCAGCACGTCCCCCGGGGTCAGCCGCTCCGAGAGCTCGGTGAAGCCGACCATGTCGCAGAACAACACCGTGACCTCGCACTCCTGGGCGCGGGCGAAGTCGTCGGGGCTCTCCTGGTGGGCCAGGATCCGATCCACCACCGGGCCCGAGAAGTACCGCTCCAGGCGCTGGCGGCACTGCTCCTCCTCCCGTACCCTCATCAGCAGCCGGTTCTGCTCGATGGCGATGGCCGCGTAGTTGGCCACCACCGAGAGCAGGCCGAGGCTGCGGGCGTCGAACGAGCTGGGCGTGGTGGCCAGGAGGTCCGCATAGATGACGCCGAGGGTGCGGCTCTCGCTCCACAGCGGGACGGCGATCGCTGACCCCACCCCCAGCTCGCACATCGACCTCGAGGTCGAGACCTGCTCCTCGACCTGGACCACGCAGCGCTCCCGAAACGAGCGCTCGACGATGCTGAGCGGCACCCGCAGCCCCTCGGGGGCGACGTCCTGGCCGCGCTCCCGGGCCATCTTCGGCACCAGCTTGGAGGCCGCGTCGTCCCACAGCAGGATCGCCGCCCGGTCGGCCGGGGTGGCGTGGAAGACCAGCTCGGCGACCGCCTCGAAGATCTCCTCCAGCGGCTTGAGCGCCACCACCCGATGGCCGAGGGCGGTGAGGACGTCGAACAGGCTCGCCGCCGGCCCCCCCTCCGGCCGTTGGGCGGAAGGCTCCGGCTCCTGCATCAGCGCCCGCAGGTTCTCGACGTCGGTGATGGAGGCCTGGCTGGAGAGCATGCCGGGGGGCTCGCGGGTCAGCAGCAGCCTCTCGGTGGCTTCGAGGCGCAGCTCGGCGCGAACCAGGCCGAGCATCAGGACGTCGCCGTCCCCCGCCGGACGCGCGCCGGCGGGGCCCGGCTGGACGCGCTGGTCGTTGATACGCGTGCCGTTGGTCGACTCGAGGTCCTGGACCAGCCAGCGGCCGGCCACCCAGGTGAGCAGCGCGTGGCGCCTGGAGACCGAGGCGTCGGAGATCACCAGGTCGGCCGAGAGGTCGCGGCCGATCGTGATCTCGTCACGGTCGAGGGGCACCTCCCGCCGCTTCCCGTCCTCCTCGAAGACCAGCCGGTAGTCCATGAAGGTGCGCCCATCTTGCCACAAGGCGGCGCCCCGGGGACGACCTTTCGGGGGAACGACGGGGCCCGGCCCTTTTGTTCCTACCTCGGGGGCGGGGGAGCCTCGACCGGGGCCTCTCCGTCGAGCCGGACCAGGGCCACCCAGTCCTTCGCGGGATCCGCGGGGGGAGCGCCCAGGGACTGGAAGCCGGGTCCGGCCACGGTCCTGAGCGATCCCTTCCGGAGGCGTCCGCCGTGGCGGGGGTCGAACCAGTCGACGGAGTATCGCGCCTGCGGAAGCCAGAGCGCCGCCGGTTCGGGGGGAGCGGCGACCGGGGGCAGGTAGATGGCATAGACCCGGCCCGGATCGGCCAGGGCGTAGGCGCCCTCTCGGCGGACGTAGGCATCCGCTGCGCTCATCCGCGCGAAGGGGAGGTGCTCCTGGAAGAAGGAGACCGCATGGCGGGTCTGGTTCCACATCCGGTCGCGGCTGCGGAAGTCCTCCAGGCCCAGGTCGTTGTCCGGGTGCCGGTAGCCGAAGTACCACTCGCAGCCCGACCCGCCCGCCATCAGGTTCCCCCACAGGGCGTAGTGGCGGACGCCGTCGTGGTCGGGATCCTCCGCGTCCGGCAGCACGCCGTCCTCGGGCGGTCCGATCTCGTCCAGCATCACGAACCAGGGGCGCCCCGCCGCCGCCGAGCGCTCGATCCACTTCAGGGTCTCGGCGTGGACACCCTCCGGGCGGGCGACCTGGAGCGAGGGGCCCTCGAACGAGGCGTAGCCGAGAAGCGGGGTGTAGATGTCGTCGAAGCGGCCGGGGAGGGTGTGGACGACGATCGGATGGTGGTAGGGGTCGAGGGCGCGGAGGGTCTCGGCGAAGGCCTGGCGCTGCTCGTGCGAGTTGGGCAGTCCGGCGTTGCCGGTCGAGCCCTTGTGGCGGTCGTCCCAGCCGTTCTCCTCACCCAGGTTCCAGACGACGGCCCGGTGGTGGGCGAAGCGGGCGACCAACTCGCGGTAGTAGAGCTGGCGCCGGCGGGCGAAGAAGGTGCCGCCCTCCTCGAGCTCGAACAGCGACTCGTTCTCGGTCTCGGTCAGGACGACGTGGAGGGCGATGCCGAGCCGGTCCATGTGGGAGAAGACGATCTCCCACTGGTCGAGCTTGGAGCAGTCGAAGCGGAAGCGGTCCTCGGGGGTCCGGTAGGGCCAGACGTCCTTGCCGTCGCCGGCGAGGTTCATGGTCAGGAAGTAGACGCTGTTGACGCCCTTGCTGGCCAGGTAGTCGAGGGCGCCGATGATCCCCTTGCCCTTGCCGCCCCGCCAGGTGGGGTCGCCGTCCCGGAAGTCCTGAAGGTGCGGCGCGTAGCGGTGTCGGGGGGCGAGGGCGGCCTCGCCCTCCCGCTGGGGGCCTGGGGCCGTGGGGCCCGGGGCGCCGTCGAAGTCGGCGAAGGCCAGGAAGTTCTCGGGGCTGTCGGCGCCGGACTTGAGGAAGTAGCGGCCGTTGCCGGCGAAGCGGAGGTAGCGCTCGCCCAGGTAGCGCAGCAGGCCGGGCTCGCCCGGAGCCGCCGGGCCGATGGCGATCGTCCCTTGCTGGCCGTCGCCGTCGAGCGGCTGGCCGGCGTCGGCCACCTCGGCCAGGGCGACGCCGTCACCGGCCCGGAACGAGACGGTGTAGCGCCACTCGCCGGCGGCGTCCGGCACGAAGTGGGCGCGCCACACGTTGCCGGCCTCCGCCCCGGTCTCGGCGGCCTGCCCGTCCGCGGCGTAGTACCCGGGGACGTCGTAGGTGACGCCGTCGTGCTCGAACCGGACCGTAAGCCGGACGTCCAGGAACGGGTTGGGGTCGGCGGCCTCGGCGGTGGACGGGCCCTGGAGCTGGAGGGTCAGGGGGGACCAGACGGCCGGCTTCCCGAGTACTTCGACCTCTGCTGGGGCCGTGG
>CAZNNH010000297.1:0-4236 GCA_964574335.1 uncultured Acidobacteriota bacterium | reverse complement strand
AGGGCGTACTGGAGGCACTCGTCGACGCGGCTGCGGAGCTGGCCGGCTCCCAGGATCTTCATCCCGATCACGCCCTTGCCGGCGGCCTTCATCTGGCGGAGGACCGGTAGCACCTCGTCCGGGCTGCCGTCCATGATGGCGCCGGCCGGGTTGATGCGGGCCTGGTCCACCTGCACCCAGTCGGTGCGGGCCGCCGTCTTCAGCGCGGCCAGGGTGTGGCAGGAGACACCGTGGGTGCGGACGATCCCCTCCTCGCGGGCCTCGGCCAGGACCTCCATCGCCCCCTTCTTCTGCTCCGGCCAGTCGGGGTCGGTCATCATGTGCAGCAGGACGATGTCGATGTAGTCGGTCCCCAGCTCCTGCCGGAACCGGTCGAGGTCGGCTCGCATCTCCTTTTCGGTGGAGGCGTGGGTCTTGGTCTCCACCGTCACCTTCTCGCGGGGGACGCGGGTGAGGCCCCGCTTGAGATGCGGGTGGGAGCCGTACTGGTCGGCCGACTCCCAGTATGTGATCCCCTGGTCGTAGCCGGCCTCCAGCAGGTTGGCCAGGCCCTCGACCCCCAGCTTGCGGGTCTGGTTGGAGGCGCTGGCGAAGCCGGAGGTGCCCGTCCCCATCGCCAGCCGGCTCAGCTCGACCTGCATCGGGCCCAGCTTGATCCGGTCCGAGGCCAGCTTGCGGGTGGTCCCGGCGAAGGCGGGATAGGGGAAGGAGCTGAGGGCGAGCGCCCCGGCAGTGGCGCCGGCTCCGCGAAGGCAGAACTCACGTCGGTTCATTGGGGCCTCCTGGTACGTTCGAGTAATCTGGGCAGTTTAGTCTTTTTCGTGCCCTACAGCCAGGCAAAGCGCTGCCGCACGCTGGCGATGTCCTCGCCCGCGACGGCAATGCTCGCCAGGTCGCCGTTTCCCAGGCCGGCCTGGTGGGCCAGCAGCAGGTGGTTCTCGCAGAAGGCGAAAGGGGCCCGGCCACGGGGCGTCAGCGGGTCCGGATAGCCCATCACCGCCGTCGCTACTGCGTCGGTGCTGACGGCATCGAAGCCGGCCACGATCACGCCGGGCTGCCGCCACTCCAGCGACGGGTTCCAGGGGCCCTCGCCTCCGGAGACGGTGCTGATGCCGTCGATGATCGAGAGGTGGCTCGGCCGTGCCGCGTTGATGTCGGTCACGATGTTGGGGATCCGGAAGTACTCGTCCTGGTCCTCGAAGCCCGGGATCTCGCCCGGCAGCTCGAGCACCCCGCCCTCGGCCCGCCGGTGCAGCACCCCCCGGTACTCCTGGGCGTTCTCGTCGGGCGCCTCCACGCCGTAGAGCGAGTTGGGCGTGAGGCCGAACAGGTTCTTCATCGACAGGGTCACGCCCGCGGTCACGTGGTTCTTCATCTTGGCCAGCGACACGATCACGTCGTGGTCGGCGTAGGCGCGGTTCAAATCGAAGTACGTGAACAGCCGTCCCCCCGGAACCGGGAAGCGGGCGTAGCTCGACCCCCGGCCCAGGTTGCGGGTGTTCTCGAGCTCGACGCCCAGCTCGCGGAGCTGCGGGACGTTCCATCCGTAGCCGCTCGCGAAGTCCTCGAGCGTCCCGCGGAACGACGCCGACTCGACCACGCTCACCCGGGCGGCCCCCGAGGCGAAGAGGTGGCGGGCCAGGGCATGGACGGTGGCGTCGTGGGTGGCGTAGGCCTCGCCCGGCGGGTGGCCGAACAGGTCCCGCGCGAAGCCGGTCAGGTTGACCTTGATCGCCACTCGGCGCCCCTCTACCCGTTCGCGAATACCGCCGATCAGCTCGAGCGAGCGCGCCAGCGCTTCGTGGACCTCGACCGCGTCATACGAGGGGACGCGCACGATCGAGACCTGGCCGGGGCCCGTGATCGAGGGTGGCGGTGTCTGGCTCGAGCCGGCGGACGGGCTCGATCCTCCGCAGCCCGCCAGTCCGAGGCCGGCGGCCGCCCCCGCGCCGGCCCGCAGGAACGACCGGCGGCTGCAGGGATGGCCCGTGGGGCCCCTTGCCTGGCTCATCAGCGGCCTCCTTGCGGGGCGGGCATGTCACCCTCCCGCCGAGTCATGGCGTCGCTTCCTGCTTAGGATACGCGGCCGGACGGGCGCCGTGGGTTCGCCCGGGGGCGTTCCCGAGAGGCAGTCGACCAGGCCGCCGGGCCGGGTCAGAAAGCGGTGGATCGCCTCGGCGGCGAGGGCGTGGCCCTTCTCGTTGAAGTGCCAGGTGCCGTGGAAGAACAGCCACTCGTCGCGGACCGCGACGCTTCGGTGCGGCGCGGCGCGGCGGAAGTCGTCGGTCATCGAGCAGATCGGGATCCGGTCCTCCTTGCAGAGGGCGGCCAGGCGACGGTCGGGGTGGTCGGCGTCGAACCCCGAGCCCCGCCCGCCGGCCTGGGCGGCGATTCGGCCGAGCTCGTCCGCGTAGATCTGGGGGGCCGCCGGCAGCACCACCAGCGCGAACGCGGCGCCGTCCTGCTCGACCTCGTCCCGGAAGCGCTCCAAGAGCGCCGCGTTCAGCCTCCACGCCCTCTCGATCTCGGGAGGCGGCTGCCGGGCGTAGATCCAGTGGCCGGGCATCCAGTCCCCGCTCAGCCGGTGGCGCAGGCGGCGGACCGCGTCGTTCTGCCAGACGTAGAAGCGGCTGTGCTCGTTCAGCCAGCGGTTGATCCGGGCCCGCCGGGCCGAGAACGACGAGGGGCGGAGCCCGCCCTGGTCGTTCAGGTCGAAGTAGACGCGGGGCTTGGTGCTGGCCTCGGGGTCCGAGTCGGTGAGGTCGTTGCCGACGAAGAACGCGCACAGCACGATGTCCGGGTGGTAGCGGGCGGCGACCTGCCGATAGACGACCAGCTCCTGGCTGGTCCCCGAGCCCGACACGCCGAAGTTGAGGACCTCCCAGGACCAGGCGGGGTGGGACCGGTTGAGCCGGCGCTCCAGGTCCGCCACCAGGGTGTCCTTCTCGTCGACGGCGACGGCCGCGATCATCGAGTCGCCCAGCACCGCGATCCGGCGCGTCCCCGGCGGCTTCCGCTCGGGTCGGTCGGGCCCCCGGAAGCCGTCGCGGTCGAAGCGCAAGAGGACCCGCCGTCCCGCCTCCGGGACGAAGACGGTGCTCTCGTAGGACCGGCGGTAGCGCTCGCCGATGACCGGGTCGTTGACCTTGAGCGGCGGGGTGACGTCGGCGAAGAGGCGGGTCATGATCTCGGCCGCGACCAGCGTGAGCAAGAGCGCCCCCGCGGCCAGGCCGAGGTTCTTGGCGAGGGCGAGGAGGCGCGGGCGGCCGACCACGCTCCGCTTGTAGCGGCGCCCGGCGGCGCTGTCAACCGGCCTCCCGGGAACCGGGCAGGTATACTGGGCCCCGCTTCGAGGACCTCATCAGGGGGACGGCATGACCCGAGCCATGTCGGACGTTCTCAAGTACCCGACCCTGATCTGCCTGGTGGTCACGCTGGGGCTGGTGGCGGCCGGCCGTGGGGCGCACACCGGGCCGTTCGTGGTCGCCGGCCTGACATTTTTCGCCCTGTTCTGCATGGGCCACCGGGTGCTCAAGGCCTACGCCTTCACGGTCTGGGTCTTCGCCTTCGTGGCCACCGCCATGTACTACCCGCCCGTCTTCGGGGTCTTCTTCGGCGTGGACCAGGCGGTGCTCATCGTCCCGCTGATCCAGATCATCATGTTCGGGATGGGCACCACGCTCAGCCTCCACGATTTCGCCCGGGTGATGAAGATGCCCTGGCCGGTGCTGGTCGGCCTGGTGCTGCAGTTCAGCGTGATGCCTCTGGCCGGGCTGGGGATCGCCCTCCTTTTCGGCTTCGAGCCCGAGATCGCCGCCGGCGTGGTCCTGATCGGTTCCTGCTCCGGCGGGGTGGCCTCGAACCTGATGACCTACCTGGCCCGCGGCAACGTGGCGCTGTCGGTGACCATGACCGCCTGCTCCACCATGATGTCGCCCTTGATGACGCCGCTCCTGATGCAGAAGCTGGCCGGCCGCTTCGTCCCCATCGACCCGATCAAGATGATGTTCGAGATCCTGAACCTGATCGTGGTGCCGGTGGTGGCCGGACTGCTGGCCAACAAGATCCTCTACGGCAAGGCGCGCTGGGAGAATCGGGCCGGGCCGTTGGCGGCGGGCACCGCGGCCTGCATGGCGCTGGCCGTCCTCGGCTGGTGGGTCGACCCGAGCCGCCTGGGGCGCTTCGGGACGCTGCGCGACGGGCTGGTCATCGGCGCCGCGCTGGTCGGCGCGGTCT
>CAZNNH010000296.1:0-4295 GCA_964574335.1 uncultured Acidobacteriota bacterium | reverse complement strand
TAGGTCTCGGTGTCGCGGGCGATGCGCGAGAGGCCGGCGCCGAGGTCGTTGACGCCGTACACCAGGAAGCCCCCGGTGCCCTCGGCCACCGCGTTCAGGCCGTCACGCTCGGCATGCTCGGCGGCACGATCGAAGCGCTCCCTCCCCCCCGGGTTGGTCCTCGAATGCGGGGCGTTGGACTCGGCGCGCTCGGTCTCCGTCGTCGCCAGCAGGCCGCGGGTGTCCAGGGTGTAGACCACCACCCCGGCCCGGGTGGCGGCATCCACCACCCGGCGCAGAACGTGTTCCTGGCCCCCGTCCGCGCCCAGGCCCATCAGGAAGCCGTCGGAGACGAGCACCACCACCTTGCGGCCGGGCAGCTCGGCGACACCCCGAACCACGTTGTCCAGGGTCGTCAGGGTCGCGTGCGTGTACTCCATCGTCTCCCCGAGGATGGCGCGGGCCGTCGACGCCACCGCCTGAACCTGCTCCAGCGACCGAGTGCGGCTGTCGAGCGACTGCCCGGCGGCCTCGATGTCGCCACGTACGATCAGCTCCGCCTGGTAGCGGCTCATGTTGGCCCCGCCGGGCGACGTCTTGTCGAGGGGCTTCGGCGAGACCCGCGCGATCGCCTGGCGGAGCAGCTCGACGTCACGGGTGAACTGCTGGGTGACGCCGAGGACGCCGCTGGTGACCACGACCGCAGCGCTGTCGTCGGGCCCCAGCTCCCGGTCCACGAAGTCGAGAAGGGCCTCCTTGATCTGGACCAGGTTCCCCAGGCTGATGTGGAGGTCGTCGATGGCCAGTACGACGCGACGGCCCTGGCGCGGCCTGGTCGGAGAGACGGCCTCGGAGCGGGGTTCGGGAGCGGCGGTGGCTTCTCTGCCTTCGGGCCGAACCCGTTCGAAGGCCTCGAACTGGGTGACTTCCTGGGGCTTCCCGTCCTCGAAGACGGCGAAGTCCTCCCGCGAGAGACCGGTGATCGATCGACGGGCCCCGTCGGTGACCACCACGTCCATCCGGACCACCTCGGCCTCGACCGGGATCTCAGGACGAGGGGCCTGCGCCTGCAGGGGCGAGACGGCCAGCAGGAGTGCCAGTGCCAGCACCAGCGGCCACCGCGCACTCTTCGTGCTCGGTACCATCGACCCTCCCATAGTCAGGTCCGATCCATCGTCCGGTGCGGCCAGGTCGGGCGGCTCATCGCTCGACGGTGAAGGCGACCGCGCGCTCAACACGAATCCCGGCGACCTGATCGCTCACCACGACCCGTAGCTGGTAGTCGCCGGGCTCGAGAGCGCCGAGCGACAACTGGCTCGCGAAGGCCGGCGGCAGCGGACCCTCCTGCCGGGTCTCGAGCCGCTCCTCGGCCGTGGTCCCCTTCACCTCGCCGCCCAGGAGGACCTCGGCCTGGATCGTCACCCGGCGGGCACCCGAGTCGTCCGCGGCGGCGTTCAGCACCTGGAGCTGGTAGTAGAGGCTCTCGCCCCGACGGTACCGCGGCAGCGCCAGCACCTGCCGCAGGGTGACCGTGCCCTGCCCGTCCGTCGGACCCTCGTCGAACGCCCGCATCGGGACCGGGCCCGCGATCCTGAGCTGGCCGTCGGTCAGGTCGGGGAGGGCGATCCGGACCGAGGCGCTGCCGAGATGATCGGAGCTCTCTTCCCAGACCGCCATCCGCGCCTCGTACGCGCCCGGCGACAGAGCCAGCGCCTTCTCGTACTTCAGCCCCTCCCGTTGGGCCTGCTGGAGCTGGGCGTCGGTGAACGTCAGGTCGAGGGCCTGAGGATCCAGGTTCACGGCCGGCAGGCCGGCGGCGTCGAAGACCGTCCCGACGAGGACCAGCCTCGTCCGGTGCAGCTTCCCCTCACGGCGGAAGCGGGCGGCGCCCAGGTCCACGTTGGCGGTCAGCATCATCTGCTCCCCGGCGTCGCCCAGGCTGACGAAGGCCGCCGCCAGCCGCACCGGGATACCGGTCATCGGGTAGAGCGAGGCCAGCGCGGCCTGCAGCTCTCGGGCAGCTCCCCCTTTCTCGGGTCCCTTCCGGTCCTTCTTGGCCTGCCGGTCGTCGGGCGCGAAGTACCCGGTCCGGGTGCGGACCTTCAGCTCGGGGTGGCCGGGCAAGCGGACCTCGATCTTGCGGAACTTGCCGTCGTGCTTGGTGTTGGTGGGGGCGTAGGCCAGCAGGTAGTAGGTCTCGGTGTCGCGGGCGATGCGCGAGAGGCCGGCGCCGAGGTCGTTGACGCTGTCCACCAGGAAGCCCCCGGTGTCCTCGGCCACCGCGTTCAGGCCATCGCGCTCGGCATGCTCGGCGGCCCGGGCGAAGCGCTCCCGTAAGCCGGGGTTGGTCGCCAGGTGCGGGGCGTAGGACTCGGCGCGCTCGGTCTCCGTCGTCGCCAGGAGGCCGCGGGTGTCCAGGGTGTAGACCACCACCCCGGCCCGGGTGGCGGCGTCCACCACCCGACGCAGATCGTAGTCCTGGCTCCTGCTGGTGCCCAGACCCATCAAGAAGCCGTCGGAGACGAGGATCACCAGCTTGCGGCCGGGCAGCTCGGCGACACCCCGTACCACGTCGTCCAGGGTCGCCAGGGTCGCGTGCGTGTACTCCATCGTCTCCTTGAACATCCCCCGCGCCTTCAACGCTATCTGCTCGTCGAGCGCCGGATCGAGCCCCGGCTCCATCGACCGGGCGGCGCTCTGGGGCACCAGCTCCGCGGCGGCCAGGCTCTTGGCCTCGAGGTTGCCACCTACGATCAGCTCCGCCTGGTAGCGGCTCATGTAGGGCGCGCCGGTCCACGTCTTGTCGAGGGGCTTCGGCGAAACCCGCGCGATCGCCTGGCGGAGCAGCTCGACGTCACCGGTGAACTGCTGGGTGACGCCGAGGACGCCGCTGGTGGCCACCACCGCGGCGGTGTCGCCGGGTCCCAGCTCCCGGTCCACGAAGTCGAGAAGGGCCTCCTTGATCTGAACGAGGTTTCCGAGGCTGATGTGAAGGTCGTCGATGGCCAACACCACGCGACGGCCCCGGCGCGGCCCGGTCGGAGAGGCCGCCTCAGGGCGGGGTTCGGGAGCGACGCCTTCTCTTGCCCGGCCGGCTTCCGTCTCCTCGGTGGCTTCTCTGTCTTCGTGTCGAACGCGCTCGAAGGCCTCGAACTGGGAGATCGTCTGGGGCTGGCCATCCTCGAACACGGCGAAGTCGCCCCGCGAGAGACCGGTGATCGATCGACGGGCCCCGTCGGTGACCACCACGTCCATCCGTACCAGCTCGGCCTCGACCGGGATCTCCGGCCGAGGCACCTGCGCCTGTAGGGGCGAGGCGCCCAGCAGGAACGCCACCGCCGGCAGCCACCGCCCGCTCTTCGTGCTCGGTAGCATCGGTCCTCCCAAGGTCAGGTCCGATCCATCGTCCGGTCAGGCCACTCGAGCGGGTCAGGGCTCAACGGCGAAAGCGATCGCGCGGTCGACGCGGATCCCGGCGAGCCGGTCGGTCACCACGACCTGGAGCTGGTAGTCGCCGGGCTCGAGATCGAACAGCGACAGCCGCCCGGTGAAGTCCGGCGGCAGTGAGCCCTCGGGACGAGTCTCCAGCCGCTCTTCGGCCGAGGACCCCACCACCTCGTCGCCTTGCAGCACGTGGGCCTGGATCGCCAGGCTCGTGACGCCGGAGTCGTCGGTCGTCGGGTTCAGCACCTGGAGCTGGTAGTACAGGCCCTCGTCCCGCCCATAGCGCGGGTACGCCTGCACCTGGCGCAGGGCGGTCTCCGAGCCTTCGTCGACCACGTGCATCAGGACCGGGCCGGCCATCCTCAACCGACCGTCGCTCAGGTCGGGGAGCGTGATCCGGGCCGAGGCGCTGCCGAGCTGGCCGCTGGCGTCGTCCCGGACCGCCAGCCGTGCCACGTACTCGCCCGGAGCCAGGTCCAGCACCTTCACGTACTTCAGCCCCTCTCGCCGCGCGTACTGGAGCTGGGCGTCGCTGAACGCCAGATCGATGGCCTGGGGCTCCAGGTTCGCGGCCGGCAGGCCGGCCGCGTCGTACACCGTGCCGACGAAGACCAGCCTCGCCTGCTGGCGCTCCCCCTCCTGGCGGAACCGAGCGGCACCCAGGTCCACGTGGGCGCTCAGCAGCATCTGCTCGCCGGCGTCGCCCTGGCTGATGAAGTCCGCCGCCAGCCTCAGCGGGATGCCGGTCCGCGGATACAGCGAGGCCAGCGCGGCTTGCAGCTCTCTGGCCGGCCCCCCTTTCTCGGACTCTTCCCGCTCCTTCTTGGCCTGCCGGTCGTCGGGCGCGAAGTACCCGGTCCGGGTGCGGACCT
>CAZNNH010000295.1:3616-4367 GCA_964574335.1 uncultured Acidobacteriota bacterium | reverse complement strand
GCCGCTACCCCGAGCAGCAGGGCGGCGGAAATACCGAAACGAAGCGGACGGTCGAAAGACAAACCCATCGAACCTCCTGAGCAGCGTGACGCCAAGCCTAGCACGAGGCGTTGGTGGAGCGTGGCCCGGTGGAGGCCGCTCTGGTGTGTCAGAATCCGCCCCAGCCGGCCGGCGATCGTGGCGCCAGGGCCGGCGGCGGAGGTGCCTGATGAGTCGCCCTCGGAACCCGATGGCCGGATGGGCCGGCGCGGCCCTCTTGGCGGTAGCGGCCGTGTCGATGGCGGTGGCTGGTGAGCCGAAGCCCACCGCCGCCTGGCCGAGCTTCCGCGGGCCTGAGGCCACCGGGGTCGCTGACGGCTTCCCGCTGCCGGTGGCGTGGGACGTGCCGGCTTCCCAGGGGGTGCAGTGGAAAACGCCGATTCCCGGACTGGGGCACTCGAGCCCCGTGGTCTGGGGCGATCGTGTCTTCGTCACCACCGCCGTCAGCGGGAAGCCGGATCCCGAGCTGAAGGTGGGGCTATACGGGGACGTCACGCCGCTGGACGAGCCGACGGTCCATCAGTTCGAGGTGCTGGCTTTCGATCGGGGCACCGGGCGCCTTCTCTGGGAGCGGACCGCTCACCAGGGCGTGCCGAAGACCAAGCGCCACCCCAAGTCCTCGCACGCCAACCCGACGCCGGCGACGGACGGCCGGCACCTGGCCGTCTTCTTCGGCTCCGAGGGCCTGTACCTCTACGACCTGAACGGCCAG
>CAZNNH010000295.1:1993-3606 GCA_964574335.1 uncultured Acidobacteriota bacterium | reverse complement strand
GCCAGCTACTGTGGAAGAAAGACCTGGGGGTGCTCGACTCGGCCTTCTTCACCATGCCCGAAGCCCAGTGGGGCTTCGCCAGCTCGCCGATCATTCACGACGGCGCGGTGATCGTGCTCGCCGACGTGCTGAACGGCTCGTTCCTGGCCGCCTTCGATGTTGCCGACGGAACCGAGCTCTGGCGGACGAAGCGGGACGACGTCCCCACCTGGGGCACGCCGACGGCCCACGCCGATGCCTCGCGCGACCAGATCATCGTCAACGGCTTCCATCACATCGGGGGCTACGACGCCAAGACCGGCCAGTCGCTCTGGCGTCTTTCGGGGGGCGGCGACATCCCGGTGCCCACGCCGTTCGCCGCCGACGGCCTCGTCTTCATCAGCGGCGCCCATGGAGGGCCGTCACCGCTCCTCGCCATCCGCACCAGCGCCGCGGGCGACATCTCCCTCGGCCCCGGCGAGTCGTCGAGCGCCCACGTCGCCTGGAGCCAGGGCCGGGGCGGCTCCTATATCCCTACGCCCATCGTCTATCGCGGTCTGCTCTACGTCTGCCGGGACAACGGTGTGCTGTCGGCCTACCGGGCGGCGACGGGCGAGAAGCTCTACGAGCAGCGGCTCGGCACCGGCGCGGGCTTCAGCGCCTCGGCCGTGGCCGGGGACGGGAAGCTCTACCTCACCAGCGAGTCCGGGGATGTGTACGTGGTGGCGGCCGGTGACAAGTACCAGCTCCTGGCCACCAACGCCATGGGCGAGGCGACCCTGGCCACACCGGCCCTTGTGGAGGGGCAGCTCGTGTTCCGCACCCGCAGCCACCTGGTGGCGATCGGGCCGCCATCCTGAGCGGAGCTACTCGACGTAGCCGAGGGCCCGCCGTTGCCTGAGCTCGTCTGAAGAAGGGGCCAGGGGATCCCCCGACATTCTCCGCCTACCTGGCCGCCGCCTGACAGCGCGGGCACCAGTAGGTGGAGCGACGGTCGTCCCCCTGGAGGGCCCGGCGGATGGTGGCCCCGCACCGGCGGCACGGGTGCCCGGCCCGCCGGTAGACCCACAGAGGCTGGGCGAGCGACGACGTGGTGCGGCGAGGACCCGGACCCAGGTTCCGCTGCAGCAGCCGGCGCGCGGTGCCCATGAGCCTTTGCCTGGTGGCGGCGTCGAGCCGGGCCACCGGCGCGAACGGGTCCACCCCGCACAGGAACAGGACCTCGGACTTGAAGACGTTGCCGATCCCGGCCATCACTGTCTGCCTCAGCAGGGCCACGCCGATCGGCTCGTCTCGGACCAGGTCGAGGCGCGCTCCGGCCTCGTCCGCGTCGAACTCCTTCCCGAGCAGGTCGGGACCCAGCCCGGCCAGCCGGCGGTGACGCTCGACGCCGCCGGGCGGCAGCAGCTCGACGGTGACGCCGGGACCGAGACAGGCCGCCACCACCTGTTCGGTCTCGAGGGCCACGCGTGCGCGCCGCTCCAGGCGGGGCGGCAGGGTCGCCCGGCTGTGGACGCGCCAGCTTCCGCGCATCCCGAGGTGGGTGTGCAGCGTGGCGCCCCGCTCGAAGTGGATCAGTAGGTGCTTGCCGCGCGCCTCACAGCCCAGGACCTGTGTGCCGACCAGCCGCTGCC
>CAZNNH010000295.1:0-1893 GCA_964574335.1 uncultured Acidobacteriota bacterium | reverse complement strand
AGGTGCTTGCCGCGCGCCTCACAGCCCAGGACCTGTGTGCCGACCAGCCGCTGCCGGAGGGCGGCCACGTGGAGGGTTGGGGAGGTGGAGAAGAAGGCGGTGACCCGTCGTCCGGCCAGCGCCCGCTCCAGGCAAAGCGCGATCCGGCGGAGGGTGTCGCCTTCGGGCATCCGACCGGCGGCCTCAGCGCAGCATCTTCCAGAGGTAGGCGTACTCCAGCCCGCGGATGTAGGCCCGCTGGCTGTTCACCGATCCCGAGCCGTGGCCGCCCTCGGTGTTCTCGAAGTAGTAGACGGGATGCCCCTGCTCCAGCATGCGGGCCACCATCTTGCGGGCGTGGCCGGGGTGGACCCGGTCGTCGCGGGTGTTGGTCCAGAAGAACACCTTCGGATAGGTCACGTCCTTCTTCAGGAGCTGGTAGGGCGACCAGGTGCGGATGAAGGCCCAGTCCTCGGGGAGGTCGGGGTTGCCGTACTCGTCCATCCAGCTCGCGCCCGCCAGTAGCTTGTGGTAGCGCTTCATGTCGAGCAGCGGGACCTGGCACACCACGGCCTGGAACAGGTCCGGGTAGAGCGTGAACGTCCCGCCCACCAGCAGGCCCCCCTGGGACCCGCCCATGATCCCGAGGTGGCGGGAGCTGGTGACCTTGCGCGCCACCAGGTCCTCGGCCACCGCGGCGAAGTCCTCGAAGTTGTGGATGTGGTTCTCCTTCATGGCCGCCTTGTGCCAGGCGGGGCCGAACTCGCCGCCGCCGCGCAGGTTGGCCAGCGCATAGACGCCTCCGCGCTCGATCCAGGCGGCGCCCACGATCTTGTCGTACTCGGGCACCTGCGAGATCTCGAAGCCGCCGTAGCCGTACAGCAACGTGGGCGCCGTGCCGTCGGCTTTGTACCCCTTCGGCGTCACCAGGAAGTACGGGATCTTGGTCCCGTCTCGCGACACCGCCTCGTGCTGCGTCACCTCCACCCCGGAGGCATCGAAGACGGCCGGCAGCGACTTCACCTTCTCGGTCCGGCCGGCGTCCACGAAGTAGAGGGCGCTCGGGGTCAGGAAGTCCTCGTAGGTGTAGAAGAACTGGTCGGCCACGTCGCTGGTGGTCCCGATCCCGGCCGTTCCCAGACCGGGCAGGGCGACCTCCTCGCGGGACCAGCCGCCCTCGCCCGGCGTCAAGCGGTACATCCGCGAATGGACGTTGTCGAGGGTGGTGATCACTACCCGGTCCGCGGTGTTCGCGACCGCCGCCAGCGACACCCGCGGCGACGGCTCGAACAGCGACTCGGCCCTTGGATGGCCCTGCAAGAGGCCGTCGAGATCGACGGCCAGCAGCGAGCCCTCGGGGAAGGTGGTGTCGCCGACCTTCCAGTCGGTCCGGAGCGAAAGCAGCAGGCGTCCCCGGAAGACCCCCTGGACATCGGCATCGTCGGGGACGTCCAGGCGGACCAGCCGGGCTCCGGCCAGCAGGAAGGTCTGTCCCGAGAAGAAGGTGTTACGGAGCAGGACCAGACAGACCCGCTCGTCCGGCGTGTCGAAGCAGGCCGGCCAGACGCCCATGTCCTGCTGCGAGCCCTCGAGGAGCAGATGCGCCTGCGACAGCGGCGTGCCGCGCCGCCACAGCTTGATCCGCCGGGGATAGCCCGAGGTGGTGAGCGAGCCTTCCCCGAAGTCGGTGGCGACGAGCAGCGAGTCCGCGTCGCGCCAGGCCACGCCGCTCTTGGCCTCGGGGACGAAGAAGCCGCCCTCGACGAAGGCCTTGGACGCCGTGTCGAGCTCGCGCACCTCCGCCGCGTCGGCGCCGCCGCGAGACAGGTTGACCAGGCAGCGGCGGAACTCCGGCGCCAGGCAGGCCGACCCCTTGTAGGCCCAGGGCACCCCGTCGGCCTTCGTCATGGTGTC
>CAZNNH010000294.1:0-4426 GCA_964574335.1 uncultured Acidobacteriota bacterium | reverse complement strand
AGCCAGACGTTGCCGGTCATGATGTTGACCGGCTCGCCGGCATTGGGGCAGCTCCGGCAGGACGGGTTCAGGGCCCGCAGCTCTTTACCGTCGTACTTGGTGACGACGGCGTGGTACGACTCGTCTGACGGGAACCGGGAGGAGGCCACATAGACGTCGCCCTTGGCGTCGATGTCGACCGCGACCGGCCAATCCCCGGCCTCGTCCAGCTCGAGGAGCAGAGGCGTCGGCCCAGGCACTCCCGCATCGTCCAGGACGATCAGCCACTGGAGCTCGCCCAGCGGCGATGTATACTCAGTTGTACCAACCACGTACGCGTTCCCGTTGCGATCGACGGCCACATCGCGCCCAAGGTCGGCCGCTGGAGTGCTCCCTGGGTACGTGAGCTGCTGCTCGTTGTAGTACGTCGAGTACACCAAGTCACTGCCGGTGGCGTTGAGCTTGGTGATGAACGCCGAGCTGTGATATCCGCTGTAGGCTCGTGCCGTCTGCGCCGCGTTCTTGAGCGGAAAGTCGTCCGACATCGTGTACCCCACGACGTAGGCGTCCCCGAGGTCGTCGGCGGCGATGCCCTGGCTGACCTCGTAGGCGCTCCCACCCAGGAAGGTCGCGTACACCCAGTCGTCAGCCTCAGGGTCGTAGCTGGCCACGAAGACGTTGAGGGACCCGGTGCGAGTTCCCTGGAACGGAACGAGACCCTCGGGCGCCTTGACCGGAAAGTCGTCGGACTCGGTGATACCGGCGACAAACACCTCGTTCCGTCCGTTCACGGCGAGGGCGTTGGGCCAATCATCAAGGCTGCCACCGAGGTAGACCTCCGTCACGAGAGCACCGTCGGGCCCGAGTCTGACCAGCCAGACGTCGCGGGCGCCCCGCAGGTACGGGCAGGTCTTTCCGAGGAAATCCCCCGAGGTCGTGTAGCCGGCGTAGTAGGCCGTGCCCAGGCCATCGATGGCCACGGCGTATCCGCTCTCGCCGCCCGTGCCCCCGAGGTACGTCGAGTAGACAACGGCCGATCCGTCGGCGGTCAGCTTGGTTGCGAAGGCATTGCCATAGTCCGTCGGGCTGCCCTCCTCGGGAACCGGGAACTCCTGGACCGGGTTCTTGGTGGGGAAGAGATCCTTCTCCGGCTCGCCGGCCGCCCCCGTGTCGCCCGTCACATGCACCTGGCCGGCGCCGTCCACGGCCATCGCCCAGATGGTGTCATTGAACGGCGAGCCGAGGAACGTCGTCCAGACGATCTGCCCGTCGGCGTCGAGCTTGGTGATGAACCCGTCGTACCCGCCCGGGGGCTCGTCCTGGAACGTACCGGGAGTCGCCGCGAAGGGCGATCTCGCTTCCCCACTGACGTAGGTCTGCCCCTCGTCATCCACCGCGATGCCACCCCACGGCAACGATCCGATCCCGAGCGGGGTCTGGTAGACCACCAGGGGATCGATCACGAGCGGTCGGCCGCGGTCATGCCCCTCGACCTGAAACGAAACTCCGCCGTTGGCCGTCTTCACGAACCGGCTCGGCACCTTGTCTCGGCGACCCGCCGCCGCCTCCTGGAAGCTCTCCGGCTTCAGGTGCCGCAGGACGCCGCGCGGCGTCTTGAGGGCGAGCTCGCCATTGGCGTTCACGGACAAGTCGTCCATACCCTCGAACTCGAGCTGGATCGCGCTCGCGTCGACGCCGGGGCCCACGACGAAGTCGTACTCGAGCTTGTGGTCCTTGCCGCTGACCCTCAGGTCCACGCCCGGGAACACGTCCGCATAAAAAACGCCCGCGTAGTGGGGGACGTTCCGGTGCCACTGGTCGGAGTCCTTCCCGATCAAGTAGTGGCTCACGCCCGGCAGCCGCTCGACGGCCTCGAACCGCCCCTCCTTCTTCGCCCCCGGGAACTTCATGCGAACTCGGACGGTCTTCTTGGCCACGTCGCGTGAGCGTGGCCCGAGCGCGTCTGCGGCTGGAGCCTCCTCCGGCTCGGAGAGGACGAACGTCATCTCGTCCGCGCCGAGCAGGATCACCATCCTGTCCGATCGCCCCACGTATTGGACGTCCGGGGCGGCCTGTCCAACGTTGGGCTCGAAGAAGATCGGCAGCCGGCTCCGACCCTCAGCCGCCTCCTCGGAAGGCGCCGCCCGGAGGGCGCTGTGAGGTCCCTGCGCCGAGGCGGGGGCCGCGGCCAGGGAGCCCAATGCGACAGCCCAGACAACGCGCAGCACGCTCGGGAAGGTACCGCCGGACCGGTGATGACTGGAGCGGACGTGAGTCACTGGAGCCTCCACTACTTCTAGACGACGGCGGATGAAGGTCTGCATCTTCTTGCCCTAGGGAAGCGGGACCGCGGTCGAGGGCTCGATCAGGGTGATCTGTGGTGGTGTGGAGTCTCCCGGAACCTCGGGGGGTGGCTCCGATCTCGAAGGGTCGAGCGGGAAGGCGTCGGCGCCGTCCGGGACGCCGTCGCCGTCCGTGTCGGGGTTGTACGGGTCGGTCCCGATCCGTAGCTCCTCCGAGTCGATCAGCCCGTCGGCGTCGCTGTCTTCCACGACCTGACCGTCACCGGTCTGGTCGTAGCTGTTGTCACCCCAGGCGTGCACGTCGCCGTTCTCCGTCATCGCCAGGCTGTGTTGGCTCCCGGCGGCGACGCTGACGGCACGCCCGAACCCGAAGACCGGAGTCGGGGTGAGGAGCGGCGTGACGCCTCCGCCGCCGGCCTGCCCAGAGTCGTTGCCTCCCCAGGCCAGCACCACGCCGTCTTCCGTCCGCGCCAGCGAGTGGCTCGAACCACACGCCAGCTCCACCGCCCCGGCCAGGCTGGCGACCTCGACAGGCGCCGCTTCGTAGGCCGAGACCACGCCGGTCCCGAGCTGCCCCGACGAGTTGCGGCCCCAGGCCCAGACCCGCTTCTCGTTGTCGACGGCGAAGGCGTGGTTGGCGCTGGGACCCGCGAAGATGGCGACTACCCCCGAGAGGGTGGGGAGTTGGACCGGCGCCGGCTCGGGCGCGCCGGCCGAGCCGGTCCCCAACTGGCCCTCGTCGTTCCGCCCCCAGGCCCAGACGGTCCCGTTGGACAGCACGGCGAAGCTCGCCTCCTGGCCCGCGGCCACGGCCACGACGTCGCTCAGGCTCTGGATCCAGACCGGGGCCAGGGTATCCGCGTAGTCCCCGTCGCCGATCTGCCCGGACGTGCCGTCGCCCCAGACCCACACCTCGTCGTCATGCAACGCCAGGGTGTGCCTCGAGCCCGCTGCAAGGCTCCGCACCGCCGACAGTGCTTCCACCCGGTACGGAGAGAGCCTTGGGCCGGCCGTTGTCCCGTCGCCCACTTGCCCGTGAGCGTTGTCGCCCCACGTCCAGACGGCGCCGTCGGAGGTCACCGCGGCGCCGTGCGCAGCGCCTGCTCGGACCTCGAACAGCGGGTCATCGAGCGAGATCCGAGCTGCTTCGGCGTGCTGCGTCGTGCCGCCGTCGCCTGTCTGCCCGCTGTCGTTGCGTCCCCAGGCCCAGCCCGAGCCATTGGCCGTTACCGCCAGCGAGTGCTCGGCACCGGCAGCCACCAGACCCGACAGCAGGAACCGTCGCACCTCGGTGGTGTGGGGCGCGCCTTCATCGTCCGTGAGGCGGAGGTAGACCGCGTGCGGGCCTGGGCCCAGAGCTTCGGGCGCCAGGGCGAATGCGAAGCCCGTCTCGAGAGCCAGGCTCGGGCAGGCCGGCGAGTACTGCTGGTGGATGTCCGCGCGCTCCACACCGAGGGCCAGCAGGCCGGAATCCTGCAGCACCTCGTCGACGTACAGCTCGTACGAGTCGATGCTGCCGCCGCACCGGAACGCCCATCCGGTTCCTCTCGCCGTCCCGGTGACTCTCCCCGTCGGCCCCTCGAGTTCCCACATCACCATGGGCTGGACGTCGTACTCTCCGGTGGCCGTCTCACTGGGCAGGGCTCCAACCTTGAACGCCTTCGCCTTGAGTGTCACGGCGCTGCTGATCGGAATGCCCTCCAGGGGGACCTCCGGGTCTGACTCCTCAGGCTCCCCTCCGTCCAACGTGTAGTGGATGCCCGCGGCCGACGTTGCGCAGCCCACCGTGACCGCCACCGGCTCTCCGTAGGTGAAGGGCGGGGGGGACAAGACCGGAGTCGCCACCTGGACCAGGTAGGTGTCGGATGTGACGTCACTCGCCGTCCAGCCGTCTCTGTAGGCTCGCGCTCTCAGCGTGGTGGAGACATCCAGCGCCACCGGCCCCAACGCCTCCGCGGACCCATCGGTCGGCTCGGTGCCGTCGAGCGTGTAGTAGATCTTCGCGTACGGTGTCGACGTGGCCAGCGTCACGCCGAAGGGACCCACGTGCACGCCGGCACCCGACTCAGGGATGAACACAACCGGCGCCACCTTGAGCGTGTACACGGCGGGCAGCGTCGTTTGGCTCTCCTGCCATCCGGTCT
>CAZNNH010000293.1:0-4463 GCA_964574335.1 uncultured Acidobacteriota bacterium | reverse complement strand
CTGGCCGGCGTGACGGCCATCGCCGCCGGGCACGCGTTCGGACTGGCTCTGCGATCGGACGGCACGGTTGCCGCCTGGGGCGACAACAGCTACGGCCAGCTCGACGTCCCGGCCAGGCTCCCTCGGGCGAAGGCAGTGTCTGCGGGGGGAGACTTCAGCCTCGCTCTGCTGGCCGACGGAACGATCGCCGCCTGGGGCGACAACAGCTACGGCCAGCTCGACGTCCCGGAGGGACTAACTAGCGTGACCGCCATCTCGGCGGGGGCCTTCCACGGCGTCGCCCTGCTGGCCAACGGCGATGTGCTTGGGTGGGGCGGCGGCCTGACCCAGGGCGAGGCCGACCACCCGTGGCGCCTGGTCGACTTCAAGGCGATTGCGGCCGGGGATGGCTTCAGCCTGGCGATCCGAGTCGCCTAACGGAGGCCCGCCCACGGCACGCCGGACCCGCGAGGCCGGCCTCAGCTCGACTCGGCCGTCCCCTTGATCAGACTCGTCAGCTCGCGGTGCCAGGCCACGTCGCGCCACATCCCCACGAACTGGGGCCCACAGAAGTTGCTCGTGGCGATGGCCGCCCAGCGGCCCGTCTCGACCGCGGTCCGCACACCCAGCTCGCAGAGTTCCTTGATGATGGCCCAGTCGAGGCCGGGCAGGTCGCGCCATTCGACCAGCCCCCAGCATTCGGTCGTCGCGACCGGTCGATCGAGCTCGACCGATAGCTCGGCCGTCTCGCGGATCACCCGGACCAGCTCGGCGCGCCAGTGATCGCGTTCCGCGTCGTAGAGCGGCCGGGCATGTTGCTGCAACATCCGATAGCCGCCCAGGCCCTGTGTCGGATAGTCGTAGCCGAGCCGCTCGTAGTAGTCCGATGCCTGGACCATCCAGATGTGCGGCTCGAGAAAGTCCATGAAGCCGAGATCCCGGCGCGCCCATCCCCTCATGGGCAAGACCGAGAAGGTGAGAGGCAGGCCCCGCGAGTGCGGGCGGAAGGCCTCGATCGCGGCCCGCATCCAGGCCATCGCAGGCTCGGTGCTCCAGTCTTCGTGGGCGGCGCCGGCCGGTTGATCCTTGAAGAACGGCGCCCAACTCGAGTGCGGCCACTCGTTGCAGAGATCCACGTAGAGCAGGGAGTCGAGGAGGCCCTCGGACTCGAACAGATCGAGCGTGCGCGCCCATACGGCGGCGTGATCCTCGGGCGACTTGATCCTCAGGCAAGCCTCTGTGGGGTCCCGAGGAAACCAGGTCGAAAGCCCGACGGCCACGCCGCGATCCCGGCAGAGACGGATGAAGTCGGCGAGGGCGGGCCACGGCCGGGCATGCACCGGCAGAGGCGCGGCCCAGTCGTGGCAGTCGGCGCCCGGCAGGAACTCCCATTCGGCGTCCGGATCCACCGCCAGCAGGTGCGGGAAGGCCTCCAGCCGCACGGCGTCGTAGCCGCGTTCGACCAGCTCGTCGAGGGCCTTTTCCCAGTCTTCGAAGCCGGCTCCCGGCCAGCGCCTCAGGAGCCATGAGATATCCCACATCGTGATCGCGCGCGGGCGGCCAAGGTCCAGGGCGGGCACTGCTCTCTCCATTCGAAACGTCGAGCCGGCGCGGGCCGATCCGCGACTCGGGATGCCGGAGCCGATGCTACTCCCAACGGGAAGGCTCAGATGGGGGGATTCGGGCCGGTCATGGTGCCCCGACCGCCGACGGCCTATCCTTGGCTCGATACCACTTTCCAGGAGGCCAGACGTGCAGTACAGAAGGCTCGGCAAGACCGGGCGAGAGGTCAGCGCGATCGGCTTCGGCGCGTGGGCCATCGGAGGCGACTGGGGCAGCGTCGACGATTCCGACAGCCTGCGAGCACTCCACGCCGCCGCCGACGCCGGCGTGACGCTGTTCGACACCGCCGACGTCTACGGGGACGGGCGGAGCGAGCGGTTGCTGGGGCAGTTCCTCCGCGAGCGCAGCGGCGAATCGCTCTTCGTCGCGACCAAGATGGGCCGGCGAGTACCTCTGGACCTGGCCCAGTACACCCCGCAGGCCTTCCGTGAATGGACCGGCCGGAGCCGCGACAACCTGGGCGTCGATCGCCTGGACCTCGTGCAGCTCCACTGCCTGCCGACCGACATCTACTACCGTCCGGAGATCTTCGCGGCCCTCGACGACCTCGTGGCGGAGCAGGCGATCGCGGCCTACGGCGTCAGCGTGGAACGAGTGGAGGAGGCGCTCAAGGCGATCGAGTACCCGGGCGTCGCCTCGGTGCAGATCATCTACAACATCGTGCGCCAGCGGCCGGCGGAACGCCTCTTGGCCGAGGCTGCCCGGCGCGATGTCGGCATCCTGGCCCGCGTACCCCTCGCCTCCGGCCTCCTGACCGGCAAGCTGACGAAGGAAACCGTCTTCGACGAATCGGACCATCGCCGCTTCAACCGGCACGGCGAGGCCTTCGACGTGGGCGAGACGTTCTCCGGGGTCGACTACGAGACCGGCCTGGCGCTCGTCGAGGAGTTGCGTGCGCTCGTTCCGGGCGATACCACGATGGCCCAGATGGCCCTGCGCTGGATTCTGATGGCCGATGCCGTGACGGCCGCCATCCCCGGGGCCAAGACACCAGAGCAGGCGCGGGCGAATGCCGCGGCAGCGGACCTCGCCCCCCTGCCGCCCGCCGCCATGGAGCGGATCACGGCCCTCTACTGGGAGCGCGTCAAGCCGCTCGTCCACCAGCGCTGGTAGAACCTCGACCGGGCGGCGCGATGGCCGGCCCGCCTGAGCGGCTGCCGTAGACTTAGGCTGGATCCGGCGTGCGTCGTCTGCGTGGGTCCGGCACGGAGCGAGCATGCATGCGATCCTCGTAGGCGCGGGCGGCATCGGGCGGGCCGTTCTCGAGCGCCTCGGCAGCCACTGGACCATCACGGCCATCGACATCGAGGCGGACCGACTGGCCGCGCTGGCGGCGGAGCGCCCGATCCAATCGATAGTCGGCGACGGCTCCAGCCGGGTCACGCTCGAGCGGGCCGGGCTGAAGGAGGCGGACGCCGTCATCGTCGCCCTGCGCGACGATGACGTCGCGCTCGAGGTGGGCCGCCTCGCCAAAGCCGCCGAGGTCCCGCGCGTGGTCGCGATGGTCGTATCCGCGGCTCGGGTGGCCGAATTCACCCATCTCGGCGTGACCGCCGTGGCTCCCGACCGGCTGGCCGCTCGTCAGGTCGAGCTCACCCTGGAGCCTCGCCGGGTGGCGTCGGCGGCGTTCGCCGATGGGCGGGCCGAGGCGATCGAGTTTCGCATCGCCCCGGACTCGGCCCTCATCGGCAGGACGCTCGCCGAGTTGGGGCTCCACGGGTGGCTCGTGGCCGCGGTCCTGCGCGACGGCGAGGTGATAGTGCCCCACGGCAAGACGACGCTGGCAGCGGGCGATCGGGTCACCGTCGTGGGCCCAGCGACGAACCACGCGGACATGGTCCGAGTCTTCACGGAAAGCCAGGCGCGCTTCCCTCTCTCCTACGGTCGACGCATCGGCGTGCTGCTCGGCAGCGAAGAGGACGAGGTGATCTCCGAGGCGATGGCGTTCGTCCGGCTGACGGCGGCCGATGCTTTGGTCGTGATCCACCCTCGGCGGTCGAGCCTCGACGCGGCGGCGGTGACGGATCTGGACGCGCGGCTCGAAGTCCTCGGTGCGAGCGGCCCGGGCGTCGAGTTCGCCGAAGGGGCGGGCGAGCGGGTCGGCCTGTCGGACCTGGTGCGCCTGCGCGAGCCCGAGCATCTCGGCTGTCTGGTGGTCCCGCGGGCGCGGGGCCTGCGATCCTCGGTCTCCCTGATCGGGAAGCTGACCCGGACCGGCGTGCCGAGCCTCTTGAGCGCCGGAGTCACCCGCTACGAGCGGCTGGTCATTCCGGCTCGCGACAGCCAGGGCGCCTGGGAGGCCGCCTGGGTGGCCCTCGATCTGGCCGCCCACAACGCGCTGCCGATCGAGGCGCTCGGGGCGAGCACGCCGCGGTTTCTGACCACCGACGATGACGAGAGCGCCGTTCGCGACGCGGTGACCAGGCTGCGCGACGAGGGCTCGGTCCGCGCGGTGGACGTCGTGGGGCGGGTCGTTCGGGCGAATCCGGTCCGCCTCTTCCGGCAGATACCGCCCTCCTCCCTTCTGGTGCTCAGCCACAGCGGCGCGACGGGGAGCATCCTGAAGCCGGCGTTCACAGCCGCCGTCGCGGCGGGGCTGGCCGGCTCGATGCTCGTGGTGCCGCCCGATCCCGGCCGTCAACGATGAGCGGCTCCGGCGCGCTGCTCGTCATCGCGCTGGCCGCCCTCGGGCTGCCGCTGCTGGCGGCGATGGTGCGCCTGCCCGCCGTGGTGCTCGAGATCCTGTTCGGCATCCTGGTGGGGCCGGTGCTGGGCATCTTCAGAGCCGATCCCTTGATCGACTCCCTGGGCGAGCTCGGGTTCCTGCTGCTGCTGTTCCTGGCCGGCTTCGAGATCGACCT
>CAZNNH010000292.1:0-4538 GCA_964574335.1 uncultured Acidobacteriota bacterium | reverse complement strand
CTGCAGAGCGCCGGCGGGCCTGCCGGCGACGTGCCGTTTCTTCAATGAGTTAGCGAGCCCTCCTCGTCGTCGAATCGTTGCCTCCGGTGACTCAGGTCGAGCTCGAGGCGGCGGTCTTCGAGCTGGAGCGACGAGTCGGGGAGCTCTGCGGCGGCGTCACCAGAACCCAGCTCCTCGACCAGCACCGACTCGAGGCCGACTTGAGCCCCCGGTAGGAGCGCGAAGGCCGCAGTGTCAGGTAGGATGCACCAGTCTGGCGAGTGACCGCCCGGACCTCATTGATTCCAGGGGAGCGGGCCATGCGCTGGAAGGGACGGCGCCAGAGCCGCAACGTCGAGGACCGCCGCGGGATGCGGGTGCCAGGCGGGACACGGGGAGGAGTCTCCCTCCTGGGGATCCTGATCGTCATCGGCGTCGCCTGGCTTACCGGGGTCAACCCCGAGCAGCTCCTCGGGCTCCTGGGCGTCGTCGAGCAGATGGCCCCGTCCTCCTCGGCAGGGCAGGTTCCGGCCGGGCCCCCACCCGCCGCCGACCCGCAGGCGCAATTCGTCAGCACCGTCCTGGCCGCCACGGAGGACGTCTGGAACTTCGACAGCACCCGCCGCTGAGGCGCGGGTGCATGGGCGAGGCTTAGCGGGCCTGCCATCGGTTGCCACCTCGGGGGGCCCCTCCGTCACTCCGGGGATTCCGCGCGACTGGCTGCCCACCACCACTCCCAGAAGCCGTCCGCCCGCGGGGTCTGCCCCGCCGCGGCCAAAGCCTCGTACCTCTCTCGGGCCGTCTCGGCGAGGGCATGGGCGAGTCTCGAGTCGCCGCCGAGGTGGGCCGCCAGGATGCGGTAGTAGGTCACCGGGTCGGGACCCGGCCCGACCGGCTGAGAGCGATCGAGCAAGCGCTCGGCCCGCGCATAGTCACGCTCGGCCATGGCTCGGACGGCGAGCTGGTAGTCGATCTCCGGGTCGTCCAGGCCGCGGCTGACCGCCCGGTCGACCAACATCTGAAGACGGTCGTCGCTGTCCATGCACAGCAGCACCGGTGTGCGCAGAGCGGATCCTGTGAGCGTGTCGGCCAGCCAGCGGAAGCGGTCTTCCGGGGCTCGTCCAGCCAGGATGCCCAGACCCTGCAGCCAGATCTGCCGATCGCCGTAGGCCTCGAGAGCGAGCTGGCGCAGCTCTGGGCTCATCAGGCGGGAGACGTAGCTGCTGCGCCCGAAGCGGTCCCGGGCGCCGATCGGGTCCATGAACTCCCAGTAGAACCTATCGGGGCCAGCCACTGGATGTGGGCTCAGCCGGTAGGGATGGTCGTCGTCCAGCGGCTCGGTCCCGGCCGTGAGCCGTCTCAGGGTAGAGGCGTCGGCGAGGAACGTCGCCGCCAGCAGCCCCGGCGTCTCGAAGCCGAGACCACGGAGGCTCGGCCCCAGCGTGGCATCCTGCCATGGCTGGCTGAACTGCTCGACGGAGAGGGGGCCCTCGAGCCCTCGCGTGCCCACCAGCATCCAGTGGTGCATCATTCCGCTCCACAGCGAGCAGTCCTCGAAGACGTCGCAGAAGCCTCGAATCACCGACCGTGTCTCGCCGAGGCCGAGCTGGTCCACCGGCAGCCAGTGGGTGCACACACCCTGATCCGCCAGCCGCTCCCGCACCAGGGCGAAATACTCGCGCGAGTAGAGGTTGACCACGCCGGCGTGCTTCGGGGGCGGCGGCTCAGCGGTGATGATGTCGAAACGGTCCGGGCTGGAAAGCAGGAAGAAGCGCCCGTCCTCGATGTGCGCCCGGGTCCGTGGGTCGGCCAGCGCGCTCGACTCGGGTGGTGGAAAAACGAGGCTCCCGACCTCGAGAACGTCCGGGGAGATGTCCACCACCTCGAGCCGCTCGAGCGAGCCCGCCTCGGTCAGGGCCTTGCCGGTGACGCCGAGCCCGTAGCTGATCAGCAGCGCGGAGCGGGGCCCGGGTCGGAAGACGATCGGCCAGTAGGCAAACAGGCTCATGTACCGCCGCCCCCCGAACACGGACGCGGCCATGGAGAACCCGTTGGTGAGGAGCAGGTGATAGTACGGCTCACCCCACCGCTCCTTCCGCAACAGGATGAGGGTCTCGCTGAGCCCCTCCCGGATCACGATCGGCCGCCCGTGGGCCGCAAAGGCGCGAACCGGAGCGCCCAGGTACCGCTGTGAGATGCCGCCGAAGGGAAGCAGGGCCAGGCTCAGCACCAGGACCAGGATCTCCGAACCCAGGACCCGGGCACTGAGGCGCGGCAGCCGCTCCCTTCTCTGGACCGAGCGCCACGCCACCACGGCCACGACGCCGTAGCCGGCGGCGAGCAGTAAGACCGAGCGCTCGATCCCGAGCCGAGGCAACAGCACGAAGCCCGCCAGGAGCGCCCCCATCAGCGCCCCCAATGTGTTGGCAAGCGCCAGCGCGCCCGTGGCGGAGGCCTCGTCCAGGATCTCCCGCCGCAGGGTCGTGCCGAGTAGCGTGAAGATGACACCGGAGAGGGCACACACCGGCAAGGCGATCCCGGAGGACAGGGCGAAGACCTCCAGCGGAGCGTACAGGTGGGGGGAGGAGAACAGGGGCGGCAGGCGGTGTCCGTACCAGTAGCTGGCCAGGGTCAAGATCCCCGCCAGGCCGGCGGCGTGAGGCAGGAGCCGCGGTGCGCCGCCGTGGAGCGCCAGCCAGACCGATGCCGCCAGCCCGCCCAGCCCGATCCCCAGCAGGATCACGGCAAGCATGACGGCAAACGCCAGGCTCGTCCCGTCGACGAACAGGAGCAGCAGCCGGAACCACACCACCTCCAGCGCCAGCAGGAGGGCGCCGGCCAGGAAGGAGCAGGCCAGAAGCCCCAGCGCCGTCGTCGGCACGACCGCGCGGAGCCCGAGGCGGTGGCCGACGCGAGCCGGGACCCTGCCCGCCGCGCTCAGCGCCATCCCGGCCGCCGCCAGGTTGAACAGCGCGGCGACGAATCCGGTCCCCCGGATCCCCACCGCGGGGATGAAGACGCTCTCCGCCAGCAACGCCCCGGCCACCGCCCCGAGGGTATTGAGGCCGTAAAGCATGCCCAGGTCGCGCCCGTACCGGCGCTCCACGCCGACCGTGTCGTTGCGGCCCGTCATCGTGGCGGGCGCGGCGGCCCCGCGCAACGCCAGAGGCAGCGTCGCGCCCATGGCCGTGGCGGGCAGAACCATCGCGGCAAACGCCGCTCCGGCCCGGATCGGGTTAAGCAGCCAGGGCTGCTCTCCGGTGGCCCGGAGGACCGGCAGAAGCAGCTCGCCGAGGCTCGGGAACACCAGCACGAGGCCCAACCCCGAGGCACCCACGGCCACCTCGAGCAGAGCGTAGGTCCGCAGGGGTCGGCAGACACGCGGGCCGATCCAAGCCGCAGCGGCGTTGCCTGCCGCCAGCCCCCCCATGAAGGCAGCCAGCACCAGGCTGGAGGCGGCAACGCTGTTTCCGAGCGAGAGGCCGGCCAGGCGGAACCAGAGCGCCTCGAACAGCAGGGCGGCGGCCCCCGACAGAAACATGGCGAGCGCCAGGGGCGTCATTGTGGGAGCGGGTCCTCTCGTGGCCGGGTCGTCCTACAGGTGGGCGTCGCGCGTCCAGTGCTGGACCAAGCCTACGCGTACGAAAGACAGATGTCCATTGCTTCCGCACCCGGGGATCGTGGTCTCGCTCGCGACGGCCGGGCCGGGTCCTGCAGAGACCAGTATCGCGTCACAAAGGGCTCAGCGGGCGCTCATCTCTTGGTGATGACTTTGGAGGGGCACGAGCCGATCTTCGAGAGCGAGTGTGGCATCGGGGTGCACGTCGTGTGCGACCGGAACCATGACCGGAGCCCGACCCGCGCGGTTGCGCAGACGAGCGGACTCGAGACCCGGCCTTCCCCTTGCAGCGTCATCCGCCGGCCATCGGGTCCGGCGAGAGGAGGACCAAGATGAGTAGCGCGAGACGGCTGGCGATCGGCTTCATCTCTCTATGCACCGCTTTCGCCTGGTCGGTGCTTGGAGGTACCGTGGTTTCCAGGACCGGTGAACGCGACCAGCGGCTCGCGACGGAGGTGGCCCAGCTCTGGGGTGGACAACACGAGCAAGTGGCGCCCGTGCTCGTGCTTGCATGGGTCGGGGATATGCTGAGCGGCGGAATATGCACAGGCGAACGCCCTGCGACGAGGCGCTGTGGCTCTCCTGCCGGGGACGACTTCGCATAATCGTCAGCCGCGGAGCGAGGCGATCAATGCGTCGGTTGGCCGGAAGGTCCCGGGGCGGAGCCGGGGTGGGGTGACCGCTTTGAGGGTGCCGATCCGTTGTGTCACGTCCACCCGCAGGTACTCCTCGGTGGTCTGGGTGCTCTCGTGGCCAAGCCAGAGGGCGACCTGGCGAATATCGTTCTCCCCTCGCGCGACTGAGCGCGCGAGGGACGATACCGCCGTGCGACTCGCCCTCCTCCACTCCGGTGGCGGCGGCGGTCATACGTGCCAGGGCTGCGAGCTCCCGCAGTGCCGCGACGTCGAGCGTGGCGACCGGCGCGATTCGCATCTGTGCT
>CAZNNH010000291.1:0-4545 GCA_964574335.1 uncultured Acidobacteriota bacterium | reverse complement strand
CTAGCTCGAGGCGTGGAGCCGGGCCAGGGCCTTGCGACCGATGTCCTTGCGGAAGTGCTTCCCTTCGAAGTGGACTCGGTCCACGATCTGGTAGACGCGCTGGATGGCGGCGGCGAGATTGGCGCCGAGAGCGGTCACTCCCAGCACCCGGCCACCGACGGTGACCACGGCGTCGTCCTTGAGGGCGGTGGCGGCATGGAAGAGCACCACGTCGCTCTCACCCTGGTCGGCGTCGATGCCTTCGATCGGCCGTCCGGTCCGGGGCGTGTCGGGGTAGCCCTCGGAGGCCAGCACCACGCAGACCGCGGCCTCCTTGGCCCACTCGATCTTGGTGTCCTTGAGGCTTCCGTTGGCCACGCCCTGCAGGATGGGGACGAGATCGGAGCGCATCCGCGGCAGCACCGCCTGGGCCTCCGGATCCCCGAAGCGGGCGTTGAACTCGAGCACCTTCGGACCTTCGGCCGTCATCATCAACCCGGCGTAGAGCACGCCCTGGAAGCGCCGCCCTTCCTCGGCCATCCCCGCGATCGTGGGCAGGATCACGTCCTGCATGATCTGCTTGTGGACGTCCACGCTCAGGTTGGTGGCCGGGGAGACCGCGCCCATGCCGCCGGTGTTGGGTCCCTGGTCGTCGTCGAGGGCCCGCTTGTGGTCCTGGGCGGAGACCATGGGGACCGCCCGGGTCCCGTCGGAGAAGACCTGGAAGGACACCTCCTCCCCCTCCAGGAACTCCTCGATCACCACCTTGGACCCGGCCGAGGCGAACTTCTTGCCCGTCATCATCTCGGCGGCCACCGCCCGCGCCTGGGCCGCATCGAACACCGGCAGGGTACCTTTGCCGGCGGCCAGCCCGGTGACCTTCATCACCACCGGGAAGCCGAACGGGGCCCGGTTGACGAAGTCGTTGGCCTCCTCGATCGTGTCGCAGATCTCGAAGCGGGGCGAGGGAATGCCGTGCCGCTGCATGAAGTCCCGGGCGAAGGCCTTCGACCCCTCGATCTCGGCCGCCGCCCGGCTGGGACCGAAGATGGTCAGTCCCCGGCGGGTGAACTCGTCGACGATGCCGAGCACCGCCGGAAGCTCGGGTCCGACCACGGTCAACTCGGCTCCGATGGTCTGGGCGAAGTCGGCCAGCTCGACGATGTTCGAGCTGTCGATGGGCACGCAGTGGGCGATCCGGCCGATGCCCGCGTTGCCCGGCGCGCAGTAGACGTCCTCGGCCAGTGGGCTCTGGCGGATCTTCCACACGAGCGCATGCTCTCGCCCGCCGTTGCCGACCACCAGGATCTTCACAGGCTCACCGCTCGACCCAATCCTTCCGAAGCCGCCACAGGCTGCCACAGTAGCGGAGAAGCTGTCAAACCGTCCACCTCTGCTATCCTCACCGAACGTGGCCCGCCTGCTCCCGCTCACGCCGAGCGTCGACCTGACCCACCGCCGCGGCGAGCTGCGCTTCCGAAGCCGGGTCAGCGACCCCGGCCGCCACGTCTTCACCGTGGACCTCTACTCGCACCTGCGCGAGCGGCACCCGGAGACGCACCTGGGGTGGTGGCGGTTCCAGCTCCCTGAGGGTGAGGCCGAGGTCACCATCGGCCTCGACCTGACTCGGATCGGGCCCGAGTCCCTGTGGATGGCGACGCCCCGAGGCCGAGAGCCGGCCCTCGACTCCTGGTCCAACCCCGACTACGTCTTCGACCCGGTGATCGGGATCCAGCTCGTGCTGCGCTCGGCGGAGGGTCGGGTCCTGGAGAACCGGTTCGTGGCCGGCAAGGTGGCGGACCCGGAGGTGCTGCGCTCCTACTACCAGCGTGTCCACAGCGGGCACGGCTACACGCCGGCCGAGCCCTTCCTGTTCGAGCTGCACGCCGCGATGCTGCGACGGCTCGAGCCGCTGTTCCTCACCCACCTCCGGCGCGGCGGCCGGGTGCTGGACGCCGGGTGCGGCCGCAGCCTGTTCACCGAGATCCGACCCGACTGGCCGTTCGAGATCGTGGCCGCCGACGTGGACCTCGGGGTGCTGGCCTCCCGCCGGGCCGCCTTCCCCCAGGTCCGCTGGGTCGCCGCCAGCGCCCACCCGCTCCCGTTCCGGGATGCCATCTTCGACGGGCTGTTCGCCGGCGAGCTGCTCGAGCATCTGCCGGATCCTCTCCCCGGCCTTCGGGAGTTCCGGCGGGTCCTGGTTCCCGGGGGCTGCCTGATCCTGACCACCCCCAACCGCCGCCGTCTCGCCAACCGGATCGACCGCTCCGAGCGCCCGTACAGCCCAGACCACCTGAGCGAGCTGAGCTACGACGAGGTCGTCTCGCTCTTGCGGGCGACGGGATTCGACGTCCTCCACGCGACCGGGCTCCATCTCGAGCTGATGCTCAACTGGCTGTCGCCGCTGCCCAAGCTCGACCGGCTGCAGCGGGGCTGGAACCGGCGCTGGGCGATCCCTCTGATCCGGGCACTGCTGGCGGCCGGGGCGCTGTTCCCACGCTACGCCCTGGACCTCATCTTCGTGGCTCGGGCGCAGCCGTGACCGCCACCCGGGCTCGGCTGGCGGGCGGGGTCGCGGGGCTCCTGTGGGTCGTGCTGTGTGTCCGCTGGTTCGATCCCGGGACGGCCTTTCGGCCGGGCTGGCTCCAGGCGCTGCCGGTGGGGCTGGTGGCGGCGGGAGCGGCGCTCGCGGCCGCGCTCTGGCTTCGACGGCAGGCCGGGCTGCTCTGGGGGCCGCCCCTCGGACCAGAGCGGCGCGGCCTGCTGTTGGTGGTGGCGTTGGCGCTGGCCTTCCGGCTGCCGCTGGCCTGGCAGGGGGCCCTCGGCTACACGACGGCTGACGGGGCGCTCTCGGGGATCGTGGCGATCCACCTCCGCCGGGGGATCGGACACCTGGTCTTCGTGCCCCACGTGCCGTACAGCGGGAGCCTCAAGTCCCACCTCGCCGCCGTCCTGTCCTTGATCCTGGACACGCCCCGGGCCTTCACGTTGGCCTCGGTCCTGTTCTATGCGCTCTTCGTGGCCGCCCTTTTCCGCCTCGCGCTGCTTGCGGCGGCAGATCGCGGACCGAGAGCGGCGGGAGGCGTCGCCCTACTGGCCGGGCTCTACGCGGCGTTCGCGCCGGCGTTCGTCACCCGATACAGCCTCAGCAACGACGGGAACTACGTCGAGGTGTTGGCGCTCGGGACCTGGGCGCTGTGGCTGGCCGCGCGCTGGGTCCGCCAGCCGCGCGACGGCCCGGCGCTGGCGCTCTTGGGCGGCCTGCTGCTAGGGCTGGCCTTCTGGTGTCACATCCTGGCCATCCTCTACGCCGCCACCTTCGGCCTGTTCCTGCTCTGGGCCGCGCCCAGGCGCGGCCTGCGCTCGGCCCCGTCCGCGCTGCTCGGCTTCGGTCTGGGGTACTGCCCCGGCCTGCTGTGGAACCTCAGAAACGGCTTCGGCTCCTTCGCCTACGTGATCCCTGGCGGGCAGCCGGTGGCCGGCGTCGAGCAGGCGCCCTCGGCGTGGGCCCGGCTCCACACCCTGGTCACGGACCAGTGGCCGGTCCTCCTGGGCTACGACCTCGGCTACTCAACCGGCCTGGATCGGCTGATGCTGGCCGTGGCCGCCCTGGCGGTGCTCTCTGCGCTGATCGCGGTGGGCCTGGCGGCTCGGAGCGCCTGGCGCCGTCCGCCGGACGCGCTCTCTCTCCTGGTCGGGTTCGTGCTGGTCGACTCGGTGGTCGCCTTCGTGGCCCTGCCCCAGGTCCCCGCCAACCCCCGCTATCTCCTCTTCCTGATGAGCGCGCTGCCGATCCTGCTGGCCCGCTTCCTCGGCTCCGGCCGTCGCCTGTGGCTCTTCGGGCTGATCCTGGTCCTGGGCGCCTTCGGTTCCCTCGCTCAGCTCCCGCCCTCGGCGCGCGGCGATCGCCGCCTGCGCGAGCTGGTCTGGAGCCTCGAGCAGGAGGGCGTGCGCTTCTGCTACACCGACTTCTACCTGGCCACCCCCATCAACTTCGCGAGCGAGGAGCGCGTGATCTGCACGGCCAAGCTCGGGCCCACCACCACCGAGTACTTCTTCGGCTACCGCCGCGCCGTGGAGGAGGCGCCGGAGGCCGCGTTCGTGGCCGTCAATCAGAGAAACGCCGACAAGCTCGAGCGCCGGCTCACCCGCCTGGGGGTTCGCTACCAGCGTCGGGAGTGGATGAAGCCGGTGCTGCTGCACCTGTCGCGCAAGGTCGACCCGCAGGAGCTGTTCCCGGAGCGCGAGTTCCCGCTGCGCTGACCGTGAGGGGCGCCTGTCTGGCTCATGGCTGGGGTCGGCCCGGCCCGGCGCGCGGCTCCGCGATGGTCGGGAGCCGATCGACGTAGTCGAGGTACCGGCCCAGGCGGAACTTGCGGGCCGTGTTCTCGGACGACATGTAGCGGACCGACCCGAAGATCTTTCGCTCCGGCGCCCAGGGGCGGTCGAAGAGGCCGAAGCACCACAGGATGCCGGTGTACGAGTTGGGGTCACGGCCGTCGAGGGCGTACTTGTTGTTCAGGTGCTCGAGCGTCCGGTAGGCCTCGGCGGGCGAGGCCGACCACT
>CAZNNH010000290.1:0-4589 GCA_964574335.1 uncultured Acidobacteriota bacterium | reverse complement strand
GCGCGGAAGGTTCAACGCTCCAACCCAGAGGAAGACCCGTGAAACATCGCCGCGTCGCGCCCGCTCTCGTGGGCGGCCTCGTACTGCTCTCCCTCCCGGCCTGCCGGGATACCGGCAGCGCCGGCTCCGGCCCACCGGCCCGGCCCGCCCTGGCGGTCCGGACCGCCCCGGTGGCGGTCCAGGACGTCGTCTACCGGATCAAGGCGCTCGGCTCGCTGGAGGCCGAGGACCTGGTCCAGGTCACGGCCGAGGTGGAGGGGGCGGTAGCCCAGGTCCTCTTCAATGAAGGGGACAGCGTGACGCCGCGGACGGTGCTGGTGCGCATCGACCCCGACCGTTACCGGCTGGAGCTGGAGCGCGCCGAGGCCGCCCAGCGCGAGGCCACCGCCGAGGCCGAGCGTGCGGGAGCCGACCTGCGGCGCCGCGAGGAGCTGGCCGGGGCGCAACTGGTGGCCCCGGAGGAGCTGGCCCGCTCGCGGCAGGAGACCGCCCGGCTGCGGGCCGCCGTGGAGGCGGCCCGGGTGGCACGGGCCATCGCCGAGCAGAACGTGGAGCGGTCGGAGGTGCACCCGCCGATCGCCGGGAGGATCAACACCCGGACCGTGGATACCGGCCAGTTCGTGAAGACCGGCGACCTCCTGGCCACGCTGGTGAACGCCAGCCGGCTGCGGCTGCGGTTCAAGGTCTCGGATGCCGAGTCCCTCTACGCCCGGGTCGGCGAGGAGGTGACGTTCCGGGTCTCGGCGCTCGGCGCCCAGGATTTCCCGGCCAAGATCTACCACGTGGGCCAGGTGGCCGACCCCACCACCCGTCAGGTGGAGGTGCTGGCGTGGGTCAAGAACCCCGGCGTGCTCAAGCCCGGCTTCTTCGCCGAGGTGGTGCTGGCCGGCGACTCGCGGAAGGGGGCGCTGGTGGTGCCCGAAGGCGCCATCCTGGCCAGCGAGCAGGGGTTCGTGACCTACGTGGTGAAGGACGGCGTGGCCCACCAGCGGCCGATCCAGATCGGCCTGCGCACCGGCGACGGGCTGGTGGAGATCGTCGATGGGCTGAAGCCGGCCGAGACCGTGGTGATCGAGGGCTCCGACCGTCTGGACGACGGCACGCCGGTGCGCGACGCGGGGCCGAGCGAAGGCGAGGCGCCGGCCGCTGATCCGGCGGCGGCGGGGAAGTGAGGACGTCATGAGCGAGACCACCCGCCCACCCCACTCCGAGCCGGAGGAAGACCCGAAGAAGATCGCCACCGGCATGACCCTGGCGGACATCTCGATCCGCAACCACGTCTTCGCCTGGATCCTGATGTTCGCCCTGATCGGCTTCGGCATCCTCACCTACACCGGCGCCGGCACCGTCTTCCAGGGGCTCGGCATCAGCCAGCGGCCCGACGTCGACTTCCCGGTGGTGAACGTCTCGGTGACCTACGAGGGCGCCTCCCCCGAGATCATGGAGACCGACGTCGTCGACTACATCGAGGACGCGGTGACCACCGTCGAGGGGGTGAAGCAGATCAGCTCCACCTCCCGCCAGAGCTCGGCCAGCATCGTGGTCGAGTTCGAGCTGAGCCGCGACATCGACGCCGCCCTGCAGGACGTCCAGACCAAGGTGGCCCAGGCGGCGCGCCGCCTGCCCCGCGAGATCGACCCGCCGATCATCACCAAGACCAACCCCGAGGACCAGCCGATCATGTGGCTGTCGCTCTCCGGCCGGCGGCCTCCCACCTTCCTGGCCGACTACATGCGCAACGTGCTGCGCCCCGCCTTCCAGACCATCCCCGGCGTCGGCGAGGTGACGCTGGGCGGCTACCGGGAGCGGGAGATCCGGGTCTGGTTCGATGCCACCCGGATGGAGGCCCTGGGCCTCACCGTCCAGGACGTCAAGGCCGCCATCCAGCGCGAGCACCTGGAGATGCCGGCGGGCCGGATCGAGTCGGCGGAGCGGGAGATGAACGTGCGCGCGGAAGGCGAGGCGATCGACATCGAGGCCTTCCGCAACCTGGTGGTCACCTACAAGGACGGGGCGCCGGTGCGGCTCAAGGACGTCTCGGTGGTGCAGGACGGGCTCGAGGATCGACGCCGGGTGGCCCGGTCGATGGGAGAGCCGTCGGTCGGTATCGGCATCCGGAAGCTGCGGGGGTCCAACGCGGTCCAGGTGGGACGCGACGTCAAGACCAAGATCGAGGAGCTGCAGTCGCAGCTCCCGGATGGGGTCTCGCTGGCGGTCAACTTCGACTCCACGTCGTTCATCGAGGACGCCATCCACGAGATCCTGTTCACGCTGATGCTGGCGGCGCTCTTGACCGGCCTGGTCTGCTGGCTGTTCCTGGGCTCGTGGTCCTCCACCGTGAACGTGCTGCTGGCGATCCCCACCTCGATCCTGGGGACGTTCATCGTGATGTACGTCTTCGGCTTCACCCTCAACACCTACACCGTGCTGGGACTGACGCTGACGGTGGGGATCGTGGTCGACGACGCGATCATGGTTCTCGAGAACATCTACCGCCACCGCGAGCTGGGCGAGGGGAAGGTCAAGGCCGCCTCGGTGGGGGCCCGCGAGATCACCTTCGCCGCCGCCGCCGCCACCCTGGCGATCATCGCGATCTTCCTTCCGGTGGCCTTCATGAAGGGGATCATCGGCAAGTTCTTCTTCCAGTTCGGAGTCACCATCTCGGTGGCGGTGCTGATCTCGCTGCTCGAGGCGCTCACCCTGGCCCCGATGCGGCTGTCACGGATGCTCGAGGTGGGGGCCCGACGAAGCCGCCTGGAGCAGGTGGTGAGCTCCGGGTTCGCCCGCCTCTCCGCCCTCTACCAGCGGTTGCTCGAGCCGGCCCTCCACCACCGCCCCCGGGTGATGGCGATCGCGGCGGTCCTGTTCGTAGGCTCGCTGGGCATCATCAAGCTGCTCCCCCAGGAGTTCGTCCCGTCCCAGGACATGAGCCTGATGCGGCTGCGCTTCTACACCCCGGTGGGCTCGAGCATGGACGCCACCGACCGGGCCTTCCGCCAGATCGAGAGCTATCTCGGCTCCCGCGGCGAGGTGAACCGCTACGTCGGCTTCATCGGCGGCTTCGGCGGCAGCGAGGTCAACAGCGGGATGGCCTTCGTCACCCTCAAGCAGCCTTCCGACCGGCCGGTCGATCCCCAGGCCGGTCACCGCCTCTCGCAGCAGGAGTTCATGGCCCGGGCCCGGGCCGACCTCAACACCATCCCGGGAGCCCGGGTGGTGCTGCAGGACCCCTCCCAGCAGGGCTTCAGCGCCAGCCGGGGCGGCGGGTACCCGGTGGAGATCACCATCCGCGGCCGCGACTGGGAGACCCTGGCCCGCGCCTCCAAGCAGATGGAGGAGGCGCTCCGCTCCTCGGGGCTGGTGGTCGACGTCGACAGCGACTACCAGGTGGGGATGCCGGAGGTCCAGGTCTTCCCCGATCGGAACAAGTGCGCCGACCTGGGCATCTCCATGGCCACCATCGGCGAGACCATCAACTCGGCGATCGGCGGCGAGCGGGTGGGCAAGTTCAAGGACCAGGGACGCCGCTACGACATCCGGGTGCGCCTCCTGGCCCCGCAGCGGCAGCGGCCGGAGGACATCGGCCGACTGCTGGTCCGCACCACCAGCGGCAGCCTGGTCCGGCTCGGCGACATCGTGAGGATCGAGCAGCGGCCCACGCTGCAGGCCATCACCCGCAAGGACCGCGAGCGCGCCATCACCGTCTTCGCCAACGTGGCCCCGGGCGTCTCCCAGAAGGACGCCATCGAGGGGGCGCTGGCGATCGCCCAGGGCCTCCTGCCCGACGGCTACCGGGCGATCCCCTCCGGCACCAGCCAGGCCTTCGCCGAGTCGTTCACCTCGCTGATCTTCGCCCTGGCCCTCGGCATCGTGGTCGCCTACATGGTGCTGGCCACCCAGTTCAACGCCTTCAGCCATCCGTTCACCGTGCTCTTGGCGCTCCCGTTCAGCGTCAGCGGGGCGCTCTTGATCCTCTGGGCCGCGGGGCAGAGCCTGAACGTCTACAGCTTCCTGGGGATCATTCTGCTGATGGGCATCGCCAAGAAGAACTCGATCCTGCTGGTGGACTTCACCAACCAGATAAGGGAGCAGGGCGTCGAGCGTCACCAGGCGGTGCTGCGGGCCTGTCCGATCCGGCTGCGGCCGATCCTGATGACGTCGACCGCCACCATCGCCGGCGCGCTGCCGCCGGCCCTGGCCATCGGCCCCGGCGCCGAGCTCCAGCGTCCGATGGCGCTGGCGATCGTGGGCGGGATGGCGGTGTCGACGCTGATGACGCTGTTCGTGGTGCCCGCCGCGTACAGCGTGCTCGACGACGTGATGGTCTGGAACGACACGCGGAAGAAGCAGGGACAGGGGCTGTGGGCCGCGCTGCGGGCACGGCGAACGCTGTAGCGAAGCGGCGCCGTCGTTCTCAGGGAAGGCGAAGGACCTCGGCCTCGACCTCCAGCCGTTGCCCGTCGCGCTCGAGGTGAAGGGCCCGGGTCTCGCCCGGGCTTCCCCGCAGGGCGCCCACCACCGTGCCCATGGAGGCGCCCGCGGTGTCGGTCGAGTCGACGCCGAGCAGGACGTCGCCCGGCAACACGCCG
>CAZNNH010000289.1:0-4639 GCA_964574335.1 uncultured Acidobacteriota bacterium | reverse complement strand
TCGTGTCCGGGGGATCGGGGGGCGGGAGCCCCCCGCTAGATAGCGGCGACCGAATTCGCTTCGGGCGGACGGTTTCGTGTCCGGGGGATCGGGGGGCGGGAGCCCCCCGCTAGATAGCGGCGACCGAATTCACTTCGGGCGCCGCGGGAAGACCGATGCTCGAGCTGCTGAAGAAGGTGCGCTGCTTCGCGTTGCTCGACGAGACGACGCTGGCGGCGGTTGCGCAGGCGGTCCGGCCGGAGCGCTTCGTCGCCGGCCAGCGCATCTGCACGGAAGGCGAACAGAGCGACCGGATGTACGTCATCGAGTCGGGCGAGGTGGTGGTCTCCAGGCAGGCGCAGGCCGGCGAGTCGGTGGAGCTGGCGGTGCTGGTCCGCGGCGATATCGCCGGCGAGCTGGGGCTGTTCGGCCAGACCCGGCGCACCGCCACCCTGGACGCCCGCACCGACTGCCAGCTCCTCTCGCTCGCCTACCGGGAGTTCGAGCGGGTGCTGGAGCGGGACGCCGCGGTGGCCCGCGGCCTGCTGGCCTACGTCTCGGCGGAGCTGGTGCGCTCCACCTCCACCATCGTGAAGCTCACCGCCAGCGAGCTGGATCGCCGTCTCCACGTCGCCTTCTTCCACGCCAGCCCGCTTCGCAACGAGCTGTACCTGAAGGGCAACCGCCACGGCTACGCCCTGCACTTCTTCACCCCCCGACTGTGCCAGGAGACGGCGCCCCTGGCCGCCGGCTGTCGGGTGGTGGTGGTGAGCGCCAACGACACCCTCGACGCCCCCGTGGTCGAGGCCCTGCACCAGTTGGGCGTGGAGTTGGTCGCGCTACGCTGCGCCGGCTTCAACAACGTCGACCTGCAAGCGTGCCAGCGCCTGGGGATCCAGGTCACCCGGGTTCCCGCCTACTCCCCCCACGCCGTCGCCGAGCACGCGGTGGCCCTGATGCTGGCCCTGAACCGCCACATCCCCCGGGCCCACGCCCGGGTCCGCGACGGCAACTTCTCCCTGGAGGGTCTGCTGGGCTTCGACATGCACGGCCGCACCGCCGGGATCGTGGGGACCGGCAAGATCGGCTCCTGCGTGGCTGGCATCCTTCACGGCTTCGGCTGCCGGCTGCTGGCCTTCGACGTCCACCGCCAGGCCGACCTCGAGAAGCGCCTGGGGGTCCGCTACGTGGAGCTCGACCAGCTCTTCTCGGAGTCCGACGTCATCAGCCTCCATGCGCCGCTGACCCCCGAGACCCACCACCTGATCGACAAGGCGGCGCTCGAGAAGATGAAGCCGGGGGTGATGCTGATCAACACCTCCCGCGGTGGGCTGGTGGACACCCCGGCGCTCCTGGACGGTCTCAAGAGCGGGAAGATCGGCCACGCCGGGCTGGACGTCTACGAGGAGGAGGAGAGCTACTTCTTCGAGGATTTCTCGGCCAGGGTGATCGCCGACGACGTGCTGGCCCGGCTGCTGACGTTCCACAACGTGCTGATCACCTCGCACCAGGGATCGCTCACCGACGTCGCCCAGCAGAACATGGCCGAGACCACCCTGGCCAACATCCGGGAGTACGAGCTGGGCCGGCGGGGCCGCGACCTCACCAACGTGGTGCTGGCGCCGGCCTGAGCCGAGCGAGCCGGTCCGGACCGGCCTCGGTCAGATGTGGAGGGTGGCGGCCTGGAGGGCGCCAGCGGGGACGGAGCGGCCGACCGCCTCGGCCACCGCGCGCACCCTGTCCATCAGCTCCGGGAACTCCGAGAGCGGGACCGCCTGCGGGCCGTCCGAGCGGGCCTCGGCGGGGTTGGGGTGGGTCTCGATCAGCAGGCCGTCGGCCCCGCCAGCAACCGACGACAACGTCAGGCAGTCGACCCACTCCCGCTGGCCGGCCGCGTGCGAGGGGTCCACGATCACCGGGACGCCGAGCCGCGACCGGGCGATCGGCACCGCCGCCACGTCGAGGGTGAAGCGGGTGGCGGTCTCGAAGGTGCGGATGCCGCGCTCGCACAGCATCACGTTCGGGTTGCCCTCATCGAGGATGTACTCGGCGGCGTGGATCCACTCGTCGATGGTGCAGCCGAAGCCGCGCTTCAGCATCACTGGCATTCCCGACCGGCCGAGGGCCTTGAGCAGCGGCGGGTTCTGCATGTTGCGGCTGCCCACCTGGGCCAGGTCGATGTAGTCACGGGCCGGCTCGATCTGGGTCTCGACCAGGATCTCGCTGACCGTCAGAAGCCCCTGGCTGTCGGCGGCCTCACGGAGCAGCTTCCAGCCGTCCCACCCCAACCCCTGGAAGGCGGTGGGGGCGGTGCGCACCTTGAAGGCCCCGCCGCGCAGGAAGCTCGCCCCGCTATCGGCCACCACCCGCGCCGCCTCGAAGATCTGGGCCCGCGACTCCACTGCGCAGGGCCCGGCCATCACCACCAGCTCGGCGCCTCCGATGCGGCAGCCCCGAACCTCCACGACTCTCACGTTGCCACTCATGGCGTCACCGCTCAGGGACCAATGGATCGAAGAAGCAAGGTCCAGCGGACGAATCTTCTCGCCCCGTCGAGGCGGACGTCAACAATAAAGACTACGCGAACACATCATAAATCGTACGCGCCCGGAGTCCTTTCAGCCGCGTCGTTACTGGCCGAAATGCGAGTCCGCCTGATACAAACGTCCCATTGACCGCGCCGCGTTCCGGCGTCTAGGCTAGGCCCCATCTCACGTCGCACGGATCTCGCCGTGCGCGCCGGCTTGGGGAGCGTGGCTCGGATGTTGAGTGTGGGTGAGGCGGGCAGCGATCTCGTCTTCCTGACCTGGATCGGATCGGCAGGGGCGTCGCGGGCCGCCGTGGAGGCGGAAGAGGCCTACGCCGCCCTTGGAGCGGCGGTCGCCGAGCGGGGGGTGGTGCCGATCCAGGAGCGCGTGTTCGCCGACCTGTGGTCGGCGGCGGCCGTGACCGAGGGCCGCAGCCGGGCCCTCGGGTCGAGCGTGGCGGAATGGGTGGTGCCGCCGACCTGCGTCGAAGGGGCGCCGGTGGGGCGCGACGGCCTGGCGGGCATCCACGTGCTGGCCGCACGCGGCGCGACCGCCCGGCTGGTCCAGGAAGGCCGGCACGTCTACGGGCGTGTGGTCGAGGGAAAGGCGGCGCGCCTCGTCTGCCTCGCCGACGTCGGCCGGCGTGCTGGCGGGCGGCTGGCCGCGGGACCGGCCGAGGAGGCGGGGGCCGCCATCAATGCCGCGGTCGAGCTTCTGGGCGGCGAGGGCTTCACCTTCCGAGACGTGGCCCGCACCTGGTTCTACCTGCGTGACATCCTCGACTGGTACGGGCCGTTCAACGCGGTGCGGAACGAGGCCTTCCGTCGCCTGGGGCTGATGGGCCACAACGGCAACGGGAAGATCCCGGCCAGCACCGGCATCGCCGGCCGCAACAGCCGCGGCGGCTTCTGCACCCTCGATCTGATCGCCCTCCGGGCCCAGCAGGGGGCGCGCTTCGAGATGAAGCGCCTGCACAGCCGCAAGCAGAACGAGGCCACCGACTACGGCTCCGCCTTCGCCCGCGGCATGTCGCTGACGCTCGGAGACCATCGTTACGTCTTCGTGTCCGGGACCGCCTCCATCGATGATCACGGCCAGACCGTCCACGTCGGCGACTTCGACGCCCAGCTCCGACACACCACCGACGCGGTCAAGGCGGTACTGGCCCAGGGGGGCGCCACCCTGGCCGACGTCTGCCAGGCGACCTCGTTCCTGAAGCGGCCGAGCGATGCCGCCGCCTACGCCCGGTTCGCGGAGACAAACGGGCTCAGCAGGATCCCCCCGGTCGAGACCGTCGCCGACGTCTGTCGCGACGATCTGCTCTACGAGATCGACGCCACCGCCGTGGTGCCGGCCCGCCGCGGCAGCGCGTCGAGATGACCGCCGGCGGGGAATCCCGGCGCTGCCACCCATCTCTCGAGGGGTCGGATGTGTTGAAACGAAGAGAGCTCGAATTCAGGCGGGGGCGAGGGGGCGCCGTGGTCGCGCCATGTGCCCTGGCCGTGGGTCTCGCGGTGGCCGCGGGCGCGGCCGACCTCCCGCCGATCGTGGCCACCCAGCTACCGGTCGGCACGGAGGTCGCGAGGCCGCTCCCCCGCGGGGCCTCGCGCGCCGACTACGGCGAGGGGGCGCGGCTGGTCCTGATCCAGGGTGGCCGGATGGTGAAGGTCCTGTCGGCGGGCTTCATGAGCGCCGCCGACCCCGACGTCTCACTCGATGGCAGCAAGGTCGTGTTCGCCGGCCAGAAACGGGAGGGCGACCGCTGGGCCATCTACGAGATGAACGCCGATGGGAGCGGGTTGAGGCTCGTGCTCAGCGAGCCGTACGACCTGAGGCAGCCGGTCTACCTCCCGACGGTCTACACGATCATCGCCGACCCCACCAAAGGGACCGCACCCCGCCCGCAGATCGGCTACGTGCGCCTCTTCGACGACGCCCTGAACGAGTCCGGCGTCGGGGGCGCCCCCGCCCGAAACACCGTCCAGACCCACCGCACGGCCCCCCACCCCCACACCAAACAAACAAAAACACCATAAAATAATTCCCCCTGATAGGACAGGGCGAAAAAGGGCCTGAGCAAAAAAAATCCCCAAATCTCCTAACCCTTAACATAACTCTAAACACAATTCAAA
>CAZNNH010000288.1:0-4668 GCA_964574335.1 uncultured Acidobacteriota bacterium | reverse complement strand
CTTCCGGGGCTCAGCTTCGAAGGGGCAGGCGGCGTCGGCCGAGGGCGTGTACGCGATCGTGGGCGCCGATTCCTTGCTCGCCGAGCGGGCCCTCGAGGAGCTGCTGAGCAGCCGCGTCGGCGAGGATCGCAGCCAGGCCGTCGAGGTGCTGAGCGGCGACGAGGTGAGCTGGGGACGGGTGCTCGACGCCGCCCGCTCGCGGTCGCTGTTCGTGACCCGGCGGGCGGTGGTGGTGCGGCGGGCCGAGTCCCTGAAGGGAGAGCCGAGCGGCCTATCCGACCTGCTGGACGCGGAGACGCCGGGGGTCAGCCTGGTCTTCATGATCACCAAGGTCGATCGGCGCCGCAACCCCTGGCGGGAGCTGCTGGAGCGGGCCCGGGTGCTGGGCGCGGAGCCGCTGAAGGGCCAGGCCCTGCGCGGCTTCGTGGCGAAGGAGCTGCGGCTCCGGAGGCTCGGCCTGACGCCGGACGGCCTTCAGGAGCTGATCGAACGGGTCGGCCAGGACCTGCGCCGGCTGATCGGGGAGATCGACAAGCTGGAGGCCTTCAGCGAAGGATGCCAGGCGCTGTCGGCCGAGGAGGTCTCCCGGGTCCTGGGCCGCGGGCTGACCCAGCCCATGTACCTGCTCAGCGACGCCGTCGCCGAGCGCGATCGGGTGCTCACCCTGGAGCTGCTCGAGTCCCTGGTCGAGGGAGGGGAGAAGCCGGAGTGGATCCTGGGCTCACTGCATCGCTCGCTGCGTCAGGTGCGGGCCACCCTGGCCCTTCAGCAGGCGGGCGTTCCCCGCGAGGAGATGGCTCGGCGACTGGGGCTCCCCCCCAAGCTGGCCTTCAAGCTCCGCGGGCTGCAGAGCGCGGCGCGACGCTGGTCGGAGCGCGACCTCCGTGCGGCGCTCCGGGCGCTGGCCCAGGCGGACCGACAGCTCAAGCTGGGAACCGACCCGCGCCTGACCCTGGGGGTGGCGGTGATGAGGGCGCTGGGGGAAGCGGGCGCCGCTAGGCCCGCGCCGCCGAGAGACCGTTGACCTTGCGGGAGAGCCGGCTCTTGAAGCGGGCCGCCGCGTTGTCGTGAATCACGCCCTTGCGCGAGGCGCGGTCGATCCCTCCGACTGTGGCGGGGAGGAGCTTCTGGGCCTCGTCGGCATCGCCGTTCGCGATCACCGATCGGAGCTTCTTGATCTGGGTCTTGAGCTGCGACATGTCCCGACGGTTCCGGGCCCGGCGCGCCTGCGACTGCTTGAAGCGCTTCTGGGCCGACGCGTGATGCGCCACTTCTGTCCTCCCTCTTTCCTTGCGCCCGACGCGGGCGTCTTGCGCCCAAGAACGGGCGTATCGAACGACAAGTGCGCAGTTTACAGCCCATGACCTCTCTCGTCAAGAAGGGCCCCTCGCTGGCCCGCTCGGCGACCCTGGTCTCCGGGCTGACCCTGCTCTCGCGGGTGCTGGGCCTGGTCCGCGAGCAGGTCTTTGCCGCGCTGCTGGGGGCGGGCCTGTACGCCGACGCCTTCCTGATCGGCTTCCGCATCCCCAACCTGCTGCGCGACCTCTTCGCGGAAGGGGCCCTCTCGGCGGCGTTCGTGCCCACCTATGCCAAGGCCCTGGAGCGGGAGGGACGACAGGCGGCGCACCGGCTGGCCAGCCGGCTGCTCACCGTGCTGATGGTGGTGATCGCGGTGGTGGTCCTGGCCGGGACCCTGGGCGCCGGGGCGCTGGTCCGGACCCTGGCCTCCGGCTTCGAGCAGGTGCCGGGCAAGGTAGAGGTGGCGACGCTTCTGACCCGGGTCATGTTCCCGTTCCTGGCCCTGGTCTCCGCCAGCGTGGTGGCGATGGGGATGCTGAACGCCCAGGAGCGTTTCGGCCCTCCCGCCTTCGCGCCGGCGATGTTCAACGTGGTCGCCATCGCCTGCGGCGTGCTGCTCTGGCTGGCCGGGTTCGACGGCCTTTCGGTGGCGGTCGGCTGGGCCATCGGCACGCTGCTCGGCGGCGCCGCCCAGCTCCTGGTCCAGCTTCCGTCCCTCTGGCGCGAGGGCTTTCGGTTCCGGCCCGAATGGGCGCCCCGTGACCCGGGCGTCCAGGAGGTCGGAGGCCTCATGCTGCCCGCCACCTTCGGCCTGGCTGCGGTCCAGATCAACATCGTCGTCAACAGCCACTTCGCGTCGCAGGACCCGGGCGCGGTGGCCTGGATCAGCTACGCCTTCCGCATCCTCTACCTCCCGATCGGGATCTTCGGTGTGGCCCTCGGCACGATCGCAGGGGCGGGGCTGGCCCGGCGGGCGGCCGCCTCGGACCACGCGGGCATGTCGGTGATGCTGCGCCAATCGCTCCGGATGCTGGCCTTCCTGACCATCCCGGCCAGCGTGGGCCTGACCGTGCTGCGGGTACCGGTGGTGCGCCTGATCTACGAGCGGGGGGCGTTCGGCCCCGACGCCACCCGGGGAACGGCGGACGCGCTGCTGTTCTTCGCCATCGGCCTGATCGCCTACAACGGCGTCAAGGTGCTGGCCCCGGCCTTCTACGCCCTCGGCACGCCCCGCGCCCCGGTGCTCGGCAGCACGCTGGCGGTCGCCGTCAACCTGACCGCGGTCCTGCTACTCCACCCCCGCCTCGGGTTCACCGCCGTGACCCTGGCCATCACCCTGGGTGCGACCGCCAACATGGTGCTGCTGCTGCTCCTGGCCGAGGCGCGGCTGGGCGGTCTCTTCCGCCTCGATCTGGGCTGGGCGGTGCTCCGGATGGCGCTGGCGGCGGCGGTGATGGGGCTGGGCGTCTTCTGGGCGGCCGCCGCCCTCGAGGCCCGCCTGGGCACCGCCACGCTCGCGGCTCGGCTCTGGCAGGGGCTGCTGCCGGTGGTGCTTGGCGTCGCCCTCTACGGCGCGGCCGCCTGGCTGCTCCGGGTCGAGGAGGTCCACGAGCTGGCGGGGTTCGTGGCCTCCCGGGTCCGGTCCCGGGTGGGAAGCCACGGCTAGCGCCAACGCCGCCGTGCGGACGGATGTCGGGCGGTCAGCGACGGCCAGCTAGACCTTGGGGTGAATCGACTCGGCGCCACGAAGTCTTGTGGAATCTGCGCGTTCCGTGCTACCTTTCGCTCGTCTGGCCCCTGGCAACGTGGGCCGGGGAGGAGGTTCATGAGAACAGCCGGAGTCGTCGTGTCCGCCACATTGCTTCTGCTCTGTGCCGACCTGGCGCCGGCCCAGGTGACGATGCTCCCCGCCCCGGAGCTCTACCAGTTCCGCATCGCGTGGGACCAGTTCCGGAGCCAGGTGAAGGGGACCGTGCGCCGCGGCGAGGAGGGGAGCCTGATCGACGTCAAGAGCGACCTCGCCATCGGCGACAAGCGGACCTGGGACCTGCGGGGCGACCTGCAGCTCAAGCCGGGACACAAGCTCCGCGGCAGCTACCTGAAGATCGACTACGACGGGACCGCCGGCCTGGGCCGGGACCTGGTCTTCGCCGGGACGGTCTTCGAGGAAGGCGGGACGGTCGTCTCCTCGGTCAAGGGCAACTACTTCACCGGCGGGTACGAGTTCGACTTCTCCCAGGGCAGTTGGGGCTACGTGGGGGCCACGCTCGGGGTCAAGCTCTTCGACGTGGACGCGGTGTTGTTGTCGGAGGAGCAGGGTGAGCGGGAGGTCGAGACCCTTCGCCGGACGGTCCCGGCCCTCGGCCTGGCCAGCCGCCTCTACTTCGATCGCGTCAGCATCGGCCTCGAGGTCTCCGGCTTCACCCTCGGCAGCAAGGGCCACATCATCGAGGCGGACGGGATCGCGCGCATGCACCTCTCCGACCGCGTCGCCGTCGAGGGCGGCTACCGTTACCTGAAGGTGAAACGCGACGAGACCGAGGACTTCGCCGACATCGAGCTCCAGGGGTGGATCTGGGGAGTGGAGCTGAGCCTCTGAGGGTGACGGCCCGGCGGAAGCGGGCTGCCGGACGGGCGGGGCGGGCTCCGACCCCGTCGATCGGCGAGGAGTACCTGGACCACCTCAGGGTGGAGCGTGGCCTCTCGGACCACACCCTCCTGGCGTACCGCAGCGACGTGGCGCGGCTCGCCGCCTTCGCCTCCGGGAAGCGCCGGGAGCTGTTGGGCCTCCGTCAGTCCGACGTCGTCGACTTCATGGCGGCGCTGCGGGCCTCGGGCCTGTCTCCGCGGTCGATCGCCCGCAGCGTCCACGCGATCCGGGGGCTGTTCCGCTTCGCGATGCGGGAGGGACGTCTCGAGACCGACCCGATGGAGAACCTCAAGGCGCCGCGTGCCTTCAAGGCCTTGCCCAGGTACCTGACCCGGGCTCAGGTCGAGGCCCTGCTGGCCGCCCCCGACGTCTCGCGGCCGCTCGGGGTCCGCGATCGGGCCATCCTGGAGGTGCTGTACGCGACCGGCCTGCGAGTCTCCGAGCTCACCGGCCTGCGTCGGGCGGACGTCGACCTGGAGCTGGGAGTGCTGACCTGCTTCGGCAAGGGGCGCAAGGAGCGGCTGGTGCCGCTCGGGCGTGAGGCGTGCAGGTGGGTGGAGCGCCACCTCCAGCAGGGGGTGGGCGACGGTGCGGGAAAGGCCCCGCCCTGGCTCTTCCCGGGCCGGGGCGGAGGGCGTCTGTCGGCCGCCGGCCTGTGGGGGATCGTGAGACGACATGCGGTGGGCTCAGGAGTCGAGCGCGTGCTCACCCCCCACGTC
>CAZNNH010000287.1:0-4687 GCA_964574335.1 uncultured Acidobacteriota bacterium | reverse complement strand
CGGCCTTGGTAGAGATGTAGTAGGCCAGGGTGTCGGTGCGCAGGTAGCGGCTGCCGTCGATGTCGATACGCTCGATCAGCAGCTCACCGGGCTCGCCGGAGCCGGTCCTGGCTGGGGCCGCGGCTGCCGCCAGGAGCAGGGTCGTCACCAGGCAGGCGCGCAGCCGGCGCGAGGCGGGCCTGCCGTCCCCTCGGCGACCGCCCCTGCGGTCGTGGTCGTGGTCTCCTGCCGATGCCGGTCCCCGAGCGTCCGCTCTCCGTGAGGTCACACAGATCCCTCGTCGAGCCCATGGCTCCGATCGAGGGCTCCGGCAGAGTAGACGCTTCCCGGCCGGAGGCGGTTACGTCAGAGGGGCTGACGCGGTGACTTGGCGGGAGAACCCCTGGAACAGCAAGGACGTCGGCCTCAGCTCACCACCCGCGCCCCGAGCGGATCGATCTGGGCCACGTGGGTGGCGGCCTGGTATCCCAGGCGGCGGTACGCCTCGGCGAAGGCCTCGCCCACCGCGCTCGCCAGGGGCTGACGCGCCAGCGCCATCACGGTGGGCCCGGCGCCGCTGACCGCCACCCCGCAGGCGCCGGCCTGTAGGGCGGCGGCGCGGGCCTCGGCGTAGCCGGGATAGAGGGCGGCCCGGGCCGGCTCGGCGATCCGGTCGATCATCGAGCTCCGCACCAGATCGGGGTCCCCGCGCTCCAGGCCGAGGATCAGGGCCGCCAGGTGGGCGGCCTGGGCCACCGCATCGCCGCGTGAGACGGCGGCGGGGAGCACGCGTCGGGCCTCGGCGGTCGGCACCTGGTAGTCGGGCGTCACCAGCACCAGCCCCACGCTCGGGTGCACGTCGATGGTGGCCAGCTCCAGCGGATCGAGGGAGACGATCAGCACCGCTCCTCCCAGCAGCGAGGGGGCCACGTTGTCGCCATGGCGGCCCGCCACCACCGCCTCGGCCTGGAGCGCCGCCTCGAACAACGTGGCCCGGGGCAGGTTGGCCTCGAGCAAGGCATTGGCAGCCACCGCCCCCGCCACCGCCGAGGCGGCGCTGCCCCCCATGCCGCCGGCCAGCGGAAGCCCCTTCTCGATGGTGAGCTCGATGCCGGCCGAGACGCCGGAGCGGCCGAGGACGGCGGCGGCGGCCAGGGCGGCGGTGTTGCGCTCGGGATCCAGCGGGATCCGGGGGTCGCTCACCGACGCCACCCGGACCTGGCCCGAGTCGCTGGTCAGGCGCGCGGTGACGTGATCGCCCTTCCCACCGATGGCGGCGCCCAGGCAGTCGAATCCGGCGCCGAGGTTGGAGATCGATCCCGGGGCGAAGACGGTGATCTGGTCCAAGGCTTCTGACCTCCCGGCCCCGATTCTAGCAGCGGGCGGCGCGGAGGGTTGGGGCTACCGGGCACGGCGGGGCCGCGTGCTAGGATCCAGAGGTGAGGATGCTGAGGGTGTTTCGGCCCACCCTGCTCGACCGCTACGTGGTCTCGGAGATCCTCCCCCCCACCGCCCTCGGCCTGCTGATCTTCACCTTCATCCTGCTGCTCCAGCAGATCACGCTGCTGACCGGGATCCTGATCGCTCGTGGCGCCGACCTGGCCACGATCCTGCATCTGTTCGTCAACCTGCTCCCCCACATCCTGGCCACCACCATCCCGATGGCGTTCCTGCTCGGGGTGCTGCTGGCCTTCGGCCGGATGGCCGCCGACAGCGAGATCGTGGCGCTGCGGGCCAGCGGCGTGAGCCCGCTGCAGCTCCTGCGCCCGGTGGTCGGCACCTCGCTGGTGATGATGGCCATCACCTACTACGTGCTCGCCTACTCGGTCCCCCAGGCCAACCAGACCTACCGGGAGACCTTCTACTCGCTGGTGGTGGCCCGGGCACGGACGGCGGTGAAGCCCCGCGTCTTCGCCGAGGACCTGATCCCCAGCATGGTCCTCTACGTCTCGGACGTGCCCGCCGACACCAAGGAGTGGAAGGACCTGCTGATCTCGGACATGACCTTCCCGCGCAAGCCGCGGTTGATCGTGGCGCGCCGGGGGCGCCTGGTGATCGACGAGGAGCGGCGGCGGGTCGAGATGCATCTGGAGGACGGCTCCATCCACACCCATGACGCGATCCACCCCGAGGACTACCAGGTCCAGGACTTCAAGACCGCGGACCTGCCCCTCCCCTTCGACCAGCTCTTCCCGCGGCTGCCGGTCACCAAAGGCGACCGGGAGATGACGCCCCCCGAGCTGCTGGCCAAGATCGCCTCGCTCCGAGGGGAGGGACGTCCCGACGAGGCGCTACGCTACCTGGTCGAGTACTGGAAGAAGTTCGCGATCCCCACCGCCTGCCTGGTCTTCGGCCTGCTGGGCCTGGGCTTGTCGCTGGGGAGCCGCAAGGAGGCGCGCTCGGCGGCGTTCGGCCTGTCGGTCGCCATCATCTTCGTCTACTACGTCTTCCTGCGGCTGGGCGAGCAGGCCGGCGACACCGGCACGGTGCCGCCGTTCCTGGCCATGTGGGCGGCCAACATCGTGCTCGGGCTGGCGGCGGCCGTGCTGCTGCTCCTCAACCACCGCGAGGCCGCTTTCGATCCGCTGGACGTCTCCCACTACCGGGTCTGGCTGCCGACGGTGCGCCGGGGGCAGCGTCCGCGGCCGGTACGCCGAGCGGCACCCGGCCGCCCGGTGGTGGTGCTCCGGCTGCCCAGGATCGGCGTGGGGATCCCGGGGCTGCTCGACCGCTACATCGCCCGCGAGTACCTAGGCTACTTCACGCTGATCCTGACCAGCTTCCTCTCCATCTTCGTGCTGGTCGAGTTCATGGACCTGATGGACGATGTCAGCCAGCACCAGATCCACGCCCGCACCATCCTCCGCTACTACCTCTTTCACACCCCGTTCATCGTCCACCTGATCGCACCGGTGGCGGTGCTGGTGACCACGCTGGTGACCTTCGGCGTGATGAGCCGCCGCAACGAGATCACGGCGATGAAGGCCGGGGGGGTGAGCGTCCTGCGCGCCAGCATCCCGGCGCTGGCGATGGGGGCCCTCGCCAGCCTGGCCCTGTTCGTGCTCAGCGAGTGGGTGCTGCCCGAGACCAACAAGCTCGCCAACCGCGACTTCAACGTGATCAAGGGGCGGCCTCCGCAATCGGCCAGCTACCTGGAGCGGCGCTGGATCCTGGGGAGCGACGGGCGCTTCTACCACTACGACTACATGGCGGAAGAGGGACCGGGACAGATCTCGCTCCACGGGCTCTCGGTCTACGACATCGACCCGAAGAGCTGGCGGCTCAAGGAGCGGCTGACGGCGGGACGGGCGGAGTGGAACGGCGTCGCCTACACTCTGCAGCAGGGGTGGCGCCTCAGCTTCGGCGCGCGGACCAGCTTCCGGACCTTCGCCACCGTGACCACTCGCGAGATCGAGCCCCCCAGCTACTTCATGCGGGAGACGCGGGAACCGGACACCCTCGGCTTCGCGGCGCTCCGCCGGCACATCGCCCAGATCGAGGCCCTCGGCCTGGACGTGTCACGTCTCCGGGTGCAGCTCCACATGAAGCTGGCCTTCCCGCTGCTGGGGTTGGTGATGACGCTGATCGGGATCCCATTTGCCTTCGTGGTGGGCCGCCGCGGCGCGCTACACGGAATCGCCATCGCCATCGTGGTGGCCATCGTCTACTGGACCTGCCTCAGGGTCTTCGAGGCGCTGGGCAGCAACGCCCTGCTCCCCCCGCCGCTGGCCGCCTGGGCCCCCAACCTGATCTTCTCCGCCGCCGGCCTCTACCTCCTCCTCACCGTCGATACTTGAGTATCTCCTGGGCCTTGATGAAGCGGGGTCAGGACCTGACCCCATTCCCTGCCGGGTGGTCCTTGTCGGTGCCCGCCGCCAAAGTCAAAAGTCTAGACCTGACCCCGTCCTAGGATCTCCTGGACCTTGGCCAGGAGCTGCTCGGGGTCGAAGGGCTTGGCGACGTAGCCTTCGGGCGGCGGGACCTGGCGGCGGCGGCTGATGAACTCCTCGAACTGGCGGGGGACGCCGGTGACCATCACCACCGGGATCGAAGCCAGCTTGGGGTCGCCCTTGAGCTCGCGGTAGACGCGGACGCCGCTCGGCTCGGGCATCGAGATGTCCAGGCAGATCAGGTCCGGCTCGCGCCGACGCGCCAGCTCGAGGCCCTTGTTGCCGTCGCCGGTGGTGAGCACCTCGAAGCCGTTGTCCTCGAAGAGGGTGCCGAGATAGGTCTGGAGGTCCGGCTCGTCGTCGATGATCAGGATCGTCCGCTTGGTGGTCTCGGTGCTCATGCCTTGCCTCCTGAACGAAGCTGTTCCAGGACCTTCTTGAGGGTGCCCTCGTCGGCGCCGGCCAGCATCGACGAGACCTGCTCGCGAAGCGGTAGAACCCCTCCCGCCTCCACCCGGGGCTTCACCCGCAGGATCCGACACAGCGCCTCCAGGTAACGCTCCGGGGTCACCGGCTTCTCGAGGTACAGCGAAGGGCCGGCCATCGTGCTCTCCTTCAGCACCTCCTCGAGCGGGCGCCGGATGTCCGGGTCCTGGGCGTGGCCGGTCACGATCACCACCGGTATCCGGCCGCACTCCGGGTGCTTGCGGAGCTCGTGCAGCAGGCGGATCCCGGACTTCCCCGGCATCACCAGATCCAGCGAGATCAGGTCCGGGTGCTTCTCGGGGTGGTGGATGCAGTCGCCCAGCAGGCGGTAC
>CAZNNH010000286.1:0-4719 GCA_964574335.1 uncultured Acidobacteriota bacterium | reverse complement strand
CTACAGGATCCGGACGGAACTGGCAGATGCCGTGAAGGCGGAGGTATTGGGGACATCGCAGGACCAGGCTCCGGGCACGACCGGGGACCACGCCCCTCGGGGGCAGGGGCCGTGACCCACCCCGCCCTGACCGCTTCCCCGAAGGCGGGCTCCGGGGCCGCGTCCCGGGAGGCCCGGGCGATCGATGCCCGGCAGAGGGATTGATGGGGGAGGGGCGCTGATGGCCGGTGGGGGCTCGGCGGCCCTTCCCTCTCGGGCCCTGCGGGCCGCGAGGCTGGAGCGCGCGATCCAGCGGAGCGGCATCCGGCCCGGCTCGCCCCACCGGTGCCCCTACCTCCCCGGCCGCCAGGCCCGCAACCTGACCATCCTGCCGGTGCCGCTGCTCCCCGGTGTCTACCAGGCGCTCATGGCCCTCAACTTCCGGCGCGCCGGCGCCGCCTTCTACCGACCCGAGTGCGAGGGATGCCGGGAGTGCCGGGCCACCCGGGTGGTGGTGACGGCCTTTCGGCCCAGCCGCGCCCAGAGACGCTGCCGTGCCAGCAACCGCGACGTCGTGGTCCGGATCCAGGAGCCGGTTCCCACCCTCGAGAAGCACGAGCTGTACCGCCGGTACCTCGAGGCGCGACACGACGGGCAGATGGACGGCTCCTACCGGGAGTACCTCGGCTTCCTCTACCGCTCGCCGATCACCACCCTGGAGCTCCAGTACCGGATCGGCGACAAGCTGCTCGCGGTCGGCATCGCCGACCTGGAGCCGCAGGCGATGAGTGCCGTGTACTGCTACTTCGAACCGGACCAGGCCGGTCGCTCCCCGGGCACGCTCAACGTGCTGACCATGATCGACGAGTGCCGCCGCCGGGGGATCGAGTTTCTCTACCTCGGCTACAGCGTCGAGGCCTGCCCGCAGATGCGCTACAAGGTGAGGTTCCGGCCCTGCGAGCTGCTCGAGGCCGACGGGGAGTGGCGGGAGCGGCGGGCCACCGTCGACGTGTGAGAGGGCCGGGCCGCTGCCGACGAGTTGGACTGGGTGGCCTTCCTCGTCCGAAGAGTGACCGAGGCAACGGCCGCACCGTAGCCGCGCCGAGGAGGGGCTGACCTGCATCTGACGGGGGGCGTAGCTTGTCCCCGCGCAGCCAGCGAGCCGTTGGCTATCGGTTCTCGAAAGGATGCACTGTGGAGCAGCAGACGACGGGACCAGACGCAACCGAGACGAGGAAGTACCCGCCGCGAAAGTACGTCCCACCCAGCAAGACCGCCGCGGTGTTCAACGGTCTCAAGAACCTCTTCGGCGTTGCGGCACTTCTGCTGGGCGCCTGGACTGCCCTCATGACCGCCTTCACCATCGGACCCAACTTGATCACACTGAAGTACGTGGACGGATACGAGCCGGCCACGTTCACCATTCGACAACTCAACTTCGTGAAAGGGAGCATCCGAACGGGTCACAACCGCCGAGACTACATGTGGGCGGATGGAGTCATAGACGGGAGCCAGGAGAAGTTCTTCCTTGGGGGCGGGTACGTCAAAGGTGCCATCAACAGTCAGGAGGAGCTGGAGCAATGGCTTCGTGTCGGACAACAGTTGAAGGTTCTCTACAATCCGGCTGTTCCCAGGGCACTCGAACAACACCGGGTCGTCTTTCCGGAAAAGGACTTCAAGAGCTACTGGAAGGGCTTCCAGCAGCGTCGCCTGTGGGAGACGTACTATCCCCTGGGGATATCCCTTCTGCTGTGCCTCGTCTGCGGGGTCCTTGCCCGAAACATCATCGGCGCGATTGGATTCGTCGCTGGCTCCACTCTCATGGTCCTTCTCGTTCTGGTGCCGACAGTCTGGAATCTACTGCTCTGAGTTGCCTCTCCGATCCCGTCGTCCCGGCCCCGGTCCGAGGTCCAGCTCGCCGACGGACTCGATGCTCAGGCGAGGTGGCCGGGGGTTGACAGCGACCGCCGCGGCGGCTAACTTGTGTTCATGACGAGGCTGATGGGCGCCTGCTGTTGTCGGCCCCGGGGCCTCGTCCGCACGGCCGCCGGCTAGTCGTCGAAGCCAGCGCCGATCGGAGACAGGCCCATCGCACACGCGGTGGGCCTTTTGCTTTTTGTGGGGGTCCGGCCCCGGGGGGCCGGTTCGAGGTTGCCATGGCGATGGTAGCGCATGCCGCATGGGGGGCACCGCGGGCGGAGGATGTGGCGTGGGAGCATCCGCTGCTGGCTCGCATCGGGGAGACCCCGCTGGTCGAGCTTCTACGGATCCCTCGAGGCACCGGCGTTCGCCTGTTCGCCAAGCTCGAGGGGCAGAACCCGGGAGGCAGCGTCAAGGACCGGGCCGCCCGGGGCATCGTGGTCTCGGCCTTGCGTTGCGGCCGGCTCCGCGGCCGGCGGCTGCTCGACGCCACCAGCGGGAACACCGGCATCGCCTACGCGATGCTGGGCGCGGCGCTGGGCTTCGGCGTCACCATCTTCCTTCCGGAGTCGGCCAGCCCGGAGCGCAAGCGGATCCTGCGCGCCTACGGCGCCGAGGTGATCGAGACCGATCCGCTGGAGGGCTCGGACGGCGCCATCCTGGAGGCACGCGCGCTGGCGGCGGCGGAGCCGGACCGCTACTACTACGCCGACCAGTACTCCAACCCCGAGAACCCCGCTGCCCACGAGACCACCACCGGCCCCGAGATCCTGCGTCAGCTCGGAGGCCTGCCCCTGGACCTGTTCGTGGCCGGCCTCGGCACCAGCGGCACCTTCGTCGGCGTCTCGCGCCACCTGCGGCGCCACAGCCCCAGGACTCACCGGGCGTCGGTCGAGCCGGACGAGCCGCTCCACGGTCTCGAGGGGCTGAAGCACCTGGAGACCGCCATGGTGCCCGCCATCTACCAGCCGGAGCTGGCCCACGAGCGGGCCACGGTCGCCACCGAGGACGGGCACGAGATGACCCGTCGCCTGGCGCGCGAGGAGGGCCTGCTGGTCGGGTTGTCGGCCGGCGCCGCCGCCGCCGCCGCGCTCTCGGTCGCCGAGCGGATCGGCGCCCGCACCGTGGTCACCATCTTCCCCGACGGCGGCGACCGGTACCTCTCGGATCGCCTCTGGGAGACGGCGTGAGACCGCTCCGGCTGGCGCCCGCCGTGATGGCCGAGATCGAGCGGGAGGGGAGCCGCGCCTACCCGAACGAAGGCTGCGGTGCGCTCCTCGGCCCGGGTGACGGCCGGGTCACCGAGGTGCTGGCGCTGCCCAATCGGGAGGCCGAGAAGCCGCGCGTCCGCTTCGCCTTGACGCCCCAGGACTACATGGCCGTCGAGACCGAGGCCGAGTCCCGTGGGCTTTCGCTGGTCGGCTTCTGGCACAGCCACCCCGACCACTCGGCCCGGCCCTCTGCCACCGATCGGCAGTACGCGTGGGAAGGCCTCTTGACCCTGATCCTGGCGGTCGAGGCCGGCCGGGCCCGGGAGCTGACGGCCTGGGAGCTGCCCGCCGGCGACCGGCCGTTCCAGCAGCTACCCTTGAAGAGCAGCGACGACGGCGGCCAGGCGGGAGGTGAGAGCAATGGAAGCTGAGGCGAAACCGAAGGTGGCGCTGTCCAACCAGGAGATCCTGCGCTACTCGCGCCACCTGATCATGCCGGAGGTGACCATCGAAGGGCAGCGCCGGCTGAAGAGCTCCTCGGCGCTGCTGGTGGGCACCGGCGGGCTCGGCTCGCCCGTCTCCCTCTACCTGGCGGCCGCCGGCGTGGGGCGGATCGGCCTGGTCGACTTCGACGTCGTCGACGTCACCAACCTGCAGCGCCAGATCGTCCACGACAGCGGCTTCATCGGCCGCTCCAAGCTCGAGAGCGCCAAGGCGCGGCTGTCGGCGCTCAACCCCCACATCGAGATCGAGCTGCACGAGACCACCTTCAACCGCGACAACGCCCTCGAGCTGCTGAGCCGGTACGACGTGATCGTGGACGGCACCGACAACTTCGAGACCCGCTACCTCACGAACGACGCCAGCTTCTTCCTGAAGAAGCCCAACGTGTACGGCTCGATCTTTCGCTTCGAGGGGCAGGCCACCGTCTTCTGGCCGGGGCGCGGGCCCTGCTACCGCTGCCTCTATCCCGAGCCGCCGCCGCCGGGCCTGGTCCCGAGCTGCGCCGAGGGTGGCGTGCTGGGCGTGCTGCCGGGTGTGATCGGCGGCATCCAGGCCACCGAGACCCTCAAGCTGCTGATGGGGATCGGCGAGCCGCTGGTGGGCCGGCTGCTGCTCTACGACGCCCTGCAGATGGGCTTCACGGAGCTGAAGCTGCGCCGCAACCCGGCCTGCCCCCTGTGCGGCGATCACCCGACCATCCACGAGCTCCAGGACTACCAGGCCTTCTGCGGCCTGGGCCGTGGCGAGGAGGGCGAGGTCTTCAGGGACAGCGACATCACCGCCGCCGAGCTGGCCGAGATGTGGCAGAGCGGCGACTCCGACTTCGAGGTCATCGACGTGCGCGAGCCCCACGAGTGGGAGATCTGCCACCTCGAGCGGTCGCGGCTGGTCCCGCTCGGGACCCTGGCCGAGCGGCTCCACGAGTTCGACTCCTCGCGCACCTACGTCATGCTGTGCAAGGTCGGGGCCCGCTCGGCTCGGGCGGCCGCGATCCTGGAGCAGGCCGGCTTCCGCAAGCTGCACAACCTGCGCGGCGGGATCCTGGCCTGGGCCCGCGAGGTCGACCCCAGCCTACCCGTCTACTGAGGGGACGCCCCCCCGGAGG
>CAZNNH010000285.1:0-4744 GCA_964574335.1 uncultured Acidobacteriota bacterium | reverse complement strand
TCACCGTCACCCCGGCCACTGCGCCCCCGCTGGCGTCGCGGACCCGGCCGTGGATCGCGCCCGTGATCTGAGCCCGCGCCGGGATCCCGGCCAGCGTCAGCAGCGACATCAAGATCGTCAGACGGCAGAAGCTCATCCGCTGAATCACCTCCAGGAGGGGCGCTTTTACCACGATGGGCCGGGTCGACGCTACGCGGTGCTCAGCGGCGGGTCGCGGGCCATTCCACGGCCGCGCGACAGCCGGTATCATCTTGCCAGCCAATCGCCAGCGTGAGGGTGGCGGCTTCCCGGGACACAGTCACTGGGAGGCCGAGGAGGTCTTGTGCACATGTTCGCGAAGCTGCAGTCGTTCGCCCCCCGGATCCTCGGGGTCACGCGTCTCCTGATCGGCGTCATGCTGGCATGCCATGGCGCCCAGAAGGTGCTGGGAGCGTTCGGGGGCCTCCCGGCGGGGGTCCCCGGGTTCATCGTCTGGATCGCCGGCCCGATCGAGCTGCTCGGGGGCGCCCTGATCGCCGCCGGGCTCTTCACTCGCGGCGCCGCGTTCCTGATGAGCGGGCTGATGGCGTTCGCCTATTTCCTGGCCCATGCGGGGAAGGGTTTCTGGCCGATCCTGAACGGCGGTGAGCTGGCCATCGTGTATTGCTGGCTCTCGCTCTACCTGGCCGCCCAGGGACCGGGTGCGTGGGCCCTAGACAACCTGCGATCGGGCCGCGAGGGAGTCAGCCGGACACCGCCGTCGGATCCTTCGCGGGCGGCCTGAGCGTCGGCGAAGGCGACCGGCCCCGTCCAGGAAGCGGGATCGCTCACCCCGTCTCCGGCGTACGACGTGGGCCGCCTCCACGGCGGGGACCGCCGGCCGGAACACCCCTCAGCGTGCGCCGGGCCGGTTGGTCTTCCTGATCACGAGCTTGAGGCCCGACCACGTCTCGTCGACTGCGCACACCTTGACGTCAACCAGGCCAACCGGAAGGGCCACCTCGCGAACCACGTCTTCGGTCACGTCGGTCGGCACCCTGGACGCCTTCTTCGGCCACGAGACCCAGATCGCGGCGTCTGACCGGATGGCCGTTCGCAGTGCCGGCAGCCGCTCGGCTGGCCCAGAGCGAGAAGCCGCGTCCCCTCTCGGATCCCAAGCTTCTTGGCCAGTGGGGTGCCGGAGTAGCCCGCCGCCCTAGGCTCTCGGTTGCCAGCCGGCTTGCGCCGGCGCGGTGCTGGCCGGCCCCCGCTCACTTGTGCCTCGCCTTCGTTGAGGACTTCGGCAGATGCGACTCTGTAGCCTGAGCGGATGGATCCTTCGAGGAGCGTGGGTTGTCTTCCAGCACCTGCTGGAGCACTTCTCGCTCCTCGGCCGGCAGGGCCTGCAACGTCGCCTCATCCCGATCCTCGAGATAGGCAACGGCCGTTGCTAGCAGGCGTAGCGAAACCCGCATCTCCTGCTTCTTGCCGGAGAGGTCGACCCAGACTCGCAGCCATCGCCTGGCGATCTCGGCGCCCATTGGCTCTCTCGCGAGCACGCGGATCGACTCCACCACACCTACGCCGAGCCATCCCAGTTGGCCGAATCTCTCGAACACCTCGACAAGGAATCGCGTCGTCCGGCGCCACGCGTCCTCATCCTGTGCCCGGCGCAGGGTACCGACAACGAAGCCAGCGCCACTGGTCGCAGCGGTGCTCTCAACCGCTCGCAGACGCCGTACTGCCTGGTCGATCTGCCCCCAGCCCTCGTCGACCCGGCCGGCCGCCCCCAACAGGAGGCCGCCGTGGAAGAGAGCCTCTCCCACGCGCTCGTTCAGCGAGGCCCCCCTGTCACCGAACCGGCGCAGGACCTGATCGTAGACCGCGACTGCCTCCTCCGACCGGCCCAAGGAGACCAGCGTGGTACCCTTCGCGACGAGTGCCCTCGCGACCTGCTTCGCCAGGGACTCCTCGGCTCGTTCGCCGAACCGCCGCACGACTTCGTCACAGACCGCGACCTCCTCTTCCGAGTGACCCAGCGCGCCGAGGGTGACGCCCTTGTTGGCGAGCGCCATCGCGACCTGCTCGGCTAGAGGCTCTTCGCTTCGTTCGCCGAATCGCCGCACTACTTCGTCACAAACGGCGAGCGCCTCCTCCGGGCGACCCAGCGCGCTCAGCGTGACACCCTTGTTGACGAGCGCCTTCACGACCTGCTCGGCCAGAGGCTCCTCGGCTCGCTCCCCGAATCGACACACTACCTCGTCATAGGCAGCGACCGCCTCTTCCGAGCGACCCAGCGCGCCCAGCGTGACAGCCTTGTTGAAGATGGCCATCGCGACCTGCTTGGCGAGAGACTCCTCGGCTCGCCCACCGATTCGACGCACCACCTCGTCATAGGCGGCGACAGCTTCCTCCGACCGACCCAAGGCGACCAGCGAGGCGCCCTTCGCGACGAGCGCCATCGCGACCAGCTCGGCGAGAGAGTCTTCGGTTCGTTCACCGAATCGATGCACGACCTCGTCATGGACGGCGACTGCCTCCTCTGACCGGCCCAAGGAGACAAGCGTGGTACCTTTCGCGACGAGCGCCTTCGCGACCGCCTCCGCCAGAGAGTCCCCAGTTCGTCCACCGAATCGACGCACCGCCTGGTCATAGACGGCGACCGCCTCTTCCGGGCGACCCAGCGCGCCCAGCGTGCAACCCTTGTTGAAGAGCGCCATCGTGACCTGCTTTTCGAGCGACTCCTCGGTTCGTCTGCCGAATCGACGCGCTACCTCATCGTAGACGGCGACCTCCTCTTCCGAGCGACCCAGTGCGCCCAGCGTGAAACCCTTGTCGACAAGCGCCTTCGCGACCTGCTCAGCCAGCGACTCCTCGGTTCGCTCAGCGAATCGACGCACCACCTCGTCATAGGCGGCGATCTCCTCTTCCGGTCGGCCCAGCGAGCCCAGCGTGAAACCCTTGTTGAAGAGCGCCATCGCGACCCGCCTCGCAAGAGATTCTTCAGTTCGTTCACCGAAACGATGCACCACCTCGTCGTAGACGGCGACCTCCTCTTCCGGCCGACCCAGCGAGCCCAGCGTGGCACCCTTGTAGAAGAGCGCCGTGGCGACTCGTTTCGCAAGCGATTCCTCGATTCGGTCACTGAATCGACGCACAATCTCGTCGTAGGCGGCGATCTCCTCTTCCGAGCGAGCCTGCGCGCCGAGCGTGAGAGCCTGCCCAAGAAGGGCTCGGGCCACCTGATCGGGAGTCGCCTCTGGCATATCTATGATCTTGGCGTAGCCGTCGACGGTTCCCCCAACGGCCAGGAGCTCGTCGGCCACCATGCCGGCCCGCGTCGCGTCTCCCTTCGCGACGTAGCTCTCGAGGTCGTTCCGGCATGCCTGTACGAGGACGTCGTCAGCCTTCTGCCGCTTCTGATCCAGAGCCGCCTCGAAGTAGCCGCGTTCCCCCTCAAGCCGCGAGGCCGTGAGCCTTTCGGTGAGCTCCCGTTCCGAGTACCAGAGCTGGAGGAACTCGACGATCAGGCGGATTGGCTCCCCTCTCAACTTCTTCACGTCGAGGGTCAAGCGAAGCAGCGGCTCGCGGAGCTCGTAGTACGAAGCACGCCCATGACGCTCGGACCGCACGTAACCGAGATCGGCCAGCCTACCGAGTTGGCTGGAGGCCGTCTGTGGGGCGATGAAGTTCGACCGTGCGATATCGTTTACCGTGGCCGCCCCGCGGTGGTCGCAAAGGTACTCGATGATCTTCCTCTGCTGAGGGGAAAGGTGAGTCATCCGGCTCTGGTAGTACGGCGTCAGGTCATCGAGGGTCCGGAGCAGAGGCTTGACGAGGTCCTCCAACGAGTCGGCCGTCAGGAACTGCGAGAAGACCACGTATACCCGGGGGTTGCCGCCCGCGAGATGGTGGGCCGCGCGCATGCGGGCTCGTCCCAACGGCGAGGCGAGCAGGCCGCGGAGGACGCCGTCCCGCTCCTGGTCGGCGATTCGGGCGACCAGATCGACGGCGCTCTCGAACGTCAGCTCCTCGAGCTGGCTGGTGTCGAAGAATCCGTAGAAGGGCTCGTCCCGGGTCGTCACGTCCTCGAACAGGCTCTGCGCCGTCCCCAGTATCGAGAAGGCCGCGTGGTTCTGGAGCAGTGCGCGCAGCTTGTTCTGGCCCTGTCTTTCTATCCCGCCAAGGATCTCGTCGAGGTTCTCCGCGATGATCAGCACTGTGCCAGTACCGGCCGTCTCGATCAGAAGCCGCTCGGCGGTGGCCCGGGCCTCGTCGGGGTCGCCCACCGCCCGCAACTCCTCGTATCGCCGGGACAGCTCGGCATCATCGCCTCTCTCGCCCATGGCGCGAAGCACGACCAGCAGTAGGTCGAGGTAGGACGCAACCCCCCACTCCTCTTCACGAAGCCACGCGATGCGGAGTCGGGTCCGCAGGAGGTCATCCCTCCGCAGACGGTGGTAGATCAACGACACCAGGTGTGTCTTGCCGATTCCTCGGGGGCCAGTGACGAGGTAGTAGTGCTTGTTCCCCGTGAGAGCACTCTCCCGGATGCCGTCGACGATCCTCTCTGCGAGCCGAGAACGCTGGACGAACATCTGCTCGAGCGCCTCAGGGGAAAGGAGGCTGGGTGTGAAGCGCGAGAGGAAAGCGGCCTTCAGCGCGACCCCCGGTGCAGTTTCCACCAGCGGCGGATCAGGCGAAACCGGAACCCGATCTCCCCGGTTCGAGGCTGCCTGCTCAAGTAGTGGTCGCGCTCGAGGAGGCTGATGAGGGAGTGGAGCGG
>CAZNNH010000284.1:0-4776 GCA_964574335.1 uncultured Acidobacteriota bacterium | reverse complement strand
CACAGGCACAGGCCGTAGCCGTGCAGGCAGCGCAGGAAGGGGCGGTTGAGGACCCGCCCCCAGTCGAGCACGCCGCCGAAACCCTCGCCGAGTGACAGCTCGCCGATGCGGACGCCCACCTCGTAGTGGCGGATCGCGCGCTCGGGGTGGTGGTCGAAGTCGAAGTTGCCGAGGTGGGCGTGGGCGTCCAGGCAGCGGAGATCGGCCGCCAGCGTTTCGACCAGCAGCTTCTCGGCGCCCGCCCGGTCGCCGGCCATGTTCCGCTCCGACGCCTCGATGATCGGGTCGCTGTCCCAGTCCTCCGGATCCTCGCCCGGCAGCACGTGCTCCATCTCGAAGCTCGGCCGGGGGCCGCGGGCGATGATGGCCTTGGCCCACTCCTCGACCGGCTCGCCCTCCTCGCCCCAGTACTGCTCCTTCGGGTCCCACTCCCACTTCTCGCCGAGCACGAGTGGCACCAGGCCGAGCGCCGGAACGTCGAGCCGATGGCTCTCCATGCGCCCCGACAGGTACGGGTGGCCGGCGTATCGCCACTGCTTGTTGGCCCGGACGGTGACGATCTCGCCGGGGACCATGTCCCACACGTCCTTCGAGCGGAGGGTGATCTCCCGCGCCGTCCCCGGGATGCGGCAGCGCGCCCCTCGCTCCTTCGGCGCCAGCACCGCCAGCTCGATGGGGGAGGAGAGGTCCAGGTCGCCTTCGGTCGCCTTGTGGCGCTTCGGGCGATGCGCCTTGACCGGCCGGGGGCCAGGGGCAAGATCGAGGCCCAGCCAGGCGCGGTAGGCGGCCAAATAGCGCGCGCCCTCGGTCCCTTCCGGGAACACGACCTCCCAGGCGGCGACCGTGTGCTCGGCGCCGTCCTCGTGCCGGCAACGCGCCGTGAGGCCGACCCGCGCATTCCCCTGGTAGCCGACCTCGAGCACCTCGATCGGTTCGCCGACCACGAAGGCGTCCGCCGGCATCTCGACGTGCTCCTCGAAGGCCTGCCGCAGTGCCTCGAGCTGCTCGCCGTCGCCGTAGGCGTCCACGAGGATCTCATCGAGCAGGCTCGATATTCCCTGGCCCGATCCCCTCCGCTGCCGACCACCGGTCATCGCCACACCCCGTTCCTGTCCAGGCACTCCCGAGCTCGAGCACCCCTTCCCCCGCCTGCAAAACGAGACATACTGTCGGGAGCCCTGGACGAGTATCTGATGGAGATGCCATGGAAGCCATCTCTCTGAAGCTGCCGGAAGACCTTCTCGACCGAAGCCGGCGCTGCGCGCAGGCGCTTCGCCTGTCGCGGGCCGCCTACATCCGCTATGCGATCGAGCGGACGAACCGCGACACCGAGGCGCGGGTCCGAGCGGAACGGCTGGCGGCGGCTTCGCGCAAGGTTCGCAAGGAGAGCATGAGGGTCAATGCCGAGCTCGCGGCCATCGAGACCGGCCCCGACGCCTAGCCGGGGCGAGATCTGGCTGGCGGACCTCGATCCGCCGCGCGGGACCGGGCCCGCGAAGACCCGGCCGGTCCTGGTGGTGCAATCGCGGGCCCTGATCGAAGCCGGCCACCCGTCGACGCTGGTCGTGCCGCTGACCACGAACCTGGTCGAGGGGGCCGAGCCGCTCCGCCTTCGCGTGCCGTCGTCTCTCCGCCTGCCGCGTCGTTCGGACCTGATCGTGGACCAGCTTCGGGCCATCGACAGTCGGCGGCTGGTCAAGCGACCGCTGGCCCGAGTCGATGCCGACTTCATGGCTGTCGTTGCCCACGCCTTGGCCGAGGTCCTCGACATCGACTGATCCCGCGTCGCCTCATCGTTCGGCAAGCGGCTTCCCTCCCAGCGCCGCGCGCGCCACGGCGGCCTGGGCCTTGTCGAGGAGCGCGCCTCCCTTCGCGATCAGGTCGCGGGCCTTGCGGTCCTCGAGGTCCGCTCTGCCCGCAAGCTCGCGGAGGGACGAGACCCATGAGGCCTCGGCGGCGTCGAGGAACCCCTCGGGCACCAGCCTGCCATGGAGGACGGACGCGTCGACAGAGTGGGGCCGCTCGAACGCGCCGCCGTCTCCCGAGAGGACGGTGAGCCCGCGGAGCGCCGTCTCGACCGCCTCGCGGAGGGGGGCGAGGCCCTCGGCGGCGAAGCCGCCGCCGGCGAGCACCCGTGCCATCCGCGCCTTGCGCTCGGCTCGAGTCAAGAGGTCCCGGGCGCGGTCCAATCGGCGCTCGTCCGCGGAGGGGCCGGGGCGCCCGAGGCCCGCGCTGCGGAACAGCTCCGCCGCGTCCGTTCCCGGCAAGGACACGAAACCCAGCGCGGCCAGACGCTCGATCGTCTCCAGCGTGCGCCGGTCGAGCACCTCTACACGGCCGGCGGCCAGGGTGCGCGCGTGCAGCCGGCGGACCACGCCGGCGACCTGTTCGGCTTCGCGATCCACGACCACCAGCACGGCGTCCCCCCGGCCGTCGGGCGCCGGTGCGGACCGCAGGAGCTGGACCCGGTCGGGCAGCTCCGCCAGCAGGTCCTGCTTGAAGCGCTGGAGCGGTGGGAGCGCCGCGGGTGGAACGTCGGGCTTCGGCTCGGCTCGCCTTGGGGCGGGAGCCGGCTTCTCGCCCATCACCAGCTCCAGCCGCTTCAGGAAGGCCTCGCGAGACGAGACCCGGCCGAGCCCCGCCAGGTCCCCGCGACCGTCGACCACGGCGTCCGCCAGGGCCCTCTTGGTCTCGAGCGTGCCGAGCATCCGGTGCTCGATCGAGCCCTCGGTGACGAGGTTCACGACCTGCACCGGCGCCCGCTGGTGCTTGCGCCAGGCGCGGGCGATGCGCTGCTCGAGGCGGGCGGGGTTCCAGGGGAGGTCGAGGTTGATGACGACGCTGGCCGCCTGGAGGTTCAGGCCCAGCCCCCCCGAGTCGGTGGAGAGGAACAGGCGGCAGGAGTCGTCGTCCTTGAAGCGGTTGATCTCCTGGCGGCGCCTGGTCTGGGGCATGCCGCCGGTGTGCCAGGCGTAGCCGAGCCCCATCTTCTCCGCCAGGTCGCGGGCGAGCTGCAGCATCCGCTCCCACTCGGAGAAGACCAGGGCCTTGCGGTCCTTTCGTACGGCCAGGTCCTCGAAGACGCGCTCCAGCTCGGCGAGCTTGGGGCAGGCGCGGATCTGCGGGTCGAGGATGTAGGGCGTGTCGCACAGCATCCGCATGCAGGAGAGCCACCGCAGGAGCCGCTCCTGCTCCTCGCGGGTCAACGGGCGTTTCTTGGCCTGGGCCACCAATCGGGCCGCCTTGGCCTCGTACTCCTGGTAGGGGCCGAGCTGGGCGGGGCCCATCTCGACGAAGTAGTTGTTGTCGATGCGCTTGGGGAGCTGCTCCTCCACCTCGTCCTTGCGCCGGCGCAGCATCAGCGGCCGGATCCGGCGCCGCAGCTCCTCGAGATTCCGGAAGCCGGCCGGGCGGCCCCGCTCGTCGAGCTGGTAGAACTCGCGGTTGAAACGGAACAGGGGGCCGAACACCTGCGGGTCGAGGAACTCGGTGATCGAGTAGATCTCGTCGATCCGGTTCTCGAGCGGGGTCCCGGTGAGGACGAAGGCGTAGGGGCTGGCCAGCCGCTTGACGGCCTGGGCGGTCTTGGTCTCCCAGTTCTTGATCCGCTGCGCCTCGTCGAGGATCACCACGTGAGGCGCCAGCAGCTCGTTGATCTCGCGGAGATCACGCACCACCTGCTCGTAGTTGACCAGGCAGAAGAACGAGGGGCGGCGGTAGAGGTTGGCGCGCTCGTGCTTCGGTCCGAAGACGACGGTCGCGGGGAGCCGGGTGAACTTGCGGACCTGCTCCTCCCACTCGGTCTTCAGGGAGGCCGGGCAGACCACCAGCACCCGCTCGATCCCTTTGCGCTCCCGGAGCAGGGCGCAGGCGGCGATCGCCTGCACCGTTTTGCCGAGCCCCATCTCGTCGGCCAGCATGGCGCGCTCGGCGAAGGCCAGGTGAAGCATCCCATCTTCCTGGTAGGGGTAGAGAGGATGCTCGACCACCCGGCAGGTGGCGCGTCCGTGCTCCAGGTCGGCCTGGAAGGCCCGGCGGCCGGCTTCCCGAGCCGCGCGGCGCTTCCGGTCCTCGAGCCACTCGACGACTTCGGAGGAGACGCGGACGCCCGAGCGGGAGCGTGCCGGCAGCCGCTCGACGGCTCGGGTCAGGGCGGGGATCGCATCGTCGGGATTGCCGCGCAGCCGCCCGGACGGGTCGAAGTAGCGGCCGGCAAGGCGCCGCTGAAAGGGGCCGGGTCGGGCCGGTAGCGAGGCCTGGATCTCCGGATCGCCGGCGCGATGGAGGACCACCTCGAGGCGGGGTGAGCCGCGTTCGACGGCGGCCCGGAAGAGGCGGGGCTTGTGTCGGAGACGGAGAAGCACCGCCTCCACGTGCTTGCAGGTGCCGAGGCCGTTGACCCTGAAGTCGGGGCAGGTGCACGAGTTGGCGCGCTCGATGAGGGACCGGATCTCGACCCGGTAGGGCGAGAGGCCCCCGTCGGTCTGGACGGCGAAGCTGCCGAAGAAGGGTTGGTCGGGCTCCAGGTTCTGGATCGTCATCGGCTCTTCGGCCGCCCGGCGCACGCGGCGCTCGATCTCGTCGGCGTCGGTGGTGTGCCATCCGTGGGTGGGGGGGCGGCCCAGGGGGAGTGAGGCGGTCGCTTTCGGGCGTGACCTTCTCGCGGTTTCAGATCTCATCCGACGGTCCGCAGTGTGGGATCGGCGCGAGCGTGCGAGCCGCCGCGTTTCGTGGCGGGGGAGATCGTAGCAGGCCTGGCCTGTAGGCGCCTGCTAC
>CAZNNH010000283.1:0-4996 GCA_964574335.1 uncultured Acidobacteriota bacterium | reverse complement strand
CCCTGGCGCTTGAGGTCGACCTCGAGCAGGTCCGGACGGCTGGTGGCGAAGACCCAGATGATGCGGCCGCGGTTCTGGGTGTCGCTCATCTCCTTGGCCAGCATCCCGTAGATCCGCCCCGAGAGGCCCGAGTCGCCCGAGCCGGCGTCGCGCTTGCCGGTCATCTGGTCGGCCTCGTCGACGAAGACCACCACCTGGCCGAGGGCGTGGAGGATGTTGAAGACCCGCTCCAGGTTCCCCTCGGTGGCACCCACCCACTTGTCGCGGAAGTTCTTGAGCAGAACCACCGGCACGCCCACCTCGCCGGCCCAGCACTCGACCAGGTAGGTCTTGCCGGTGCCGATCCGGCCACACAGCAGGTAGCCCATCGGGATCGCCCGCAGGCGGCCCCGCTTGAGGAGCTGGGCGTCCTGGCGCAGCCAGGCCTTGGCCTCGACGTGGCCGGCCAGGTCGTCGAGCGTTCGCCGCGACTCGATGAACTCGATGCGCCCGAAGGCCTCCTTCTCGATCAGCTCCTTCTTGACCTTGGTCAGGTACTTGAGCGTGATCGGCTGGCCGCCGTGCAGCGCGCGCAGCAGCAGCCCGCGGACGTTGACCCGGCTCAGGCCCTGCAGCTTGGAGGCTAGCACCTCGCGGTCGACCTCAGAGGCGTGCTCGAGGTCGGTCTCGGCGGCGGTCAGGTGCTGCACGTACTGGTGGATCTCCTCGGCGCTCGGGAGGTCGATCTTGAGCTTGGCGCCGTACGGGTTCTCGACCAGCATGCCGGTCAGGTCGGTGAGGTTCTCGGTGATCAGCACGGTGGCCACGAAGGCGCCGGTGAGGGCCGGGTCGCTGGACCAGTCGAGGATCTGGATCAGGCTCTGGCTCAGGTCGCCGGAGAGGTGGATCGGCTCGCCGCGGGGGGCGATGAAGTGGGCGTAGTCGACGACCACGGCCACGCTCAGCGGGTCCCGCCGGAGGGAGCCGTCCTCGTCGGGGGTCTGGCGCTGCTGGCTGCCGCGCAGGAAGCGGTTGATCAGCTCCAGGGCCCGGGCCGGGTCGCGGGGGAGCAGGTTGCCGAGGTCGAGGCTCCCCAGCTTGTCGGGGCCGGCATCGGGCAGGGCTGCCCAGGAGGTCCCCCGGAAGGCGTCGAAGGCCTTGAGGAAGCGGTGGAAGTGGTCGCCCCCCTTGCGGACCCGGATCCCCCGGCCCCGGTCGTAGTGGATGATCACGTCGAAGGGGGCCAGCATCACCTCGGTCAGGAACTGACGCAGCGAGACGAAGCGCGAGGCGCCCGGCTCGCCGTTACCGGGTGCCGCCACCAGGTCGTGCACGTTCCCGTAGAGCAGGAACTGGCTGGCCGACCCGGAGCGGAAGAGCTGCCGCATCTCCTCCGCCCAGGCGGGCAAGAGGTCCTTGCGAGCGCCGGCTCCCAGCTCGTGTTGCTCGGTCATTCCCCCTCCATGGCGCGGGGCAGGTCGGGCAGGCGGCTGCTGGTCTCGGTGCCGGAGAGCGAGTCGAAGAAGTCGGCGTGCTCGTCCATCCAGCGGGTGGTGTCGGCCATGGTGGAGGTGACCGCGTCCAGGCGCAGCGAGAGCGCCTCGGGCTTGCCGCTCACCGCCGACTCCTCGCGGATCAGCTCCACCTGCTGCTCGATCCGGTCCAGCTCGGCCTCGATCACCTGCAGGCTCTCGCCGGCCTTCTCCAGGTTCTCGAGTCGCCGGCGCTGGATGTCGGCGGTCCCCTTCAGCGAGCGGTGGAGGGCCCCCTCCGGCTCGGCCGCCTGGATTCGCTTCTCGAGCGCCTCGAGCTCCTGGCGCAGCCGGGCGCCGTCCAGGTTGCGCACGTTCTGGACGATGATGTCCTTCGAGGTCAAGAGGCGCAGGAAGATGGAGAGGAGCTGGTTGAGCCCCTGGCTGCGCAGGTCGCGCACCCCCACCAGGCTGTCGGCGTCCAGGGTCTCGGAGACGCCCAGCACCTTGCGGCACTGGGCCACCAGCGCCCGGTAGCGCTCGCGCCCCTCGGCGGAGAGACGGTCCACCGCCCGGCCGACCTTGAGGCTCCACTCCGCCTGGTCCTGGAGCGCCTGCTCGCCCTGGACCAGCTTCTGGAAGCGCGCGCTTCCGGCCAGCGTGAAGAGGTAGCCAATCTCGCCGGCCGCCCCCAGCAGCCAGAAGCCGGGGCTGATGCCCAGGCCCAGCACGCCGAGGACGCCCAGGGCCATCAGGTTGGCCGGCATCGCGCCGAGCAGGGGCAGCTTCAGCGGGCGGAAGAAGGCCGCCTTCAGGTAGTCGCCGAAGCTGAGCGAGGCCCCCGCCATCTGCTAACCCTTGCCGGACTCGATCCGGGTGAAGGCGTCGGCCACCTCGTCGAGGGCCTGCTTGAAGCGCTCGTCCTTCTGGACCTGGACCGGGTCGATGTCGCGGACCGGCGGCAGGCTGTCCTCGAAGGTGGCGGCGATGCGACCCGGTCCGGCGCCCATCAGCCAGACCCGGTCGCCAAGGTAGACGGCTTCGGCGATCGAGTGGGTGACGATGAAGACGGTGGCCTCGACCTCGTTCCAGAGGTCGGTGATCAGCTTGTGCATCCCGCAGCGGGTGGGCTCGTCCAGGGCCGAGAAGGGCTCGTCCATCAGGATGATCTGGGGCTTGAGCGCCAGCGTCCGCGCCAGCGCCACCCGCTGCTGCTGCCCACCCGAGAGCTGATGCGGGTACTTGTTCTCGTGCCCCGCCAGGCCGACCTTGGCCAGCCAGCCATGAGCGATGGCCTCCCGCGCCTCCCGGTCCAGGCCCAGCGACCGGCGGTTGATCTCCAGGCCGAAGGTCACGTTCTGGAGCACGGTCCGGTGGGGGAACGAGCTGTACCTCTGGAAGACCATCCCCCGGTCGCGTCCCGGTCCGGTGACCGGCTCGCCGCGCACCAGGACCTCGCCCGCGGTCGGCGGGTAGACGTCGGTGAAGCCCTGGATCAGGTTGAGGATCGTCGACTTGCCGCACCCGGAAGGCCCGATCAGGGCGATGAACTCGCCGATCCCGGGCTTGTCGTCGACGCGGAAGCTGACGTCCTCGAGGGCGGTGAATGCGAGCGGCGTGCCGGCGTTGAAGGTCTTCTCGACGCTGCGAAACTCCACCACCGGCGGACGCGGCTCGGCGACGGGGGGCGGGATCGGCGCGCTCATCGGGCCCGCTCCATGTATGGGAACAGCCGCCGCCCGACCGCCGCCCAGAGCCGGTCGGTCAGGAACGCCATCGCCACGATCACCAGCAGCACCAGGTAGATGTGCTCGCGGGGTCCGCGCCGCTGGGAGATGATGATGATCCCCCCCAGGCCCTTCCCGATGTCCACCATCTCGGCCAGGATGATGTAGCTCCAGCCGATGCCGAAGCCCAGCCGCATTGCCTGGTAGATCTCGGCCCAGGAGACGCCGAGCAGGACCTTGAGCAAGGTCTGCAGGCGGTTGGCCCCCAGCGTGTAGGCGGTCTTCAGGTACACCTCGTCGACCCCGTCGACCGCCTGCACGATCAGCGGCAGCAGGTAGACGATGAAGGCCAGGGCCAGGAACGCGACCTTCTGGCTCTCCCCGGTGCCGAACAGGCTGAGGGTCAGCGGCACCAGCGCCGGGATCGGCAGGTAGGCGCCAAAAACCACCAGCGGGTTGAACATCGCCTTGACCTTGGAGAAGCCCCCCATCAGCAGGCCGAGCGGGAAGGCCACCGCCACCCCCACCGCGAAGCCGGCCGTCACCCGCGCCAACGAGACCAGGGCGTTGCGGGTCAGGGCGCGGTCGAACCAGAGGCTCGGGAAGGCCACCACCACCTCCAGCGGGCTCGGCAGGATGGTGGGGGAGATGAGCCGATCCTCGGGGCGGGGGCCCGTGGTGAGCCCCCACCAGACGAGGAGGAGCGCCAGGATCGGGACCAGCCCGAGCGGCCAGGTCAGGTAGAGGGGGAGCTCCTCCCGGATCCGCAGCCAGGGGAGCGTCCACGAGTTGGCTGGCGACCGTCTCGTCTCGCGCATCGACCGCGGGCTACTGAGACTCGGGCGGGTAGACCGAGATCTCGACCCGGCGGTTGAGGGCCTGGTTCTCGGGGTCGTCCGGGTCGGCGGGGACCTCCCAGCCCTTCCCCTCGATGACGAACTTGTTGGGGTCGAACTCGTACTTCTTGACCAACGCCTGCTTGACCGCGTTGGCGCGGTCCAGCGAGAGCTGCCGCACGTCCTCGAAGCGCACCCCGTGCCCCTTCATCGAGGAGTCGGTGTGGCCCACCACCGCGATCACCGCCCGCTCGTACTGGCCGGCCAGCCGCGCCACCTTCTCCAGGGTGGCGCCGGCGGCCGGGTCGTAGAGGGTGTTGGCGATCGGCTTGCCCATCTCGTCGTGCTGGGGCTCGTAGATGTTGGCCGAGTTGGGGAAGAAGTTGATCCGGATGGTCTGGGTGAGGATCGGCGCCTCGGCCTGGACCTTGGAGTAGGCGGTGGGGACGAACGGGGTCTTGTACTCGTCCTTCTGGTTGGCGAAGGTCCCCTTGGCCTCGAGCTTCTTGATCACGCTGAAGTCCATCACCTCGTCGAACCGGGTGGGGGTGCCGATCAGCCCCAGCTCGCGGTAGACGAAGGTGATGTTCTTCCAGGTGCGCTCGAAGTTGGCGGGCTCGTTCTGATTCAGGAAGAACGACTTGTTCTCGGCGAAGTTGGTGGAGTGGGCGTCGTGCTCCATCCCCTGCACCTCGTCCACCGGCATCCCGTAGCCCTCCGCCATCCACTGGAAGGCCTGGCCCCTGAAGGTGTCGTTCTTGAGCTGGTCCATCGCCTTGAAGATGCCGGAGACCAGGCCCTCGATGATCTCGGGGTGGTCCTTGGCGAAGTCGGCCCGCGCCGCCCAGACGTCGGCGATCAGCTTGTTGGCCTCGGAGGTGGTGGTCAGGATCCGGGTCCCCGGGACCTTCTCCGGGATGTTGTAGATGTCGGGGGCCCAGGAGACGCAGGCGTCGATCGTCTTGTCCGAGACGAAGGCGGC
>CAZNNH010000282.1:573-5002 GCA_964574335.1 uncultured Acidobacteriota bacterium | reverse complement strand
CCTGTGGGCGGCAGCCCGAGACCCGCCTTCGAAGAGCCGTCCACCAGATTCAGCCCGCCAGGGCGTCGGCAGCGGACTCGATGAAGAGGCCGGCCGTCGTGGCTCCTCTTCGTGACTGCGATGTGGCTGCGGCCGGTGGGCGGTGTGGCAGACCGTGGCCGTTCACCGGTCTTCCAAGGGGCTGTGGGCGCCGGCATCCGTTCGCCGGCGCCCAAGTGGGTGTGGGCGGCCGCCGCCCACGGGCCACTTCGAGGCGACGTCCTCCGCCCTCAGACCATGTCCAGCGCCAGCAACAGGCTAACCACGAGCGCCGGTGTTGACGATCAGCGCCCGAGGCCACCGACGATTCCGCCAAGTCGTTGAGGACCCGTCGCTCGCCCGGGCCGCACCCACAGCGCTCTGCAGAACCCTACCAGGCGTGACGTGTCCTCCACTACTTCCGACGCCGGCAGGCGCCGCCTCGCAGCCCCTCGATTCCAGGCACGGCCCGTGAGCTCGCACAGCCCCAACGGACGCCTCCAGACTCCCATCGGCGGCCGTTAGTCAACCCGCCCTCCGCGTCGCTTTTCCGCGACGACGGTGCCGCGTTTCGGCAGCCTTCAGCATGCGCTCGATCTCCCATCGACGTAGTCCTCGATGCGAGCTGTGAACCGACGGCCAAACAGTACGGCACCGCACGTGGGAAACCCGGATCACCTTCCTTGCCGCCTTCCCACGTACAGCGCTTCCTTCTCAGCCGTACGCGCACCGCATCGAGCGCGAGCTGCAGCGCCTGAAGCGCATCCACGCCATACGCTGCGCCAACGGAAGAGCGACCAAGGCCCACAATCTGGTAGGGGCACTCCCTGTCCGTCTGCTCAGACCGACGTGGCACACCAAGTCTCACCTTCAGCTTGGTCTTGCCGCCGCGCCCGCAACTTGTGACGCGCTCACCTACGAGAGGGCCGAGTTCGCATGTATGAGTCCTGCGTCCTCCCGTCGCTCGGACGTTGTTGGACCGCTGCCTGTCACTCATGAGCCATACTCAAAGTAGCACCAGTTGCGGCACGACGTCTCGCTCCCATAGACCTGAGCCCAGAGTTGTGGCCGAAAGTCGTGGATTGCCCCACTGATGAGAAAGGCGGGTGACCTTCCGTGTTCACCGCCCCACCGACTGCATCAAGGCCGAGAAGAGATCGCCAAACACGCGTCGTTCATACACGTCGAACGACTCCTCCGTTGAAATATCGTCGGCCGTATCAGGAGCCCCGTCAGGACCGTCCGAGAAGACATGGTACGTCCCGGGAGATGCGAGCCGTGCCCGTAGAGGATGCCCCCAGAAGTCGTCTCTCACCGACACCGTGCCGGCCTGCCCGAGTACTGAGTCCAGAGCGGCCTGGCCTTCTAGCGCCACTCCCTTGGAGGCCGCACATCGCTGGATCACGGCGCGGAAGGAGAGCATGTTCTGCCACGTGCTATCCGCATTGTCTAGGTCCAGCAGGGGCTGGACAAGAGCCGCACGCCCCATTCTCTCCAGCGCGAACGCCGCGGCGAATCGCACTTCAATCGCGCGTTGCCTGTTGGTCGCCTCGGCAAGAAGACGATCCGTCACGACAGTCGAGCCTGGCGGGTCCCCCATCGAAGCTAGCACCTCGAACGCCTCCTCGTCGGGAGGCTCACCCGCCGCACTCAATCCGTCCAGGTATTCCAGCACCACCCCCACGTATGCGTTGTCTCTCAGCAGACCCAGAGCGACGCCGCCAGCTCCTTTCATCAGTGGATCAGGGCCTGCTACTGCCGCGCTCGCGAGCGGGCCAGCATCGGGATCCCCCATCCGACCTAGCACCATCATCGCGACAGCCCGCATCTCGGCTCTAGGATCGTCCGCAAGGCGCTGCTTCAGCGCGGCAGCCGCAGCGTCCCCAGGATACCGCCCCAGCTGCTTGGCGGCAGGAAGCGCCACGTCCGTGTCGCTATCATCGAGAAGCGCGATCAGTTCGGGAACGGCAGACGGGTCACCTTCCAGGGCCTTCTCGAAGGTCGCCCTCAAGGCCGCGCCCCCGTCACGCCTTGCGAGAATGGGGATAACGCTCTCTCGCACCTCTCGGTCTTGGTCTTTGTCCCATGTCTCCCGATACCCCGTGTCTCCGCCCGAGACCGGCGCGCAGAGCAGGAGGGGAACAAGCCCAATGGCAAACCACCTCTTCATGGTCTTCACTCCACCAAGGCCGGCGCATGCAGCCAGATTCGAGTCCTCGGCAACTCAAGGTACTCCTGCAGGCGCCGCGCCTTCTCAGCGCCACTCACGCTGTTGACACGTGCGCCTTTCTCCAGACCACCGAAGTCCCGCTTCCCAGCCATCTCGTCAGCCTGTCGCCGTTCCCGCCCGCGGAGAGCCTTCACCAGGGTCGTCAGACTCCCATTCCGGCCTACCCACCGGCCAGGTCCAGCCCTACCCACGCTGCGGCCGCCTCTGGCGTCACTGTCCCTGGATCTGCCGGATCGCCGCCTTGACAACGGAGCTTCGCGTCTTGTCGAGCAGCTCCTTCAGAGCGGGGAGTGCGGCACGAGCAGGTGGCCCGATCGCGCCGAGGGCGCGGGCCGCTCTCTCAGCACAGACCCCATCCGAGTCGCCGAGCCCAACGGTGAGCGCGGGTATCGCCGGGCTGCCTCGGGGCCCATGGCTTCGAGAGCTGAGCAGATCATGCACCTCACGTGGACATCCGGGTCCCTCGCATGTGCGATCAGCACAGGCACTGCCTCGGGCGCCGCAGCCCTTCCCACGACGCGCAACGCGTCGGCCGCCCCCACGCGCCTCCGAGGATCCTCAAACGCCGCAAGCACTGCGGGCAGCGCGGGGCGCCCGATCCTTCCCAAGGCCGGCGCCGCCATGCCCCATGTCCCAAGGATGTCGTCCTCGCCGTACTCGTCCCATTGCGCTTCGAGCTTCTCGATCAGCACGGGGATGGCGGGCGGCCCAATCCCCTCCAGTGTCTTCTGCGCGGTGGCGGCGAGCCTGCCCCGCTCGGCCCGGTAGTCCAGGAGATCCGCGATCCGCTTCAGGACCGCCGGATCCTCCGGTGCGATCGCTCCAAGGGCCTTCACCGCCTCAGCCCGAAGCCGGTAGCTACCCTCTTGCGCTGTTGCCTCGAGGAGAGCCTGCGCCGCGGCACGCGCGCGCGGCCCGAGCCGGCCGAGTTCAATGGCAGCTGTAGTGCGATCGCCCGGGTACTCGGCCCTACGAAGCTGTTCGATGCAGCGCTGCACGATTGCCTGATCGCCAGAGGATGCCGATCCGCCCACGCACCAAGCGGCGGTAGGCCCAAGGACACAGGAGAACAACAGGGTTCCTACTAGGGACATGATCCACCAGACTCCCGATTGCACCCCTGGTCCGACGACTCGCTCGATCGGGTGACGGCCCTGGCGTGCAAGGCGTGCAGTGCGGCGGCGACTCTCAATGAGTAGGCAGCTACGAACTGTGCCGGCCAGCGCGTACTTCGGCTCCTGCGTCCCTATTGCCGCCGCCAGCCGGTGCGGCCGAACCAGCGGGCCACGTCCTCGCGGGGGATGCGGACCCGGGTCGGCCGGCCGTGCGGGCACAGGGTGGGATGGGCGCAGCGGTCCAGGTCGCGGAGGATGGCGGCCATGCTCTCGCGCGAGAGGGTCTGGCCGGCACGCACCGCGGAGTGACAGGCCACGGTGGCGGCCAGCCGCTCGCGGCCGCCCTCGACCACCCACTCGCCCGAGCCCCGCTCCAGGTGGTCCGACAGCAGGTCCTTGATGGCCACCGCCGGGTCGCGCCCTCCCAGGGCCGCCGGAACCGCCCGCAGGTGCAGCGCCCCGCCGCCGAAGTCGTCGATGTCGAACCCCAGCGCCTGGAGGTCCTCGTGCTGGCGCTCGACGATCGCCAGCAGCGCAGGAGGAAGCTGGATCACCAGCGGGCCCAGCAGGAGTTGGGACTCGACGGCACGCTGCTCCAGCCCCTTCAGCAGGCCCTCGAACCGGACCCGCTCGTGGGCCGTGTGCTGGTCGATCAGGAACAGGTCTTCGCCGTCGCTGGCCACCAGGTAGGTGTTCCGGTGCTGCCCGAGGACCACCAGACCGGACCCGACCGGCTCGACCTCGGCCGGTGCAGCCGGACCCGGCCCACGGCTCTCCCAGGGTGCGATCGACACCCGCGGCGCCTCAGGGGAGGCGTCGGGCATCCAGGGGAGCGAACCGGGAGAGTACTCGGGGATGGCCTCCCCCACCCGCCCCACATCGGCCACCGGCCCCACCCCCCCCCCCCACGACAGCGCCTTTAGGATGACCCCCGCCACCCCCCCCAAAACCGCCACCCAAACCGGGACCCCCACCCATTCCAAAATGAACGGGCACGTTGGCCTGCTGGGCCGCCGTATAGCTGCCGAGCATGTACCCAGCAACAACATCCGTTATCTTTCCGCGT
>CAZNNH010000282.1:0-563 GCA_964574335.1 uncultured Acidobacteriota bacterium | reverse complement strand
ATCGGCCACCGGCACCACCCGCCCGCCCGACGACAGCGCCTTTCGGATGACCCGCTCCACCGCCGCAAAGACCGACCGCGCGTCGGCGAAGCGCACCTCGCTCTTGGCCGGGTGCACGTTCACGTCGACCATCTCGAGCGGCGTCTCGATGAACAGGACCGCCTCGACCCGAAACGCTCCGGCGCCCGCGGTGCGATACGCCTCGGCGATCGCCCGGGATATGGTGCGGTCTCTCACCGGCCGACCGTTCACGAACAGACGCTGGGTGCCCCGAAGCGCGGACTGTCGTTCGGGGCGGGTGACGAACCCGCGGATCCGGGCCCATCCCTCCTGCCCGTCCACCTCCACCAGACGATCCAGGGCCCGGGCCCCGAGTGCCTGGTAGACGCGGCTGCGCAGGCCGGCGGCCGGCGGAGCGTCGAGCAGCCGCCGGCTGCCCGAGACCAGGCTGAAGCCGACGTCGGGCCGAGCCAACGCCTGCAGCGTGACCGCCTCGGCCACGTGGCCTCCCTCGGTCGACTCGGCCCGCAGGAACTTGCGACGGGCCGGCACCTCGCCGAACA
>CAZNNH010000281.1:0-5072 GCA_964574335.1 uncultured Acidobacteriota bacterium | reverse complement strand
AGGCCAGTAGCTCAATTGGTGGAGCACCGGTCTCCAAAACCGGGGGTTGGGGGTTCGAGTCCCTCCTGGCCTGCCAGATCTGGAACGGGCGGCATGAGGCGGGTTTGAAGATGGCGAAAGATGAGAATGGCGGGATCGCGACGTGGGTCCCGAGGAAGTTCGCCGAGCTCAAGACGTTCTTCGCCGAGGTCAAGGCAGAGCTCCGCAAGGTGACCTGGCCGGGCCAGAACGAGGTGTACTCGACCACGCTGGTGGTGCTGTTCACCAGCTTCTTCTTCGGCTTTTACCTCTTCGGCCTCGACCTGCTTTTCACCCAGGCGGCCTCGTTGATCCTGAGGTAGCGTTTGGAAGCCCTCATGTCCAAGCAGTGGTTCATCGTCCACACCTACTCCGGCTTCGAGAAGAAGGTCTCGGAGAGCCTCCGACAGCGGGCCAAGGCGTACGGCCTGGAGGAGCAGATCGGCCGGATCGAGATCCCGACCGAGGAAGTGGTGGAGATGCGGGGCGGCCGGAAGGTGCAGACCGCCACGCGCTTTTTTCCCGGCTACATCCTGGTGGAGATCGAGACGGAGGAAGGCCCCGACGGGAAGAAGATCCCGGACTCCACCTGGCACCTGGTCAAGAACACCCCCAAGGTGACGGGCTTCGTGGGCTCCGGAAGCCGTCCGGTGCCGCTGAGCCAGGAGGAGGCCGACCAGATCTTCGTCCAGGTCAAGGAGTCGATCGAGAAGCCCAAGCCCAAGTACACCTTCGACCGAGGCGAGAGCGTGCGCATCATCGACGGACCCTTCTCCAGCTTCCAGGGGGTGGTGGAGGAGGTCAACCTGGACCGCAACACGCTCAAGGTGATGGTCACCATCTTCGGACGCTCCACGCCGGTGGAGCTCGACTTCCTACAGGTCGAGAAGCTCTAGGGGAAACGTTCACGCGCTAGCGAGACGAGCAACAGATGAAGAAAGTCGTCGGACAGATCAAGCTCCAGATCCCCGCGGGGAAGGCCACGCCGGCCCCGCCCGTTGGCCCCGCCCTCGGACAGGCCGGGGTCAACATCATGGACTTCTGCAAGGCCTTCAACGCCCGGACCGCCAAGGACGAGGGCCTCATCATCCCGGTCGTGATCACGGTCTACGCGGACCGGTCGTACACCTTCATCACCAAGACCCCTCCGGTCCCGGTGCTGCTCAAGCGCGCGGTGGGGATCGCCAAGGGCAGCGGCGAGCCGAACCGGACCAAGGTGGGGACGGTCACGATGAAGCAGGTGGAGGAGATCGCAAGGCTGAAGCTGCCTGACCTCAACTGCGACGACCTCGATGCGGCGGTCCAGACGGTGCTGGGGACCGCCCGCAGCATGGGTGTGGAGGTCGCTGGCTGAGGTGGCCCGCCCGGGACGGGCGGGAGGACGGGCCCAGAGATAGACCACCGGTCGCCCACGGCCGGGCGGCTCGCGGTGGGAGTCCTTCGGCGTTGGAAGCGCAGCTTCCGGCACCGAGAGACGAAAGGAGAGTCGGATGCGACGTGTTGGCAAGAAGTATCGGCAGGCGCGGGAGGCGGTGGCGGTCCAGCGCGAGTACCCGCTGCCGGACGCCGTGGACACGGTGGCCAAGGCGGCCTACGCCCGATTCGATGAGACCGTCGAGCTGGCGATGCGCCTGGGAGTCAACCCCAAGCACGCCGACCAGATGGTGCGGGGCACCGTGATCCTTCCCCACGGCCTGGGCGGCAAGGCCAAGCGGGTGCTGGTGATCGCCTCGGGAGAGAAGGCCCGTGAGGCCGAGGAGGCCGGGGCCGATTTCGTGGGCGGCGAGGAGATGGTCACCAAGATCCAGAAGGACGGCTGGCTGGACTTCGACGCCGTGGTAGCCACCCCGGACATGATGCGCTCGGTCGGCAAGCTCGGGAAGATCCTCGGCCCACGGGGGCTGATGCCCAACCCCAAGACCGGAACTGTCACGTTCGACGTAGCCAAGGCGGTCCAGGAGATCAAGGCGGGAAAGGTGGAGTACCGTGTCGATCGCACCGCCATCGTGCACGCCCCGATCGGAAAGGTGTCGTTCGGGCCCACCAAGCTCCTCGACAACGCAAGCGCCCTGATCGAGAGCGTGATCAAGGCCAAGCCGGCCACCGCCAAGGGGCGCTACGTGAAGTCGATCGCCCTTTCATCGACGATGGGACCCGGGGTGCGTGTCGAGCTCGCCTCGGTGAACGCCCGTTAGGAGAAACGAGGGACGGCCGGAAGGCCGGTCCCGCTTGCCGTGCCGGCCCGACCGGCCCAGGTGACGACATGAACCGCACGCAGAAACAGGCCCTGATCGACGAGCTTCACCAGGAGTTCGGTGCTTCGCCCAACGCGATCCTGGTGGACTTTCGCGGGCTCACCGTGCCGGCGGTGACCGAGTTCCGGCGCAAGGTGAGGAAGGCCGGGTCGCGCTACCGGGTGGTCAAGAACTCCCTGGCGCTGCGCGCCGTGAAGGGCACCCCTCTCGAGAAGCTGGCCGACCAGTTCGAAGGGGCCACCGGCGTCGCCTACGCCGGCGACGATCCGGTGGCGCTGGCCAAGCTGCTGATGGAGTTCGCCAAGGACAACCCGAACCTGAGGGTCAAGGCCGGGCTGGTGTCGGGCGGCGAGACGCTGGATGCCGATGGCGTCAAGGCCTTGTCGACGATGGCGAGCCTCCCCGAGCTGCGGGCGAGGCTCCTCGGGACGCTCCAGGCGCCGGCGTCGCAGCTCGTCCGTCTGCTTTCGACTCCCGCCGAGCAGCTGGCTCGGGCGCTCAAGGCACACCAGGACAAGCAGGCGGCCCCGGGGGAGGCCGCTGCGTCCTAGTCAGTGGAGATACAGGCTCATTGAGATAGGCGGCCCGCGCGGCCGACCTGGAGGAACAAATGGCTGACATTCAGGCAATTGCGGAGGACCTGAGCAAGCTGACCGTGATGCAGGTGGCGGAGCTGGTCAAGGTCTTGGAGGACAAGTGGGGCGTCTCGGCGGCAGCGGCCCCGGTGATGGTGGCGGCTGCCGGCCTGCCGGCCGCTGCAGCAGCGGCCGAGGAGCAGACCGAGTTCGCAGTCCACCTGCTGGCCGCCGGTGACAAGAAGATCAACGTGATCAAGGTGGTGCGCGAGGTGACCAGCCTCGGCCTCAAGGAGGCCAAGGACCTCGTCGACGGCGCCCCCAAGGTCGTGAAGGAGGGGCTGTCCAAGGAAGAGGCGGCCACCATCAAGAAGAAGTTCGAAGAAGTCGGAGCCCAAGTCGAGGTCAAGTAGCCGAAGTCGAGCCGGAAAGGCCGGAACTGCCTTGGGTCGAGAGACGTCGCTCCAGGTGACACGTCGGAGTGTGCCTGGGGCCACGTCATTTTCGGGTCTCCGTTCACGGGAGACCCGGAGGGTGCACGACTGATGTACACGAACCCTTACCGCGAGCGGGTCGACTTCGCCAAGATCACCACTGCCATCCCGATCCCCAACCTGATCGAGATCCAGAAGAACTCCTACGAGCGCTTTCTGCAGATGCGGGTGCTACCGGGCGACCGCGAGGAGACCGGCCTTCAGTCGGTCTTCAAGAGCGTCTTCCCGATCACCGACCTGCGTGAGAACTGCTCGCTCGAGTTCGTCGAGTACTCGATCGGGAACTGGGAGTGCAAGTGCGGGCGCATGCTCGGCCTCGACAAGCTCGGTCGACCCTGCTCGTTCTGCGGGGCCACCATCATCACCGACCCGCGAGGTGACCGAGAGGTCCATTGCGCAAAGTGCGGCCACCTCAACGAGAACACCCCGGCGACCTGCGAGACCTGCGACGAGCCGGTCGGGCTGAAGCTGAAGTACGACGTCGACGAGTGCCAGGAGCGGGGGATGACCTTCGCCGTTCCGCTCAAGGTCACCATCCGGCTGGTGGTGTGGGACAAAGACCCCGAGACCGGTCACAAGACGATCCGCGACATCAAGGAGCAGGAGGTCTACTTCGGCGACATCCCGCTGATGACGGAGAACGGCACCTTCATCATCAACGGGACCGAGCGGGTGATCGTCAGCCAGCTCCATCGCTCACCGGGGGTCTTCTTCTCGCAGCCGGAGAAGGGCCTGTTTGCGGCCCAGATCATCCCCTATCGCGGGAGCTGGGTGGAGTTCGAGTTCGACTCCAAGAACCTGCTGCACGTGCGGATCGACCGGAAGCGCAAGTTCCTGGCCTCGGTCTTCCTGCGCGCGGTGGGCCTGGAAGACGACGCCCACGTCCTCCGCACCTTCTACCGGTGTGACCGGCTGGACGCCCGGGAGGGGAAGCTCTTCTGGAAGGTCTCCGACAACCTGGTCGGACGCCGGCTGAGCCGGACCGTCTACGAGCCCAAGGACGCCTCGGGTCGTCGCGGCGAGCTTCTACACGCCGGCAAGAAGGTGACGGCCGCCGTTCTCCAGCAGATGGCCAAGCTCGAGATCGAGGAGGTGGAGATCGGCGAGGCGGACCTCGAGGGAGCCTCCTCCGTCGCCGACGTGGTGGACCCGCGCACCGGTGAGGTGCTGCTGGCGGCCAACGAGCCGCTCAACGCCACCACCCTGGCCGCCCTGCAGGACCCCGAGGGGCAGATCGCCGCCATCGAGGTCTACTTCCCCGAGCAGGACGAGATCGGCCCGATGCTGTCGATGACGCTGAAGAAGGACTCCATCAAGTCGGGAGACGAGGCGTTGGTGGAGATCTACCGTCGCATGCGGCCGGGCGACCCGCCCACCCTGGAGTCGTCGCGGAACCTGTTCGACGGGATGTTCCGCAGCCCTCAGAAGTACGACTTCTCCCGGGTCGGACGGCTCAAGCTGAACACCAAGCTCGGGCTGTCGACGCCGCTCTCCGAGAAGATCCTGGGGCTCGACGACATCACCGCGGTGATCGGCTTCCTGCTGCGGCTGCGGCGTAATCCGAACGAGGTCGACGACATCGACCACCTCGGCAACCGGCGGGTCCGCAGCGTCGGAGAGCTGCTCGAGAACCAGTTCCGGATCGGGCTGGTGCGGATGGAGCGGGCCATCAAGGAGAAGATGAGCGTCTACCAGGAGATGGCCACCGCCATGCCCCACGACCTCATCAA
>CAZNNH010000280.1:0-5103 GCA_964574335.1 uncultured Acidobacteriota bacterium | reverse complement strand
CTGATCGCTCTGCTGGGGATCTGCGCCCAGAACGACATCATCCTGGTGGGCAAGTTCAACGACCTGCGCCGAGCCGGCCGCACCTTGCGCGAGGCGGTCCTGGAGGGGGCGACCCTGAAGTTCCGCCCCATCTTCGTCACCGACCTGGTGATGATCGTGGGGGTGCTGCCGCTGGCCCTCAGCCAGAGCACGGGCGCCGAGCTGCACCGGCCGCTGGCCATCGTCTACATCGGCGGCTTCTTCTTCGCGGTGCTGCTACGCCTGTTCGTGGTGCCGGTGCTGTACGAGACGCTGGGCACTTGGGCCGGAGCCCATGAGTAGCGCGCTGGCCGGGCCGACCCGTGGGACCGGCGTCAGCCGCCCTTCGTGGTCGGTGCCCGGACGAGGCCAAGCCGGAACACGGCCCCGGCACAGCCAGGCGCGACACGCTCGCCGAAGCTGCGCCTGAGCCTCTCCACCGCCGCAGCTCCGGTGCAATGACACGGGACGATCAGATCGGGATCAAGATCTCGCAGCTCGGCCATCGTGCGCCCGAGACGTGACTCGCCCGCCTGGTTGAGGTGAAACCCGCCCAGCACGGCGTGCAGCCGGGTCTCCCCCGTCAAGCCGAGCGCATGGTGCAGGGTGTTGACCAGGCCCGCGTGGCTGCAGCCCACGACCACGACCAGGCCCAGGTCCGTGCGCATCCACAAGGCGAGGTCGTCCACGATGGGATCGGCCCGTGTCCCGCCGGCATCCAGGAAGAAAGGACCTCCGGTGTCCTCGTAGTCGGTGTGCCGTGGAATCGGGCCGGTGATCCCCACACCCGCCGCCAACTGCAACGCCCGCGTGGTCCAGCGGACACCGACCGCATGGACCTCGAGCGCGGCGCGCGCCGCCGGGGGCATGGCGATGGGCTTCGCCACCCCGTCGCGGATCGAGTACCGAGGACCGGTCGCCGCGGGATGAGCGTAGACCTCGGCGGTCGGAGCGCGGCCGACGGCCAGAGGCACGCCGCCGCTGTGATCATAGTGCCCGTGGCTCAACACCAGGGCGTCCGCGGTGGCGAGGTCAATGCCCAGCTTGTCTGCGTTGGCCGCGAGCGCCGCTCCTTGCCCCGTGTCGAAGAGCAACCGTCGGCCTGCGACCTCGATCCAGGCAGAGAATCCGTGCTCGCCGAGCAGCCCCAGTTTGGCCCTGTTGTCGACCAGGATGGTGATCCTGCTTGCGCCGGTTCCCGCGGTCATCGGTTGCGTGCTCCCCTGGGCTCCTTTGGCATCGCGAATCATCCGGCGGCACCTCTCTCGAGCGACAGGTGACCGAGCGCCAGCGCCTGGTTCGGGCACTCAGGAACGCATGAACCGCAACCCGTGCACACCCTGGGATCCACCGCAGCGATGCCGTTGACCGAGATGGCCTCGTCCGGACAAGCTTCGATGCAGATTCCGCAACCGGCACAACGATCCTTGTCGACCACCGCGATCCTGGGGCGGCGGGTCGCCGGGGACGCCGGGCGACGGCCTTCCGTCTGACGAGGGACGGCGGTCGCTGCCGGCTGGATCCTCGACTCGAACGCGCCACCCAATGCCTGCTCGAGACTGGCGGCCTGCGGCTTCACCGCGGCCAGCTCCTGCTCCTTGGCGAGGGAAGGCGGGGCCCCGGGACCGAGGCTCAACCGGCCCATCTGCGCGCGCTGCCAGCCTGTCGGGCCGGTCGTGTGAAACCGGTGGCGGTGTCGCCCGCCGCCCGCCATGGCGCGCCGGCCCTTCGGTCCCATTCCGTCTCTTCCCGGCATGCCCGCTCTCCTTCTGCCGCCCCCAAGACCGATGACCTTCGCATCCTTGGTCGCCGGCACCTGCGGCTGGGGCTCTGAGATGGCCCCGCAGCCTCCTACATGCAGAAGGCGTGCCGCCGGTGCGCGGCCGTCGGCTCCGGCGTCTTTCGTCTGGGTTTGCAGGCTGATGCGTTGCTTGGGCGGGGTGAGTGGAAGAGCCGCAGAGTCGCAATCGTGCGACACCCGGGCGACCCGGAGCGCCCTTTCCGGGCCGGGAGATCAGCCGGTCACGAGGGCGAAGGGCCAGGCCATGAGACCCCCCTCCATCACCTTCACGTGGGTGTAGCCGAGGGACTTGAGAAAGCAGGCCGCCTCGTACCCGCGCAGCGAGATCTTGCAGAAGGCGACGATCTCCTTGCCCTTGTGGGCGGGCAGGGAATCGGTCCGGGAACGAAGCTGGCCCAGGGGGATCACCGTCTCGCCGGCGTCCAGGCGTTCGGCTCGGTGCTCCTCGGGCGCCCGGACGTCCAGCAGGAAGACATCACTCTTCGCGTCGATCCTCCGCTTCACCTCCGCGCAGGAGATGCCGTCCATCATCCCGCGCCACTTGTTCTCGATCACGTGGACCGCCTGGATGAAGTTGTCGATGGCCGGCGAGAAGGGCGGCGCATAGGGCAGGTCCAGGTTGACCATGTCGGCGATGGTGAGGCGCCCGTGCAGCGCCAGCGCGGCCATCGCCACCCGCTTGGAGACGTCGCCGGTCCCCACCGCCTGCATGCCCAGGAAGCGACCCGTCGTCTTGTCCGCGACCATCTTGATCACCAGCGGCTGGGCGCCCATGAAGCCGGGCTTGTCCGGTGCGGCGTGGATCGCGGTGATGATGTTGGCGTAACCTTCGGCCCGGGCCATCTTCTCCGAGAGCCCGGTGCTGCCGGCGCTGAAGTCGAAGACCTTGCAGATGCCGGTGCCCACGAAGCCCTCGTACTCCTCCGTGTTGCCGAAGACGACATTCTGCGCCAGCACCCGTCCCTGGAGGTTCGCCGCGTCCCCCATCGGCCAGTGCTGGCGGGCGTGGGTGACCAGGTTGGTCACCTCGACACAGTCGCCGGCGGCGTAGATGTCGGGATCGCTGGTCTGCATGAACCGGTTCACCCGGACGCCGCCGCGGGCACCGAGGGCGAGCCCGGCGTCGCGAGCCAGGGCTGCGTTGGGGCGGACGCCGATCGCCACCACCACCAGGTCACAGGGGAGGGTCTCTCCGTGCTTCGTCTTCACCCCCGAGACGCGCCCGCCCTCGCCCAGGAACTCGGAGACCGCGGCGCCGAGACGGAGAGCTACCCCTCGGCCAGCCAGGTGCTTCTCCACCAGCTTGGCCAGCTCCCAGTCCAGGAAGGGGAGGATCTGGTCCTGCATGTCGACGATGGTGATCTCGATCCCGGCAAGCCGCAGCGCCTCGCAGGTCTCGATGCCGATCAGCCCGCCGCCCACGATCACCGCCCGGCGGCTGCCCCGGCTGACCACCACCTGCTTCAGGAAATCGGCATCCTCCAGGCTCTGAAGGGTCGTGACCCCGTCTAGGTCCGCTCCGGGGAAGGCTGGGAAGATCGGCGACGAGCCCATCGCCAGAACCAGCTTGTCGTAGCCGAGAGACCGCTCCTCGCCGGAGTCCAGGTTGCGGGTCTTGACCTGCCGGGCGGGGCGGTCGATCGCCGTCGCCTCCGTCGCCACCAGCGCCTCGATGTCCTTCACCTTGGAGAAGAACGACGGGTCCCGCTGGACGCCGGTCGGCGTGGAGATCAGCATGTTCCGATCGTCGAACACCCCGCCCACATAGTAGGGAAACCCGCACGAGGCCATGCTGAGGTGCCGGCTCTTCTGGACGATCGTGATCTCGGCCCGCTGATCCAGCCGCCGGATCTTGGAAGCGGCCTTGGCCCCGGCCGCGGAACCTCCGACGATGACGACACGCATCCTGCCCTCCTCAAGCCGGCCTCGCCCCCGATCGCCTCTGGGCACGGCTGCGAGACCCCAAGACTCATTATGATCATATGCTCATACGTGTCAAGCCGGTTGGGTGTGAGTCTGGCTCGTTGAGGCAGAGGGACATGCCGCGTGACGCGCGGTCGTCGTCCTGGAGAGCGATCAGACAGGGCACAGCCCGGCGGCGGGCGGACCTGGGTCGCGGGCTCGCCTCCCCGCTCGACCCGCAGACTCCGGGATCAGCGCGACTGGCGCCTCGCCTTCCGACCCACCGACTCGATCACCTGCTCTCCCTGTGCGGCCTGCGCCTGGTACTCTGGCAGGAAGTCCTCCCAGCGCTTCTTCCTCTCTCCTACTGGCGGCAGATCGTACGCCTTTGGCTCTATGGCCAACAGACTCGCTTCGTCCACCTCGTCGATCAGCTCCGACGGCAGGAACCTCCGCGCGTACTCCCGGTACACGCCCGATCGGACGAAGTGGTCGAGTAGATCCGGGTCGAGATGATTATCGCGCTTCATGAGTCCCATGATGCGCATGACCTCGCCGAGGGGTTTGCCGCTCTTATAGGGACGGTCCTGCGCGGTGAGCGCCTCGAAGACGTCCGCGATTGCCATCGCGCGAGCCGGAATGGACATGTCGGCCGCGTAGATGCCGCGCGGGTAGCCCGTTCCGTCCATCTTCTCGTGGTGTCCTCCCGCATACTCCGGAACCTTCTTCAAGTGGCGCGGGAACGGCAGCGCCTCCAGCATCTTGATGGTCTGCACCATGTGCCCGTTGATGACGACTCGCTCATCCTCGGTCAGGGTGCCCCTCGAGACGAGCAGGTGCGCCACTTCCTCTTCATCGAGTAGCGTGGTCTCCTCTTCTCCTTGGCGATAGCGTCGAGCGCCGATCTCACGTACCCGGGCCTGCTTGTCGGGCGACATGTACTCTCCGCCGACGTTCACCACCTCGAGGAACGCCAGATCGGCCTCCAGTTGCTCGAGCCGTTCGTCACGCCGTCTTGCCAGCGCGTCGGCGTCCGCTCCCTCCTCCCGCAACGCGGACAGGTAGTCGATGACTACGTCGCGCCGAAGGGTCTCGAAACGGGCGCGCACGAGCTCGAGGCGGTCGAAGATCGTCTCGAGCTTCGTCGACTTGTCCATCACGTGGACCGGGGTCGTCACCTTGCCGCAGTCGTGAAGCCACGCCGCGATCTGCAGCTCGTACCACTGTTCCCCAGTCAACTCGAAATCGGCAAACTTCCCTTCCCGGGCCTCACAAAGGCTCCGGACGATCATCAGCGTGAGGATGGGCACCCGCTCGCAGTGTCCGCCCGTGTACGGGCTCTTGGCGTCGATCGCCGAAGCAATCATCTTGATGAAGCTCTC
>CAZNNH010000279.1:0-5113 GCA_964574335.1 uncultured Acidobacteriota bacterium | reverse complement strand
GGGGGACACGATCCCGAATCCACGGCCTGCTGACGGATTCGGGTCATGCGGCCATGGGGGACACGATCCCGAATCCACGGCCTGCTGACGGATTCGGGTCATGTCCCCATGCCGGGTCCGGGGGATCGGGGGGCGGGAGCCCCCCGCTTGATAGCGGCGACCGAATTCACTTCGGGCGCCGCGTAAGAAGGCTCGGATGAAGACAGGGCAACGGGTGCTACCAGTCCTCGTCCTCGTGCTGGGCGCCGGGGCGGGGCTCTTCGCACAGCCGTCACAGGAGCGGCCGCAGGTCCCCACCGGGGCCGACACGACGGCGAGCGCCAGCCGCCCGCCTGGGGTTCCCGTTCGCTCGACGCCACGGCGGACCGTGGAGGGCTTCATCAACGCCTGCCGTGACGGCGACTACCAGACGGCCGCCCGGTACCTGGACCTGTCGGCCCTGCCGTCGGACCAGACCCCACGACTCGGCCCCCGACTGGCGCGCCGCTTCAAGCTGGTTCTCGACCAGACCCTCTGGATCGACCTCGAGAAGGTCAGCGACGACCCGTCGGGCGCCACGGAGGACGGCCTGCCCGCCGACGTCGACCGGATCGGCGTGATCCCGATCGGTGCCGGCGAGCAGAGCGTGCTGGTGCGGCAACGCCGCTCGCCGAGCGGGGAGCCGATCTGGCTGTTCTCGGCGGCGACGGTCGCCGCCATCGGGCCCCTGTACGAGGTCTACGGGATCGGCTGGCTGGGCAACCACATCCCGGGGTGGATGTTCCGTCATCGGATCTGGGAGCTGGAGCTGTGGCAGCTTCTCGGGATCCTGCTGCTGCTGCCGCTCGGCTACGTGGCCGGGCATCTCTCGAGCCGCGTCATCACGGCGCTGGCCCGCCGCTGGGCGCGCCGGACCCGGGGTCGCTGGGACGACGAGATCGCGGAGGTCCTGGAGCGCCCGCTTCGCCTGGTCCTGTGGGCAGGCGTCACCTTCGTCGCCTGCACGGGCCTACGCCTGTCGCAGCCGGCCCACGACATCCTCGAGATCCTGGTGCGCTCGGCCTGCCTGGTGGCGCTGGGCTCGTTCGGCTTCCGGGCGGTCCGGATCGCCGGCCGGGCGCTGGAGCAGCGGCTTTCCGAATCGGTCGACGACGAGCGCAAGCGCAAGGGAATCGCCACCCGGGTCGACGTCCTGCGGCAGATCGCCGCCGGCGGCGTGGTGCTGGTGGCCGCCGCCATGCTGCTGGCCCAGTTCGAGGTGGTGCGGACGGTGGGATTGAGCCTGCTAGCCTCCGCCGGTCTGGCCGGCGTGGTGCTCGGCTTCGCGGCCCAGCGCTCGGTGGCCAACCTCTTCGCCGGCTTCCAGATCATGCTGACCCAGCCGATCGGGATCGGAGACGTGGTGATCGTGGAGGGCGAGTGGGGGACGATCGAGGAGATCAACTTCACCCACGTGGTGGTCAAGATCTGGGACCTGCGCCGGCTGGTGGTGCCGATCGCGTACTTCCTCGAGCACCCCTTCCAGAACTGGACCCGGGTCTCGACGGAGCTGCTGGGTACCATCTACTTCTACACCGACCACCGCGTCGACCTCGAGGCGATGCGCGCCGAGCTCGACCGGATCCTGGCCGCAACCGACCTGTGGGACGGCAAGGTCAAGGGGATCGTGGTGACCGGGATCAAGGACCACGTGGTCGAGGTGCGGGCCCTGATCAGCGCCGCCGACTCCGGCAGGCAGTGGGACCTCCGCTGCCTGGTCCGGGAGAAGCTCCTCGACTGGCTGCAGCGCCAGGAGGCCGCCCTGCCCCGCCTGCGCCTGGTCAACGAGGACCCGGGCCGGCCCCTCCCGCCCCACCCCTGAGCGATGGCCGGACGGCCCAGGCGGGAGCCGATCCGGGTGGGCGTGATCTCCGACACCCACGGCCTGATCCGCCCCGAGGCCCTGGCCGCCCTTCGCGGCTGTGCCCACATCCTGCATGCCGGCGATGTCGGCAGCGCCGAGGTGCTCCAGGCGCTGGAGCGGGTCGCCCCGGTCTTCGCGGTGCGGGGCAACATCGACCGCGGCGATCTGGCCCGCCGGCTCCCCGCCACGGCGGTCGTGGAGATCGGAGGGCTACGCCTGGGCGTGACCCACAACCTCCACCTGGGCCTGCTCGATCCCGAGACCGACCGGCTCGACGTGCTCGTCTACGGCCACTCCCATCGCCCCGAGCAACATCGCCGCCAGCGGTGTCTCTGGCTCAACCCCGGCAGCGCGGGGCCGTCTCGTTTCGGCCGGCCGGCGACGCTGGGGCTGCTGAGGATCGTCCATCGGCACGCTCGAGCCGAGCTCCTGCCCATCGCCTGACCGTCTCCAGCCTCGGCAAGACACCGTCCGCAGCTTCGGGAACCCCGAGGGAGGCTGCAACGTTACCGAGGCAGTGACGCTCGGCCTGCGGCCCTGGGGCCTCGGCTTCGGGGCGGCCCGGCGCCGGAGGTGCATCGATGGACTCCCTGATCCAGGACATCCGGTTCTCGCTTCGCCAGCTCTCGCGCCAGAAGGGCTTCGCCGCCACCGCCGTCCTCACCCTGTCGCTTTGCCTGGGCGCCAACGCGACGATCTTCAGCGTGGTGCGCTCGGCGATCCTGAAGCCGCTGCCCATCGCCGATCCCGGTCGCGTCGTCGTCATGTGGAACGCCTACCCCGGTGCCGGCGTGGGCGGTGACGTGCGCGGGGCCAACGGAGCCCCCGACTTCTTCGACCGTCGTGCGCTGAAGGAGACCTTCGAGGAGGTCGCCGCCTATCGGGACCGAGGCCGCAGCCTAGGGATCGACGGGGTGCCACGGCGCCTCACCAGCCGGGAGGTCACGCCTTCTCTGTTCCCGTTGATCGGGAGGGGCACGGCCCTCGGACGCACCTTCACGGAAGAAGAAGGCGAGCCGGGGCAGGACCAGGTGGTCCTCCTCAGTTATGGGCTCTGGCAGGAGCTGTTCGGCGGGGACCCCTCGGCGATCGGGAAGCAGCTTCGTCTCGACGGACGTCCCCACACGGTGATCGGCATCCTGCCCAAGGACTTCGTCTTCCTCGACGATCGCGTCCGCCTCTTCACGCCGCTCTCCTTCTCTCCGGAGCAGCGCCAGGAGTACCACAGCAACAACTACGAGATGATCGCCCGGCTCCGCGACGGGGTGACGATCCAGAGCGCCCAGGCCCGGATCGACGCCTTGAACGCCGCCAACATGGACAAGATGCCGGAGCTGAAGCCGCTGCTGGTGGATGCCGGCTTCCATACGCCGCTCCACCTCCTCCATGAAGACCTGGTTCGCGACGTGCGCGAGCCGCTCTTCCTGCTGTGGGGCGGGGTGACGCTGGTGCTGCTGATCGGCTGCGTCAACGTCGCCAACCTGGTGCTGGTGCGGACCACGGCCCGATTGCCGGAGATGGCCACCCGCTCCGCCATCGGCGCGTCGCGGGGGCGGTTGGTCCGTCAGTTGCTGACGGAGACGATCTTGCTGACCGCGGGCGGAGGCGGGCTCGGCCTGGTGGTGGGCTGGGGTGGGCTCAGGGTGCTCCAGCATCTGGACCTGGGACGGCTTCCGAGGGGCGGTCCGATCTCCCTCGACCTCACCGCCGTCGCCTTCACCGGCGCCCTGACCCTGGTGGTGGGCATCCTGTTGGCGCTCATCCCGGTGGCTGGCCTGCTCCGGGTACGCCTGGCCGCGACCCTGCGGGACGAGGGGCGCGGCTCCACCGCGGGTCGTGGCAGCAACGCGCTGCGCAAGGGGCTGGTCTCGGCACAGCTCGCCCTGGCGCTGGTGCTGCTGGTGGGTGCCGGCCTGCTGATGGTGAGCTTCCGCGAGGTGCTGGCCATCGATCCCGGCTTCCGGCCTGGAGGCGTGCTGACGGCTGCGGTGTCCCTCCCCGCGAGCCGCTATGCGGGAGATGAGGAACTGACCGCCTTCGCCCGTGACTCCCTCGAGCGGCTCCGGGCGCTTCCGGGGGTCGAGGCGGCCGGCATCACCAGCGACATCCCCTTTGGGCTCGGCTTCTCGGACAGCGTGATCTTCGCCGAGGGGTACGTGATGTCGCCGGGCGAGTCGGTCCTGTCCCCCACCCGGCAGGTGGTGAGCCCCGGCTACTTCGAGGCCATGGGCATGAGGATCCTCGCGGGGCGGGCCTTCGACGACGGGGACATCGCCTCGTCCCGGCCGGTGATCATCATCGACGAGCACCTGGCACGGCGCTTCTGGCCGAGTGGCGACGCCCTGGGCCAACGGATGTGGCAGCCGAACAGCGCGGAGGACATCAACAACCCTCAGAACGCCCGGTACTACGACATCGTCGGCATCGTGGAGCCGATCCAGATGCGCAGCCTCACCTCCGGGCGCGACACCGAGGGCGCCTACTACTTCCCGCTGGCGCAGTCGCCGCGGAGGAGCCTCGACTTCGCGGTCAAGGCTCGGGCCGACACGCGGGCACTGTCCCAGCCCATGCGCCAAGCGATCGCGGCCATCGACCCGGAGCTCCCCCTCTTCGATGTCCAGACCATGCCGGAGCGGATCGACCGGTCGCTCGCCGACCGCCGCACCCCAATGCTCCTGACCACGGGCTTCAGCCTGCTGGCTCTGTTCCTGGCCGGGCTGGGGGTCTACGGTCTGCTGGCGTACCTGGTGCAGCTCCGCACCCGCGAGATCGGCATCCGGGTGGCGCTGGGGAGCGAGCCTTCGGGGATCCTCCGCCTGGTGCTCCGAGACGGCCTGGCGTTAGTTGCTGTCGGCCTGGGCGCGGGTGTCGCCGGGGCGCTCGGCATGCGACGGTTCATCGAGAGCCAGCTTCACGGCGTCTCGTCGCTGGACCCTCAGGTGCTCGGCCTGGTGCTGGCGCTGCTGGCCTCGGCGGCCTTTCTGGCCTGCGCCATCCCTGCCCGCCGCGCCGTCCGGATCGACGTGGTGCGGGCCCTCAGCCACGACTGAGGCGCGGCCGACGGTCCCGCATCACCGGAAAGCGCTCCCGGGTCTCGCGTACGTGCCCGGCCTCCAGGTCGGCCAGCACCATCGCCTCCTGGCCGGCAGCGCTGGCAAGGACCTCTCCCGAGGGATCCACCACACAGGTGTCGCCGGCGTACTCGTGGGACTCGTCGCGACCCACCCGGTT
>CAZNNH010000278.1:0-5251 GCA_964574335.1 uncultured Acidobacteriota bacterium | reverse complement strand
CGGACACGAAACCGTCCGCCCGAAGCGATTCGGTCGCCGCTATCTAGCGGGGGGCGCCCGCCCCCCGATCCCCCGGACACGAAACCGTCCGCCCGAAGCGATTCGGTCGCCGCTATCTAGCGGGGGGCTCCCGCCCCCCGATCCCCCGGACACGAAACCGTCCGCCCGAAGTGCATTCGGAAACAAGCCCCGGGGGGACATGACCGGGTTTCCTCCGCCCCGCCGTGGAAACCCGGATCGTGTCCCCCGAAAGCCGGTCGCCGCCTAGTCTGCCACCTCGGGCCCACCGGAACCAGGCCGCGGCGGCCGCGCCCGAGCGCCTTGACAGCCTCTTTGCCCTGGCTCAGGCTTGGGTCCCGATTCGCTTCGCGAGGAGGTGGCTCATGTCGCGGCCCCGCCGGGTGGCCCTGGTCGTCTCGTCTTCCCTGTTCCTTCTCCTGGCGTCATTCCCGACGATGGCCGCCGAAGGCCAGGCCGAGAGGGTCTCGTGCCTGGGTCTCGAGGGCTGCCTGTCTCTGTCGAACGGCACCGTCGAGGTGGTGGTGACCACCGACGTGGGTCCCCGCATCGCCCGCTACGGCTTCGTCGGCCAGGAGAACCTGCTGGCGGAGATGCCCGACCACAGAGCGCCCGCCAGCACCTGGAAGGTCTGGGGCGGCCACCGGCTCTGGGCGGCCCCGGAAGCCCGCCCGCGCACCTACGCCCCCGACAACGTGCCGGTCGAGGTCCACGCCGACGACTGGACGCTGCGTCTCTTGGCGCCGGTCGAGCCGAGCACCTCGATCCAGAAGCAGCTCGAGGTGAGGCTCGACCGCCAGGGCACGAGCCTCGTCGTGGTGCACCGGATCACCAACCGGTCGCCGTGGCCGATCGAGCTGGCCACCTGGGGCCTGAGCGTGATGAGCACCGAGGGGGGTGGCACCGTGGTCGTCCCCCAGGAGCCGTTCCGCCCCCACGGCCAGGCGTTGCTGCCGGCCCGGCCGATGATCCTGTGGCCCTACACCGACCTGACCGACCCGCGCCTCACCCTGGGCAAGCGCTACGTCCGGATCTCTCCCGACCCGTCCTTGGCCACCTCGCAGAAGATCGGCTTCGGCGACCGGCAGGGGTGGGTGGCCTACGCCCTCGGGAGGACGCTGCTGCTCAAGCGGTTCGACCACGACGATCACGCCACCTACCCGGACTTCGGAAGCAACCTCGAGATCTTCACCAGCCGCGGCTACCTGGAGATCGAGACGCTGGGTCCGCTGTCGCACCTCGATCCCGGCGAGAGCGCCCAGCACACCGAGCGCTGGTCGCTCCACCGCGACGTGACGGTGGGTGACTCGGAGGAGAGCCTCGAGGCGGCGCTGGCTCCCCTCCTGGCCGAGACGCCGGCCGGAAAGGCGCCCTGAGGAGGCACCCAGGACGCGGGAGGAAGCAGACCCCACCATGCCGACGCGAGACACCGGCACGAGGCCGGCGAGGCGTCCCGGAGCGCCAGCCCTGAAGGCGGCCCTGCTGATCGGCGTCCTGGCGCCGGGCTTGCTGGTCTCCCCCCACGACGCGACCGCCGAGCCGGGCCCGGACCGGCCCAACGTGATCCTGATCCTGGCCGACGACCTGGGCTTCGACGACCTGGGGATCCACGGCAACCCGATCGTCCAGACGCCGCGGATCGACGCCCTGGCCCGGGAAGCGGTCCAGTTCTCCAGCTTCTACGTGACGCCGATGGGCGCGCCCACCCGGGCCGCCCTGTTGACCGGTCGGAACCACCTGCGCACCGGGGTGGTCGACGCCGGAGACGGCAAGGGCTTCCTGAGCCTGAACGAGCGGACGTTGGCCGAGGCCTTCCGGGCCGCCTCCTACGCCACCGGCATGTGGGGGAAGTGGGACCTGGGCGGCACCGACGGCTACCACCCCTGGCAGCGGGGGTTCGACGAGGCCTTCAGCGCCGAGCCCGACCAGCACCGCAACGGGAGAGGCCGCTACAACGGCGAGCCCCGCGAGCACGAGGGCTTCTCCGCGGACGTGCTGACCGACTACGCCCTCGACTTCATGCGTCGCCACCACGACCAGGCATTCTTCGCCTACCTCCCCTACCTCCTCTGCCACGCCCCCCTCGACGCGCCCGAGCGCTACGTGGCCCGCTACCGCGGGCAGCGTCTGCATGAGCCCCTGGCCACCCTGTACGGCATGGTGGAGCACCTCAACGCCCAGGTCGGCCGGCTGCTCGATGGGCTCGACCGGCTGGGCCTCGCCGAGCGCACCGTGGTCGTGTTCCTGAGCGACAACGGGCCATGGAAGGGAGACGGCACCTTCACCGAAGACGACCGCAAGATGCGCAACGTGAGCGGGATGCGCGGCTACAAGGGCGACCTGTGGGAGAACGGCATCCGCTCCCCGCTCCTCGTCCGCTGGAAGGGGCGCTTCTCGCCGGCGGTGGTGGACCGCCTGGTGGACGTGACCGACCTGTTCCCGACGCTCCTCGAGCTGGCCGGAGGCGACACCTCGGACCCGCTCCCCCTCGACGGGCGCAGCATCGTCCCCTACCTGCGCGGAGACACCCGCTCCCTCGGTGAGCGGGTGCTGTTTCGCTACGCCCGCCCGGGCTGGCTGACCTCCGAGCGGCCGGTCGCGGCGGGAGGGATCCCGAACCGGTACGCCCCGGTGGACCACCACGCGCTGCGCTTCGCCGAGCAGACCCTGGCGGTCCGCACCGAGCGCCACAAGCTGCTGCAGAACCCGCTGGCCGCCGACCACCAGGCCCCCGAGCCTGTCGAGCACCTGGCGCTATTCGAGCCGGGCGCCGATCGCGGCGAGCAGCACGACCTGGCGGGCTCGGAGCCGGCCCTCGTGAAGAGGCTCCGAGATCGGCTGGTGACCTGGTTCGACGGGGTCGTGGCCGAGCCGGAGGCGTTCGCCCCTCCCACCTACCTGGTGGGCCTCCAGGGCGCCGCCACCTGCGACCTCCCGGCCAACGGGCCGAGCCGGCTACAGGGACACCTCGTCAACACCCGCCTCTACCTGACCGGCTGGCGCGAGCCCGGTGACGCCGCCAGCTACCGCTTGCGGGTGCTGACGCCGGGCCGGTACCGGGTCCGCGTCGAGCACGACTGGCAGGAACGCTCCTACAACGTGCTCCTGCGTCTTGCGGCCGGCTCGTTCCCCAGCCCGCTCCGGCTGCTGGTGGGCGGCGACCAGGTGCCGGCCGAGCTGGAGCTGCCGGCCGGCGAGGTCGAGCTGTGGCTCTCCCTCTACCGCGGCGCCGCCGACGGCCGGGACCTGGGCCTGCGCCTCGTCCGCATCTTCTTCGAGCGCGAGGAACCCTAGCGGCAGTCGTGCTACGATCCGCTGCCAGGATCGATGTCCATGAGCCCCAAGCCGGCTGACCCGCCGACCCCGGAGACGCCGCCGCGTCCGGCCCGGCGCTTCACCGACGTGGTGGCGGGCGCGGTGACGCAGCTCGGCAGCCTGCACGTGGTGGGTGACATCCGCGGAGGCGACTCGGTGGACATGGCCGGGACCCTGGACGGGGACGCCGAGGTCGAGGGGTTCATCCGGGTGCGGGAGCCGGGCCGCGTGAAAGGGGCCCTCAAGGCCGATCGGGTGCTGGTCGAGGGCGAGGTGCACGGCGAGAGCATCGTCGCCAAGGGCAAGATCGAGCTGGGCGCCAAGGCCCGGGTCAAGGCCGACATCGACGCCGCCAGCCTGGCCATGGGCGAGGGCTGCTTCCTGCAGGGCCGCGTCCACATGCACGAAGGGGGCGGCGGCCAGGTCACGTTCCAGGAAAGGCGGAAGCAGTAGCCCCCCCCACCCCCCCGCCAGCCTGTCAGCGCTCCGTCACCGCGAGATGGGAAAGCGTCCGGCTCCCGGTCCATCTTCTGAGAATGCCAGCCGTTACGGGCCCCGCCGAGGCCGAAGCGCCACCCCCAAAAAAGCCTGCAGCAAAAAATAGTTGAAGCGCAAGACCTGAGAACCTACACTAGAAAACGCCTTGCCAAGCAGCTCCACGGATCCCCTGTCCGCGGAACCCCGAGAGGGTATCTCGGGCCGGTCGGTCGCGCGGCTCCCCGCCCCGCTCCCAGGACTATTGCGCGGCGTCTCCCCCGGCCCCGAAAGAGGCCATGAGCGACACCCGAGTCTCGAAGAAGCTGTTCGTCGTGGACACCAACGTGCTCCTGTTCGACCACAGCAGCATCTACAACTTCCAGGAGCACGACGTCGCCATCCCGATCGTCGTCCTCGAGGAGCTGGACCGCTTCAAGCGCGGTAACGACCTCATCAACATCGAGGCGCGCCAGTTCATCCGGGAGCTGGACCGCCTGGCCGGCGACGGCCTGCTCACGGAGGGCCTGCCGCTGGGGCCGGAGCGGGGCCGGCTGTTCGTCGAGGTCGGGGAACCGAGCTCCCCGCGCGTGAGCCAGGTGTTCGCTATGAGCAAGCCCGACCACCGGATCCTGGCGCTGGCCGAGCAGCTCCGCGAGCGGCACCCCGACCGCGAGGTGATCGTGGTCAGCAAGGACATCAACCTGCGGATGAAGGCCAAGTCGCTGGGCCTGCCCGCCGAGGACTACACCACCGGCAAGGTCCGCCACGTCGACCGGCTGTACACGGGCACCGCCCGCCTCGAGGGACTGCCGGCGGAGCTGATCGCGCGCCTGCACAGCGAGCCGCACGCCGTTCCGCTCGCCGACGTTCCGTCCTCCGAGCGGCTCTGCCCGCACCAGTACCTGATCATGCGCAACGGCAGCCTGAGCGCGCTGGCCCACCACAACCACCCGGCCGGCACCCTGGAGCGCGTGATCAAGCGCCCCGCCTACGGCGTCGAGCCCAGGAACGCCGAGCAGATCTTCGCCCTCGACGCGCTGCTGCGCCCCGAGGTCCAGTTGGTCACGCTCACCGGCAAGGCCGGCACCGGCAAGACGCTGCTGGCGCTGGCGGCGGCCCTGGAGCAGCGCCGCGAGTTCCACCAGATCTACCTGGCGCGTCCGGTGGTGCCGCTCGGCAACCGCGACATCGGCTTCCTGCCCGGCGACATCAAGAGCAAGCTCGATCCCTACATGCAGCCGCTCTGGGACAACCTGGCGGTGATCCGCCATCGGCAGCCGACCGAGAGCAAGCAGCAGAAGGTGATCGGCGAGATGCTGGAGCAGGAGAAGCTCTGCATCGCCCCCCTCGCCTACATCCGGGGGCGGTCGCTGGCCCACGTCTTCTTCATCGTCGACGAGGCCCAGAACCTCACCCCCCACGAGGTCAAGACCATCATCAC
>CAZNNH010000277.1:0-5383 GCA_964574335.1 uncultured Acidobacteriota bacterium | reverse complement strand
ATCGTCGAAAGCTACGTCGCCGAAAAAGTAGTTGCGCCTCCGCCGCCGGCATCACTGCCATCAGCGCGCTGCCGCCCCGCGACTCCGAGGAAGGACTCCAGGGCGGCGAGACGCGGGGACGCCGCGAGCGGGCGATCCAGGCCTACCAGCAGGCCCTCGACTTCATCCGCGACTCGATGAGCGGCCTCGACTCTCCCGCCCAGGTCAACGTCCGGCGGGCCAAGCGCACGGTCCATCAGCTCGTCGACGTGAGCTTCGAGGAGGACGAGAGCTTCTCGCTGGCGGGGCTGGCGGCGATCAAGGGCCACCACGGCTACACGTTCAACCACATGGTCAACGTGTGCGTGCTGGCGCTGGCGTTCGGCCAGCGGCTGGGCCTGTCCCGAAACGAGCTGGCCCGACTGGGGGTGAGCGCCCTCTACCACGACATAGGCAAGCTCCACATCCCGCTCGAGATCCTGGACGGAAGCGGGGAGCTCTCGGAGCGCGGCTGGGCGGAGATGGGCAACCACACGGTGTATGCAGCCCGGACGCTGTTCCCGCTGATCGAGCACGACCGGGGGAACCTGGAGGTGATCCTGACCGCGCTGCAGCACCACGTGGGCGTCGACGGGGCCGGCTACCCGAGGCTGCGGATCCACAGGCGCCAGTCGCTGTTCGCGCGGATCACGGCCATCGTCGACACCTTCGACGCCATGACCACCAAGCGCCTCTACCAGAAGCGGCACCTTCCCGATGAAGCGATCGCGGTGCTGGTCCGTGGCGCGGGATCGCGCTACGACCCGCTGCTGGTGAAGGCCTTCGTCAACTGCATGGGGATATTCCCGGTCGGCTCCACCGTGCGGCTCCGGAGCGGTGAGCTGGCGGTGGTGGTGGCCAGCCACACCGAGCCGGCCAAGGTCCACCAGCCGATGGTCAAGCGGCTGACGGATGCCGACGGGCAGCCGACCGAGGTCGAGCTGGTCGACCTGAGCGAAGAGAGCCAGGCGGGGCGCGCTATCGTGCGCTGCGTGGACCCCGAGGCCTACGGCATCAACGCCGCCCACTTCGTGGTCTGAGGCCGGCCCGGCCCCATGGGCGCCAGCACCCTTTCGGGGCGGCTCCCGCGGTCACTCGGGACAATAGATACTAGAATAATGTAAGATATCGCCGTGAAATTACGCGAGCTGCTCCGTGTCGTTGGGAACGAGCCCGTGTTCGACACGGGGTTGCTGCTGGCCGGCGACGTCAACCCCGGCTACCTCCGCCGACAGCTCTGCGAATGGGTGAACACGGGCTACGTCCTGCAGCTGCGCCGCGGGCTGTACACCCTGGCGCCTCCCTACCGGAAGGCGACGCCCGACCGGTTCCTGGTCGCCAACCGCCTGGTGAGGGGGTCCTACGTGAGCCTGGAGTCCGCCCTCTCGCACCACGGCCTGATCCCCGAGTTCGGGTTCCCTGCGGTGCAAAGCGTCACCCCCGGCCGCACCCAGCGGCTCGAAACGCCCCTGGGGAGCTTCGTGTACCGAGGCCTGCGTCCGTCACTCCTGCACGGCTACCGCCAAGAGGAACGGCCCAACGGACAACGGGTTCTGGTGGCGACCCCGACCAAGGCCCTTCTCGATCTTCTCTACCTGACGCCAGGCTCGGACGACCCCGCATACCTCGAGGAGCTGCGGCTCCAGAACCTGGACCAGATCGATCTCGAGGAGCTCACCCGCATGTGGGGCAAGCCGGCCAGCCGGAAGCTGAAACGGCTTCTGGTGAAGCTCGAGGCGCTGAATGCCGAGGAGCAGCGCACGGTGCCACTGGAGGTGGCGCGGTGAAGGAGGTCCTGCGGGCCACGCTGCAGAGCTCGGGGCTGGACGCGGGCTCGGCGGGCAACCTGGTTCGGGAATACCTTCAGGCTTCGGTCCTGGACAAGCTCCAGACGGCCGGGGCGATGGTGCCGCTGTGTTTCTTGGGCGGCACCGCCCTGCGCCTTCTCTACGAGATCCGCCGCTACTCGGAGGATCTGGACTTCTCGCTGCACCGTGCGGGCGCCGAGTACGACCTCGAAGCCTACGTCCGACACGTCGTCGGGCGGCTGCGGGCCGAGGGCTTCGTCGCCGAGGCCAGCCTGCGTCTCGACAGAGCGGTCCAGGTCGCCTGGCTGGGCTTCCCGGGACTGTTCCATGACCTCGGGATCTCCAGGCAGGCCCAGGCGAAGCTCAAGATCAAGCTGGAGGTCGACACCCACCCGCCCGAGGGCGCCACTAGCCAGACGAGCGTGGTCAGGAAACACGACTACGTCCTCAACCTGCAGCACCACGACAAGACGTCCCTGTTGGCTGGGAAGCTCCACGCCGTCCTGCAGCGGGGCCATCCCAAGGGGCGGGACTTCTACGATCTCATCTGGTACCTGAGCGACCGGTCGTGGCCGGCTCCGAACCTGACGTTCTTGAACAACGCTCTCCGCCAGACGGGTTGGCGGGGGCCGCGTCTGACGCAGCGCTCGTGGCGCCAGGCCGTTCGCCGGCGGCTGGCCGACCTCGACTGGACGACCCTGCGTCGCGATGTCGAGAAGCTCCTTGCGCGAGGCGAGCGGGCTGGATGGATGACGGGGCAGGCCCTGGAGCAGCTCCTCTCCGACTCGGCGCCGAAGCGCTGAGGTCTCAATCGGACGCGCCAGACACACTCAAGGGGATCAGCGCTGACGTCGTGGCCCCTGGGCGCCCGCCCCGCGCTCATCCAAGGCGGGCTATGATGGCTCTCCAAGCGCGGCCGGCGCAGGTCGTTCACGTTGGAGGTCGTTCTGTAGGGAGGCTCGACCGGATGGGGTGACTCCCGAGGAAGCCACTGCGATTCGCAAGCGCGGCGTCCTGCTGGCGACGGCGGGTCTCGGCCTGGCCCTCCTGGTCGGATCCGGGCTGCAGGCTCTGGGCGAAGAGCCGTTCCACCCCAAGCGCTGGATCCTGGGCGTAGCGGTCACGCTTCTGGTCCAGGGCTTCGTCTACGGGCTGGTCCTGCTCGGGATCGACGCCCGACTCACCTGGGATCGACACTTCGTCGTGACGCCGATGCTGGCCGCCGGCGTCGTCCTCGACTACTACGTCTATCTCTCCCCCGAGCTGCGCGAGCTGGTTCTCATGGTGTGGGTCGTGAGCCCGCTGTTCGTGGCCGGTCTGGCGGGCTTTCGGGAGCTGGCGCTGCTCGCCTTGGCCATGGCCGCGGGCTATCTGGGCGCGATCGGGGTGCTGATCGCGCAAGGGCACAGCCTTCAGTGGGGTCGAGAGATCCAGATCGCCATCACCCTCGTCATCGCGGGCTTGTTCTCGGGCATCATCCTGGAGCGTCTCAAGCGCGAACGGCTCGCAACCAAGCGACTCCGACGCAAGTTCGCCGAGCTGGCCGCCACCGATCCCCTGACCGGCCTACCGAACCGGCGCCGATTCGAAGAGGTGCTGCGCCGCGAGCTCGAGCGTGGGGACCGATACGGGGCGGCTTGCTCGGTGGCGATCCTCGACCTGGATCACTTCAAGCGCTTCAACGACCAGCTCGGCCATCCCGAAGGCGACGAGATCCTGCGTCACGTCGCTTCGCTGATGCGTGCCGAGGTGCGGGTCACCGACGTCTGCGCCCGGATCGGCGGCGAGGAGTTCGGTGTGGTGATGGTGGAGACGGACAAACGAGATGCTGCGCTGGTCGTCGAGAGGCTTCGCCGTGCGGTCGAGGCGGCTCCTCTTCTCTGGCGGGAGGGCGTGGGCCACCTGACCGTGAGCGGCGGAGTTGCTGGAAGCCCGGAGGACTCTCGTGACGCGCGGCGACTCGTCGAATGCGCCGACCGGGCCCTCTACGCCGCCAAGGCGGCGGGTCGGAACCGGGTCGTTGTCGCGACCTCCGGTGAGGGGGAGGACTCGGCTTCCAGCGGGTGACGCCGTGGCCTCTGCGTAGCCGGCAGCCAAGGCGCTGGGCCTACGGTGTGCCGTTCGTCACAACCCGAGACCAACGCGCGAACGGTCTGCTGAAAGCCCTTGCCATGCCTCATCCCGCCTTGGCCAGGACCTCGACCTCCTTCTCGAGGGTATCGCCCAGGCGGTCCCTCTCCTTTTCGAGGTCATGCCGATTCTGGAGATTGAGCCAGAAACGCTCGGACATGCCGAAGAACCGAGCAAGCCGCAGCGCAGTGTCGGCCGAGATTCCCCGCTTGCCCTGAACGATCTCATTGATGCGTCGGGGCGGTACACTGATTCCCTTGGCCAGACGATACTGACTCAGCCCCATCGGACGGAGAAAGTCCTCGAGGAGTACCTCCCCGGGATGGATCGGCGCGAACACCTTCTTGCCCATAGCCCTACCTAGTGATAGTCGACGATCTCCACGTCATGGGCGTCCCCCTGCCGCCACTCGAAGCACACCCGCCACCGATCATTGACCCGAATGCTGTAGTGGCCCCTCCGGTCACCTCGCAGTCGTTCGAGCCGATTCCCTGGCGGCACCTTGAGGTCGTCCAGCGCGTCCGCAGCATCGAGTTGCAGCAGCTTCCGGAGGGCGACGCGCTGAAGAGCAGGGGACACAGCACGACTGCGCTGGCGGAGGAACAGCCTCTGGGTCTCGCGGTCCTTGAAGCCGCGGATCACCTTCGCATAGTAACGGGCCCCGTTAGTAACGTCAAGCGTTACGACCCCGTGGCCGAGTTGCAGGCCCCCGGATCAGCGCGAAGACTCCACGATGTGCTTCGCCTCGCGAATCACTCGGAACCCCGACCTTCTAGAGAGCGCGAATAGCCTGGACGTGGGGGGGGCCTGGGGGCCCGACGGTCTAGGGTGCTGCCCCCTCCGCTCGCCGTCCCGGGCTTCGTCCTCGTGAGCTGCCGGTTCTTGGGCTTGAACTGCTGATTTCGGGGGCTGAGGCGCCGGGCTTCGCGGCCGGCTGCGGGACAGACCTGCACCAGGCTGGCGCCCAGGTGCTGCGCCGGTCGGCTCTAGCTTCGAGCGACGCCCATCCAGCCGCGCACGACTTCACGCATGGGCCGAACCTCGGGCCCAAGCAGCAGAGGCACCTGGATCGCCACCATCACCAGATTCGGCAGACGATTCACGATGAAGCTGCGCGCCAGGCCGCCCGTCTGGCAGCCGAGCCCGAGCTGGACCAGAAAGACGTTGAACACGATGCTGAGAGCCACACCGACCCTGAAACGCCTACCCCCGGACAGGAACAGCAAGGCGACCGTCAGCTCGAAGCCCGCCAACAGCAGCGCGAAGAACGAGATGTGAGGCATGACGAGACTGCCCCACAGGTCCCCGAATCCTGGAAGGACGGCCGTCGATCCGAACGCCTGATAGGCCTCGGGAGCGAACAGGCCCAGGACAACGTGGAGTGCCCACCCAGTGAGGTACCACGGGAGCACGAACAAGCGGGCTAC
>CAZNNH010000276.1:0-5439 GCA_964574335.1 uncultured Acidobacteriota bacterium | reverse complement strand
CATCAGCAGGAGCGTGTCCCCGGCCCGGATCCGAACCTCGCCCAGCTTGCCGCTCACCCGCTCCCCGGCGCGGTGGATGGCCAGCACCGCCGCCTGGTAGGCGCCCCGGAACCGCGCCTGCTTGAGCGTCTTGTGGACGAGCGGCGAGGCCCCGCCGACCACCGCCTCGAAGAAGGTGTGGCGAGCCGCGTCGAAGGTCACCAGATGCTTCTCCTCGGGGGAGGCCAGGCCGCGGATGCGGTGCAGGTCCACCACCTCCTCGACCTTGCCCACGAAGGTGAGCCGGTCGCCTCCGTGCAGCACGGTGCTCGGTCCGGCCGGCAGCACCAGCTCGTCGCCGCGCTCGATCTCGACCAGGAAGACGCCGTGCAGGTGCCGCAGGCCGCTCTCCTCCACGCTCCGTCCCACCAGCGGGCCCCGGGGCTCGACGATCAGGCTGACCACGAACTCGCGCACCGACTCGGGTGAGAGGGCCTGGCGCGCCGGCCGCCGCTCGGGCAGCAGCCACGGCGCCAGCAGCACCGTCAACAGGAGACCGGCCAGCCCCACCGGGAGCCCGAGCCGGGTGATCTCGAACAGGCCCAGGGGCCGCAGCCCGTGGGCCTCGAAGAGGCCGGAGACCACCAGGATGGTGGAGGTCCCGATGGACGTGGCCATCCCGCCGAGGATCGCCGCGAACGACAGCGGCATCAGGAAACGTGAGGGGGAGCGCCCGGACCGGGAGGCCCAATCGCTCACCTGCGGCATCAGCATGGCCACGATCGGGGTGTTGTTGAGGAGAGCCGAGGCGGCCGCGGTCGGCAGCAGCAGCCGCAGCAGGGAGAGGCGCTGGCTCTTCCCCGAGCCGAGCGTGAAGCGGACCAGGGGCTGGAGGGCTCCCGTCTTGTCCACCGCGCGCGCCAGCACGTACAGGGCCGCCACCGTCAGCGGCGCCGGGTTGCTGAGCCCCTGGAAGGCCTGCTGGGCGTCGATCACGCCCAGCCCCATCAGCACCGCTACCGCCCCGAACACCACCAGCGACGGCGGGTAGGCCTCCCGCGCCAAGGCCGTGATGGCCAGCAGCAGCACCGCGAGCGTCAGCCAGGCCTCGAGGGTCACGTCCGGCGAGTCTAGCATCCGCCGACTCGGATGATTCCGCGCTGGCCACGGGTGTAGAGTCTCGGGCATGAGATACCGGAGCTTCGGGCGCACCGGCTGGCAGGTCGGCGAGGTCGGATACGGGATGTGGGGGATGGGGGGCTGGACCGGCTCGGACGACGACGAGTCGCTCGCCTCGCTGCAGCGGGCGGTGGAGCTGGGCCTGGACTTCTTCGACACCGCCTGGGGCTACGGGGCCGGGCACAGCGAGGGCCTGTTGGGAGAGCTGGTCCGCACGAACCCCGGTAGGAAGCTCTACACCGCCACCAAGGTCCCGCCCAAGAACTTCCAGTGGCCGAGCCGACGCGGGTTCTCGCTCGACGACTGCTTCCCCCCCGACCACGTCCAGGAGTACGTCGAGAAGAGCCTGAGAAACGCCGGCCTCGACTCCTTCGACCTGATGCAGCTCCACACCTGGGAGGACGCCTGGCTGGAGGACGATCGCTGGGTGCGCAAGCTCCAGGAGCTGAAGCGGCAGGGGGTCATTCACGCCATCGGTCTGAGCCTCAACCGGTGGGAGAGCTGGAACGGCATTCGGGCGGTCGAGAGCGGTCTCATCGACGCGATCCAGGTGATCTACAACGTCTTCGAGCAGGCCCCGAAGGACGCCCTCTTCCCCGCCTGTCGGAAGCACGGCGTGGCCGTCATCGCCCGGGTCCCCTTCGACGAGGGGACGCTGACCGGGACCCTCACCCGGGACAGCCGCTGGCCGGAGGGCGACTGGCGCAACACCTACTTCGTCCCGGAGAACTTGATGGAGAGCGTCGACCACGCCGAGCGGCTGCGCCCACTGGTCCCCTCGGGGATGACGATGCCCGAGATGGCGCTGCGCTTCATCCTGGCCGAGCCCGCCGTCAGCACCGTGATCCCCGGTATGCGCAAGCGGACCCACGTCGAGGCCAACTGCACCGCCAGCGACCGGGGCCCGCTGCCCGCCGACCTGGTCCGGTCGCTGCTCGCCCATCGCTGGGACCGCAACCCCACCGAGTGGTCGCAGTGAGCGGCGATTCGTGCGGGCCCCTGCGCCTCGACGACGACACCTGGCTCATGGTCTCCACCGGCGCCGGCGTCTCGGCGGAGAGCGGCGTCCCGACCTTCCGCGGAAGCGACGGGCTCTGGGAGAGCCACCGGATCGAAGACGTCGCCTCCCCCGAGGCCTTCCGCCACAACCCGACCCTGGTCTGGCGCTTCTACTCGCAGCGACGCCGGGGGGCCCTCACCTGCGCCCCGAACCCGGGCCACCAGGCCCTGGCCCACGTCGAGAAGCGGCTGGGTGACCGCTTCCTGCTGGTCACCCAGAACGTGGACGATCTCCACCGCCGGGCGGGGTCCGAGCGGATCGTCGAGCTGCACGGCAACCTGTTCCTCACCCGCTGCTCGCGCTGCCACCGCCCTCCCTTCCGGGACCAGCAGGTCTACGAGACCGAGCCCCCCGTCTGCTCCGAATGCGGGAAGGGGCTGCTGCGCCCGCACATCGTCTGGTTCGGCGAGATGCTGGACCCGGCCGGGTTCGACCGCATCGAGCGTTTCCTGGAGCGGGGTGGACGTCATCGGCTGGTCTTCCTGGCGGTGGGCACCTCGGGCCTGGTCTACCCGGCGGCGGCCCTCGTCGATCTGGCCCACGCCCGAGGCGCCGAGACCTGGCTGGTCAACGCCGAGCCGGCCGAGAACGTCGGCCGCTTCGAACGCTTCGTGATGGGGCCGAGCGGCCGGGTGCTGCCAGAGCTGCTCCAGGTGGTGGGGGCGGCGGCCGGCTGAGGTGCTGGCCGATCGGGCCCGGCCGAGGGTGCCAGGCGCCCGGCTCCGGCCATGCGCTATCATGGGCCTTCCCTCGCGCCCTGCGCCTGTGATCTTGAGAGAGGTCAAGAAGCATGCTCCACCGATGGATCCCCGGTAGTCTCCTCGCGGCCGCCCTCGTCGCGCCGCCGGCCCACGCCCAGGCCACATCCTCCGCCTACCGTGGAGACGTGGAGGCCTGGCGCCAGAGACGCGAGCAACGGCTGCGGGCGGACGATGGCTGGCTGACCGTCATCGGGCTCTTCTGGCTGCAGGAGGGAGCGAACCCGGTGGGCAGCGCCCCCGACAGCGTGGTGGTGCTGCCGGCGCCGGTGCCGCCCGATGCCGGCACCATCACCCTGGCCGACGGTCGGGTCACGCTGGCCGTGGCGCCGGGCACGGACGCCCGGGTCGACGGCCAGCCGGTCACCCGCCTCGCGCTGGTGCCGGACACCGCGCCGGGGCACAAGGTGGTCCAGATCGGCTCGGTCAGCCTGCACCTGATCGAGCGACTGGGCAAGCTCGGGATCCGGGTCAAGGACCCGAATAGCCCGAAGCGCAAGTCGTTCCCGGGCCTTCAGTGGTACCCGATCGACGAGCAGGCGAGGATCGAGGCGCGGTGGGTCTCCTATCCGACCCCGAAGCCGATCCCCATCACCAACGTCCTGGGCCAGATCGACGACCTCTCCAGCCCGGGCTACGCCGCGTTCACCTGGGGCGGCCAGGAGGTGACGCTGCACCCGGTGCTGGACGCCCCCGACTCACAGACGCTCTTCTTCATCTTCCGGGACGCGACCAGCGGCAAGACCACCTACGGCGGCGGGCGCTTCCTCTACTCCTCGCTGCCCAAAGCGGGGACGCTGGAGCTGGACTTCAACAAGGCCTTCAGCCCGCCGTGCGCGTTCACCGACTTCGCCACCTGTCCGCTGCCGCCGCCCCAGAACCGCCTGAGCGTGGCCATCGACGCGGGCGAGAAGGCGCCCGCCCACTGAGCAGGGGGGCGCCGCGACCAGACTCGGCCGGTCAGTCGCCGGCCTTGATCGCCGTGATCAGCTCGAGCAGCGCCTTCTTGCCGTCGGCGAACAACATCAGCGTGTTGTCGGCGGCGAACAGCGGGTTGGGGATGCCGGCGAAGCCAGGGCTCAGGCTGCGCTTGATCACCACCACCGTACGTGACTTGTCGACGTCGAGGATCGGCATCCCGGCGATCGGGCTCTTGGGGTCGGTACGGGCGACCGGGTTGACCACGTCGTTGGCGCCGATCACGATCGAGACGTCGGTCTGCTCGAAGGTGGGGTTGATCTCGTCCATCTCCTTGAGCTTGTCGTAGGGGACGTCGGCCTCGGCCAGCAGCACGTTCATGTGGCCCGGCATCCGGCCCGCGACCGGGTGGATGGCGTACTCGACCTCGATGCCGCGGGCCTCGAGCAGCCGGGCCAGGTCGCGCACGGCGTGCTGGGCCTGCGAGACGGCCAGCCCGTAGCCCGGGACCATCACCACCCGTCGCGCGCTCTCGAGCAGGATCGCGATCTCCTCGGCCGAGGCCGCCTTGACCTTCCCCCCGTAGACGTCGTCGGCCTTGGCGGCCGGACCGGCGACCGTCGCCCCCACCCCGCCGAACAGGACGTTGGCCAGCGAGCGGTTCATGGCCTTGCACATGATCTGGGTCAGGATCAGCCCGGAGGCGCCCACCAGCGAGCCGGCCACGATCAGCATGTTGTTGGAGAGCACGAAGCCGGTGGCACAGGCGGCCAGGCCGGAGTAGGAGTTGAGCAGCGAGATCACCACCGGCATGTCGGCGCCGCCGATCGGGATCACCGTCAGCACGCCGAGGAACGAGGAGACGGCCAGAAGCCCCCAGTAGAGGCCGGTGGCCTCGGGCCGGGCGACCAGACCCGCCGAGAGACCCACGGCGCCGAGCGCCAGCGCCGCGTTCAGCAGGTGCTGCCCCGGGAACAGCACCGGGTTGCCGGAGACGATGCCCTGGAGCTTGGCGAAGGCCAGCAGGCTCCCCCAGAGGGTGACCGCGCCGATCAGGCCGGAGGCGGCGGTCGCCACCGTGAGCTGGGGCCCCGGCGTGACGCCGCCGCCCAGCACCTCGACGAGCGCCGCCCCCGCCACCACCGCGGAGGCGGCCCCGCCGAAGCCGTTGAGCAGGGCCACCATCTGGGGCATCGCCGTCATCTGGATCTTGATCGCGAGCACGGCACCGATCAGGCCGCCCACCACGATCCCGGCCAGGATCACCCCGAAGCCGATGATGCTCCGGTCGAGCAACGTCGCCACCACGGCGATCAGCATGCCCAGCGAGCCGAGCAGGTTGCCGCGCACCGCCCGCCGCGGGTGACCGAGCCCCTTCAGGCCGAGGATGAAGAGGACCGAGGCCAGCAGGTAGGCGAGGTTGATGAGTGCGGGCGCCAACTCAGCCCTTCCTGCGGAACATCTCGAGCATCCGGTCGGTGACCAGGAAGCCGCCCACCACGTTGATGGTGGCGAAGACCACGGCCACGAAGCCGAGGATTGTGG
>CAZNNH010000275.1:0-5533 GCA_964574335.1 uncultured Acidobacteriota bacterium | reverse complement strand
AACGCGCCCGCCCGAAGTGAATTCGGTCGCCGCTATCAAGCGGGGGGCTCCCGCCGCCCGAGCCCCCGGACCCCGTGGCTTCCGACGTCGCGTCTACACGGCGAGGCAGCTCCGACACTCGTCAGCCGTCCCGCTTCATCGACTCCACCATCTTCGCCGCCAGCGCGTCCGCCTGGTCCGTCGGAAGCAGGCAGGTGCCGGCGCCCTTGTGGCCGCCGCCACCGTACTGGGCCATCAGCTCCCCGACGTTGGTGCGGCTGGTCCGGTTGAAGATCGAATGGCCGACCGCGGCCGCCACGTGGGCGTGGCTCGGCCCCCAGTGCAGCCGCAGCGAGATGTTGGCCTGGGGGAACAGCGTGTAGACCAGGAAGCGGTTGCCGACCGGCAGGGAGCTCTCCTCGCGGAGGTCGGTGATCACCACGTTGCCGTCCATCCGGGAACGCCGAAGCGTCACCTCGCGGAAAACCTGGTCCTGCTCCCGGATCCGCCGGACCCGCTCCTCGACCTCGGGCTGCTCCAGGATCTCGTCCACCGGCTTCTCCTTCAGCCAGCCCAGCAGCTTCATGAAGTAGTCCCGAAACGCCCCCAGGCCGGTCCGGGGATCCAGCGTGTACCCGAGCAGGATGAGGTGCTTGGGGTCCAGCACGTCGTCGAGGGTGAGCTGGGCCGAGTCCAGACGGTCGGTCTCCTCCAGCAGCCGCTCGTAGCTCTCGATCTCGGGATGGGCGTCCAGGTAGTACTCGTAGACGACGCGGGCGGCGCTCGGCGCCAGCCCGTAGCGGCCGTCGAAGCTCTCTGGGGGGCGCTGGTTGCTCTCGGTCAGCAGGTGGTGGTCGAACCACTTGCCGCAGCCTTTCTGGTAGGGGAGGTTGGCCAGGATGTCGTCCTCGGTGATCGCCAGGCGCCGGTCGGTGATGTCCTGGGGATGCACCAGCTCGATCTCGTCGATCGACTCGCAGCTGGTGATGATGACGGCGCAGGTCAAGCCGTCGAGGTCGCCTCTCGTGACCAGTCGCATGATCTCCTCCGTATCGGGGTGCGGTGGCCCATCGTAAGTCGCCCCCGCCCGGCGATCAACAGCCTGCCCCCGGTGCCGCCGGCCGCGACATCGGCCCACAAGAACGAAGCCCGGGGCCTTGCGGACCCGGGCTTCTTGAGTTTGGCGAGCTGTGGAAGCGGTTCGCCTAGACCTTGACCACGTTGGCGGCTCGCGGCCCCTTCGGGCTGTCGACGACCTCGAAGCGGACGTGGTCACCTTCGTTGAGGGTCCTGAAACCCTCAGCCTGGATCTCCGTGTGATGGACGAAGACGTCCGGTCCTCCCTCGCGGGAGAGGAAACCAAAGCCCTTCGCCTCGTTGAACCACTTCACCGTTCCTTCGATCATGAACGTGCAGGCCTCCTTCGCCTTGCCTAGCGCTACGTCACCTGCGCGCCCACCACCGAGGCCGCCCACCGCGGACCGCCCCTCCGAACGCCAGTGCAACGGCGGCTAGAGCGGCAGCACCTTAGCAGAGCGTTCGCGAAACTGTCAAGACTCCGGTGACTTGCGCGGATCCGCGCCAGGCGGGTCTGGTCGCGGTCCCACACCTCTTCCAGAGCCAAGCCGCGGACGAGGTCCGGGACCGAGGATGGACTCAGGCTACTTGCGCTTCTCGTACCACTCGGCTTCGATGGCCGTGAAGTTGGCCCACTTCTCCGGGAGCTCCTCCTCCGGAAAGATGGCCTGAACCGGGCACACGGGCACGCAGGCGCCGCAGTCGATGCAGGTCTCAGGGTCGATGTAGAGCTTGTTCTCCTTCTCGAACTCCGGCTCATCCTTCTTCGGGTGGATGCAGTCGACCGGGCACACCTCGACACAAGCGGTGTCCTTCGTGTCGACGCATGGCTCCGCGATGACGTAGGTCATTTCGAGGTTCCCTCCTCGGGCTCCGACCCCGAGCTCTCGCCAACGGGGCTGTCGGAGCACCATTCGCATCGTAGCCCAAAACCCCCCCGGCGGAACAGCCTCGGCCCAAGCCGGGGTCCGCTACTGGGTGGCCTCGCGCCAGAGCTGGATGAGCCGGGCGTCGCTCGGCGCGATGGCCTGGCAGGCCTTTATCTCCCGGATCGCCTGGTCCCGGTCGCCCCTGTCGAGCGCGGCCCGTCCGTTGCTCAGGCAGCGCTCCACGGCCAGCCCCACCTCGGCGTCCTCGGCGATGATCCGGGCTTCGGAGTTGCCCGGGTCCACCGCCAGGATGGCGCGCGCCATCTCCAGGGCGGTCGCGTAGCGGCGCTGCTCGAGCAGCGAGTTGGCGCGGTCGATGCTTGCCGCGGGCGCCGGCGTCGGGGGAGGCGTCGAGGTCGGAGGCGGAGGTGTCGGCGGCGGGGTCGGCGTGGGCGTGACCTCGGCGGCGGCCGTGGTCGGAGGGGCGTTGGGAGGGGGCTGCGGCGCGGTCGTGGTCGGGTGCGGTGAGGCGGCGGTCGCCGGCACGGGAGAGACGGCTGGGGCTGGCGGAAGCGTGGTTGCTAGAGGCGTTCGGTCCATCCGGGAGCGAAGCGCCAGGGCGCCGATCAGCACGGCACAGCCCAGCCCGGCCATGCCCGCAGACAGCCAGAGCAGGCGCCCCCGGGTCGGGGGGGCGGCGGGCGCCAGGACAGGGGTCCATGCCGGCGGCGTCTCGGACGGCGACTCTGCCGAGGCGTCCCACGCCGTCTCGGAAGGAGGCTCCGTATCGGTCCGGAGGGCGGTCCTCGGGGTGGCCACCCAGGGGACCATCAGGATCTGGTGGCTGGGCATGGCCGCCCAGTCCGGAGGGCCGCCCAGGTCGGCCAGCGCCGCAGCCAGGTCGCCGGCCATGGAGCGAGCGTCCGGATACCGCTGGTCTCGATCGCGTTTCAAGGCCCGAGCCAGCACCGCTCGCAGGCGGTCCCACTCCGGCCCCGGAGGGATCAGCGACAGGTCGGCGTCCTCGTGGGCGATCTTGAACAGCAGGGTCACGATGGAGTCGCCCGGGTACGCCTTCTCGCCGGTCACCAGCTCGTAGAGGATCAGCCCCGTCGAGAACAGGTCGCTCCGGCCGTCGAGCCGCATCCCACGCACCTGCTCGGGCGACATGTAGTTGGGGGTCCCCGCGATCTCACCTGTCGTCGAGGCGCCGCTGTCCGACATGCGCGCCAGGCCGAAGTCCATGATCTTGGCGGGACGCCGATGAGGGAGGAAGACGTTGGACGGCTTCATGTCCCGGTGCACGATGCCGCCCGCGTGGGCCTCCGCGAGGCCGGCCAGGATCTGCAGGACCACCGGCAGCGTGGCCTTGGGATCCGGCCGGATACCGGACTGGATGGCCCGCTGTAGGTCGAGTCCCTCCAGCAGCTCCATGGCCATGAAGGGCGCGCCCTCGTGCTCGCCGAGCTCGTAGACCGTGACGATGTTGGCGTGCTGCAGCCGCGCCACCGCTCGCGCCTCGCGCTGGAACCGCTCGCGGGAGGTGAGGTCCGAGGTCCGGCCGAGCAGCACCTTGACGGCGACCTCGCGCTCGAGGCTCTCGTCCCGACCCCGGTAGACGACGCCCATCGCGCCCTTGCCGAGCTCTCCGAGGATCGTGTAGCGACCGATCTTCGAGGGGGGGGTGGTCACGGCAGGGAATGATAGCGGATTCGGCCGAGCCGGGGTGATCCCGTCGCGCTTCGGGACGCCGACGGCTCGCCTTGACCCACCCACCGGAGTTGCCTAGGCTCGGCCGCGGGATGAGGGCGGTGGTCCAACGTGTCTCCCAGGCGGCGGTGAGCGTCGAGGGCAGCGTGGTGGGAGAGATCCAGGCCGGTCTGCTGGTGCTGCTGGGGGTGGCGCAGGCCGACACCGAGCGTGACGCCGACTACCTCGCCGAGAAGGTCAGCCACCTGCGAGTGTTCCCCGACGACGTCGGGCAGATGAACCGCTCGGTGCGCGAGGTCGGCGGCGGTCTGCTGGTGGTCTCCCAGTTCACGCTGCTCGGCGACTGCCGTCGAGGCCGCCGACCGGGCTACTCGGAGGCGGCGCCACCCGAGGCGGCGAGCCGGCTCTACCGCCACTTCGTGGCTCGTCTTCGGGAGACGGGCCTCACGGTGGAGGAGGGCGTCTTCCAGGCGATGATGGACGTCTCGCTGGTCAACCAGGGACCGGTCACCCTCCTCCTCGACAGCCGCAAGCAGTTCTGACCTAGAATACGAAGCTCATTGAGACCGGGGCCGTGCCCCTTCATTCGATTGCCGGAGGCATGTCGTGACCGATCTAAGAGGTGAGCTCTCGTCGTTGAAGATCGACCGCGAGAGCCGGCGGACAAGCCCCTGGCGCTGGCCGATCCTGCTGCTGGTGCCCGCGGCCCTGGTTCTTCTCTTCCTCTACGTCCTGCGCTGGCGCCAGGCGGCGTCGGCTCTGGAAGTGCGCGTGGTCCAGGCTTCGCTGTCAGGAGGGGCGGGCGCGACGTCGGGGTCGGGCCAGATCCTCACTGCCTCGGGCTACGTGGTGGCCCGGCGCAAGGCGGTGGTCTCGGCCAAGATCCAGGGGCGGCTGGCCGATCTGCGCGTGGAGGAGGGTAGCCGTGTCGAGCGGGGCGAGGTGATCGCCCGCCTGGAGGGCCAGGACTACCAGGCGCAGGTGGAGCGGCAGCGCGCCCAGGTCCAGCGGACCGAGGCCGACCTGGCCGAGTACCAGCGCCAGCTCCGGCTGGCCGAGGAACTGGCCCGCGACGACGTGCTGGCCAAGGACCAGTACGAGGCGGCCCAGAGCCGGGTCCGGATCGCCGAGGCAACCTTGCGCCAGGCGCAGGCCGAGCTGGCCCTGGCCCAGGCCCAGCTCGAGAACACGTTGATCAGAGCCCCGTTCGCCGGCGTGGTGGTGAAGAAGATGGCGGAGGTGGGCGAGAGCGTGGCGCCGATCCCGCCCGGCGTCAACATCTCCACCTCCTCCGGCGCCATCGTCGCCCTCGCCGATCTCGACACCCTCGAGGTGGAGGCCGACGTCAGCGAGTCCAACGTCGCCAAGCTGCGGGCGGACCAGCCCGCCGAGGTCACCGTCGAGGCCTTCCCGGATCGACGGTACCGTGCGGTGGTGCGCCAGATCATCCCCACCGCGGACCGGACCCGCGCCACCGTGATGGTCAAGGTCACCATCCTCGAGAAGGACAAGGATCTCAAGCCCGAGATGAGCGCCCGGGTCACGTTTCTCGAGATGGAAGGCGAAGGGGAACCGAGCCCCGGCGAGGATCGTACCCAGCAGGTGACGGTCCCGGTCGAGGCGCTGGCCACCCGCGAGGGCGAGACGGTGGTGTTCCTGGTGCAGGACGGACGGGCGGTGCAACGCGTGGTCGTCAAGGGGCTGGAGCGACAGGGACAGGTGGCGATCAAGCAGGGGCTCGCGGGGGGCGAGACGCTGGTTGTGAACCCTCCCGAGGCGCTCCGAGACGGCAGCGGCGTCAAGGTTTCGAGCTGAAGGAGACTGACCCCTCCATGACGATGGTGGAAGTGCGTGACGTGCGAAAGGTCTACCGAAGGGACGCCGAAGAGATCACCGTT
>CAZNNH010000274.1:0-5796 GCA_964574335.1 uncultured Acidobacteriota bacterium | reverse complement strand
CGCCGCTATCAAGCGGGGGGCTCCCGCCCCCCGAGCCCCCGGACACGAACCCGGCCGCCCGAAGTGAATTCGGGCACCGCTATCGAGCGGGGGACGGCCGGGCGGTCCCCGCATTGGGCGGATTGACGGGTCTCGCCAGCCAACCACAGGCCTGGGGCGGGCCCTGGGCCACGTCCTGTAGCCGCCCGGAGGCGGCTGCGTCGAGCAGCCGCCCGGCTACTTTCCGGGCCGGATCACCGTGTAGCGCGACTGCAGGAAGGCCACCAGGTCGATCATCTGGCGGACCGTCATCACGTCCGCGTAGTCGATCATCCGCGACTCCTCGCCGCGCCTCACCTCGTCGAGGGGGTAGCCGGGGGCGATCTTGTGCGACGGGTTGATGATCGACGTGATCAGCTCGCCGTCGGTGCGCACGTGGGGGACCTCGCCGCCCAGAACCACCGGGACCGGCGGCTCGATCACCGGCGCCGGCAGGTCGTCGAGGCCCTGGACGCGGTGGCAGGCCGTGCACTTGAGCTCGACGAAGGCGGCCTTGCCCCGCGCCGCGTCGCCCTGCGGCAGGCTGAAGCCGGCCGAGGAGCGCGGGTTGGCCGTGCACGCGGCCAGGGCCAGGGCCAGGAAACACAGGACGCTCGGTCGCGCTTTCGTCATCGGGCACCGCCCTTCTGGCGCCGGCATCCCGCCGCGCGCTCCCTCCCTTCTAACCCCAAGCGGCCGATTCGGCAAGACCGGCTCGGAACCTCACCGAGCGCCGCCACGTATTCGAGATCGACGGCACATTCCGGCCGAGCGGGACGACCGAGGCAGGGGGCGAGCTTGATCCAGGTCGAGGGGCTGCGCAAGGAATACGGGGAGCTGGTGGCGGTCTCCGAGCTCTCCTTCGAGGCGGTGCCGGGGGCCATCTTCGGCCTGCTGGGGCCCAACGGGGCGGGCAAGTCCACCGCCATCGGCTGCATCTCCGGCCTGCTCACGCCCACCCGCGGCCGCATCCGTGTCTGCGGTCACGACGTGGTCCACGACGGCCTCGAGGCCCGCGCCCGGATGGGCGTGGTCCCTCAGGAGCTGGCCCTCTACGAGGACCTCTCGGCTCGGGAGAACCTCCGCTACTGGGGCGGCGCCTACGGCCTTCGGGGGGGCCGGCTTGAGGAGCGGACCGACGCGGTCCTGGAGCAGGTGGGGTTGGCCGATCGCGCCCGGGAGGCGATCAAGAAGTTCAGCGGGGGGATGAAGAGGCGCCTCAACTTCGCCTGCGGCGTCCTGCACCAGCCCGAGGTCCTGCTCCTCGACGAGCCCACCGTCGGCGTCGACGCCCAGAGCCGGGTGCGGATCCTGGAGCTGGTTCGTGATCAGGCCCGCAGTGGCGCCTGCGTCCTCTACACCACCCATTACATGGAGGAGGCCGAGGGGCTCTGCGACCGGCTGGCCATCGTCGACCACGGCAAGCTGATGGCCCAGGGGACGCTCTCGGAGCTGCGCGGCCTGCTGGGCGAGCGGGACATGGTCCGGCTGGCGGGGCGCTTCGATCCTCTCCGGGTGCGGGAGGGGCTGCAGGCGGTGGACGGGGCCGAGATCGTGACCGCCGAGGCCGACCTCGTCACCGTCGCCCTCCCCGAGGCCTCGCGCAAGCTGCCCGAGCTGTTCGCGGCCCTCAGCGCGGCCGGCGCCCAGGTCCACGCCACCACCATGACCCAGCCCAGCCTGGAGAGCCTGTTCATCAAGCTGACCGGCAAGGAGCTGCGGGAGTGACGGTGGGCTTTGTCTGGCTGACCGCACGGCGCGACCTCAGGCGGCGCGCCACCGATCCCGGGGCCCTTCTGCTCTGGTTCGCCATCCCCGTCCTGATGGGCGGCCTGATGACGCTGGCGATGGGAGGGCGGCAGGGGCCGCGGCCCCAGGCCCACGTGCTGCTGGTCGACGAGGACGACACCTTCCTGAGCCGCTTCCTGGCCTCGAGCTTCCGGGGGCCGGCCGATGCCGAGTTCCCGGTCCGGGTCGAGACAGTCGGCCGGGGCGAGGGCGAGGCGCGCATCGCCAAGGGCGACGGGACGGCGCTGCTGATCGTCCCGAAGGGCTTCTCCGAGGCCCTGCTCGAGGACCAGCCCACCACCCTGGAGCTGATCACCAACCCGTCAGAGACGCTGCTTCCTGCCTTCGTCGAGGGGTTCCTCGACGTCGTCGCGGACGCGACCTTCTACCTCCAGCGGCTGGTCGGCGACCCCTACCGCCGAAGCTTCGGCGACCGGCCTCTCACCGCGTCGGGCCGGCACGACCCGGCGGCGACCGCCGCGTTCGCGGCCCAGGCCGAGGAGCTGTCACAGACGCTGGAGGCGACCGTGTTTCCGCCCCGGATCCAGCTCGTAACCCGCCTCGAGAAGGAAAAGGAGGAGGCCCCGCCCCAGAGCTTCGGCCTGCTGTTCCTGCCTGGTCTCGTCTTCATGGCGCTCCTGTTCATCGCCCAGGGGATGGCCGAGGACCTGTGGGTGGAGCGGGAGTCGGGTACCCTGCGGCGGGTGCTGGTGGCACCGCGGCGAGTCTCGGCGTTCCTGTTGGGCAAGCTGATGGCGGGGCTGGTGATCCTGGGTGCCATCCTGGCGGTGGCCATGGGCCTGGCCGCTTTGGTCTACGGGATCGCCTGGCCGGCGGCGACCCTGGGCTGGGCCTTCACGCTCCTGTGCGGCCTCTTCTTCCTGCTGGTGCTCGACCTCACCTACCTCTTTGCCAGCGGCCGCCGGACGGCCAGCGTGCTGGGCAGCATGCTGATCTTCCCGATGATGATGCTGGGCGGCGCCTTCTTCCCCTTCGAGGCGATGCCGCCCTGGATGGTCGCCGTCGGACGGCTCACCCCCAACGGCTGGGCGCTTCTCCAGCTCAAGGCCATCCTGGCCGGCAGCGCTGTCCCGCTGACCCTGCTCGCCACCTCCCTCGCCCTCGGTCTGGCCTGCCTGGGGCTGTTCTGGGCCGCCCAGCGTCGCCTGCGCGGGCGCTTCGCGATCGGATAGACGATGCGGCACGGCTTCTGGTCCTCGGCTTTCTTCGTCGCCCGCACCGACGCGGGGTTCGCCCTGCGCGCCCGGGAGAACGTCCTCTGGGTGTTCGTCATGCCGGCCATCTTCTTCTACTTCATCGGGACCGTCACCGGCGGCCAGGGGCGGATGGCGACCGGACCCCAGAAGCCCCGCATCGGCCTGCTGGCCCCGGAGCCTGCCGATCTCCTGGCCGGGCGAGTCGCGCTGCGCCTCGAGCAGCAGGGGTTCGTGGTGGTGCGGGGAGCGGAGGCAGCCGCGGAGCCGCGCCGGCTGGAGCTGCCCCCCGGCCTGACCGGGAAGGTGGCCGCGGGCGACCCGGCCGAGGTCGTCTTCACCCAGGCCTCCGATGGGATGAGCGGGGAGTACGACCGCTTCCGCGTGACCCGGGCCGTCTACACGGTGCTGGCCGACGTGGTGGTGGCCCTGGAGCAGAAGCAGCCGCTCGGGGCCGAGGCCTTCGAAGCCCTCGACGCGGCGCCGAGGAACCTCAGGCTGGAGGTGCGCCCCGCCGGCCATCGCCAGCGGGTCCCGTCAGGGTTCGAGCACGCGATCCCGGGCACCACGGTGATGTTCACGATGATCATCCTGCTCACCGGCGGGGCCGTCCCGCTGGTGGTCGAGCGGCGCCAGGGGCTGCTGCGGCGCCTGGCCTCGAGCCCGATGCCGCGCGGCGCGGTGGTGCTGGGCAAGTGGGGGGGCAAGATGGCCCTGGCCACGGTCCAGGTCGGCTTCGCGATGCTGGTGGCCACCGCGCTGTTCCGGATGGACTGGGGGGGCGCCTTCCCGATGGTCGCCCTGGTGATGCTGGCCTGGGCCTCCTTCAACGCCTCGCTGGCCCTGCTCGTGGGGTCGCTGGCGCAGAGCGAGGGGCAGGCGGCCGGGATCGGCGTCGTCACCAGCATGGCGCTGGCGGCGCTGGGCGGCTGCTGGTGGCCGATCGAGATCACGGCCGGCTGGATGCAGCGGCTGGCGCTGTTCCTGCCCACCGGGTGGGCGATGGACGCCATGCACCAGCTCGTCAGCTTCGGGGCCGCCGCCACCGCGGCCGTTCCCCACGTCCTGGGTCTGGCGGCGCTGTCGCTGCTGATCGGGGTCCTCTCGGTGCGCGCCTTCCGCTTCGCCTGAGCCGGGGCTCGCGGAACCTGCCGGCCTTGCCGTGCTTGCCGTGACGGGCCCTTGACCGGTGGCCCGGAAGGCGCGCAGCATGAGGCATGCGCCTGGTGGGGCGTTCCGGACCGCGGGTCTGGCCGTGGCTCGTCCCGGCTCTTGCCTGGGCCGCCGGCTGTCGCCAGGCCCCGCCGCCGGACGTCCCGCTGCGGATCGCCCACGAGTCCGAGGCCCTCTCCTTCGACCCCACCCTGCTTCCCGAGACGGCGACGATGTCGATCCTCGGCAACTTCTACGAAGGGCTGGTGACCCTCGACGCCGACAACCGGATGCTGCCCGCGCTGGCCGAGTCCTGGCTGACGGTCGACGCTCACACCTGGCTGTTCAAGATCCGCCCCGGCGTCCGCTTCCACGACGGCTCCCCGCTGACCGCCCAGGACGTGAAGGAGAGCCTGGAGCGGGCCCTCCACGAGCCGAGCAGCGGCGTGAAGGGCTATCTCTCCGCCATCTCCGAGGTGACGGTGGATGGCGAAGCGGTGAGGATCCGGACTTCGCGCCCCGACCCCCTGCTCCTCAGCCGCCTGAGCTGGGTCTTCATCACCCCGCACGCCCTCGGCCAGCGGGGTTTCGAGCGGCCGGTGGGGACCGGCCCCTACCAGTTCCTGGGTCGCCTGGACGACGGGATCGAGGCGGTCGCCTTCCCCCAGTACTGGAACGGATCGCCCCCGATCCGGCGGGTCCGCTTCGTCACCGTCCCCGCCGGGGAGGTGGTGTCGGCGCTGCGGAGCGGTGCCGTGGACATCCTGCGGTGGGTCCCCGAGGCCGAGCTGCCCGAGATCCGCGCCGTGCCCGGCTACCGTGTGGTGACCAGCGAAGGCCTCTCCTCCTACTACCTGTGGTTCAGCGGGCAGGGCCGGGTGGCGGGCCAGCCCAACCCGTTCGTCGATCGCCGGGTGAGACAGGCGGTCTCGCGAGCCATCGACCGCCGGGCGGTGGTCGCGCCGATGGCGGGGTTGGCCCTCCCCCTGACCCAGCTCGTCCACCACGGCATCTTTGGCTACGCGCCCGAGCTGCCGCCGCTTCTCCACGATCCGGACTCCGCCCGTCGCCTGTTGGCCGAGGCCGGGTACCCGGACGGCTTCGCCACCACCCTCTGCTTCCGCGACGACGCCGACCTCGAGCCGGCGGCGGCCGCGCTCCAGGCGATGCTGGGCCAGGTGGGGGTCCGGCTGGAGCTGCGCCCGCTGCCGTGGAAGGCCATGCTCGACGAGGCCTGGATCGAGCGCCAGGTCCCCGTGTTCCTGGCCGGCTGGCAGTTCGACGAGGGGGACGCCTGGGGCTTCCTCCGTGACTGCATCTACACCCAGGACCCGACCCGCACCTACGGCGCCTACAACCCCGGCTTCTCCAGCGCCGAGATGGACCGGCTCATCGACCAGGGCGACCAGATCTTCGACCGCCTGGAGCGGCGCGCCCACTACCAGGCCATCATGCGCCTGGCCCAGGAGGAGATGCCGCTGGTCCCCCTCTACGCCCGCAAGGACAGCTACGCGGTCGCAACCCGCCTCCGCTGGCGCCCCCGCATCGACGGAAACCTGAGAGCCGCCGAGATCTCCTGGAAATAGGGGGGAAATAGGGGGACACAATACGCATTGTTACAGCC
>CAZNNH010000273.1:0-5804 GCA_964574335.1 uncultured Acidobacteriota bacterium | reverse complement strand
GAGGACTTCGAGCTGAAGGACCTGATCCAGGAGATCCGGGCCACGGTCGTCACCCTGGTGGAGAAGAACCGCAACCGCCTGGAGATCGTGGGCCTCGACGAGGCCGGGGCCATGCGCTCCGACATCACCCGCACCCGCCAGGTTCTCTTCAACCTCCTCTCGAACGCCTGCAAGTTCACCGAAGACGGAGTCATCACCCTCGCCTTGCGTCGGCTGGCCCGCGGCGGCCCGGACGGGATCGAGATGGCGGTGAGCGACACGGGCATCGGCATGACCCCGGAGCAGGCGGCCAAGATCTTCGACGCCTTCACCCAGGCCGACGCTTCGACGACGCGCAAGTACGGCGGGACGGGCTTGGGCCTTCCCATCAGCCGCAAGCTCTCCCAGATGATGGGAGGCTCGATCGACGTGGAGAGCCAGCCCGGCCAGGGCACCACCTTCACCGTCTGGCTTCCCGCGACCCTGCCCACGGCTCGGCGGAGAACGGAACCGCCAGCCAAGCCCGAACCGCCGCCCGGCGCGACCGTCCTTGCCAGGAAGCCCAACACCGTCCTGGTGATCGACGACGATCCCACGGTGCACGATCTGCTGACCCACCACCTGAACAAGGGCGGTTTCGAGGTGGTGACGGCCTCGGGCGGCAAGCAGGGGCTGGCGCTGGCGCGGGAGCTGCGGCCCATGGCCATCACCCTCGACGTGCTCATGCCCGAGATGAATGGCTGGACGGTGCTGCGCGAGCTCAAGTCCGACCCGGAGCTGGCGGACATCCCGGTGATCATGGTCTCGATCATCGACGACACGGACACCGGACTGCTGCTCGGTGCCTCCGACTACCTGGTCAAGCCCGTCAGCCGCGATCGGCTGCTCGGCGTCATGTCGAAGTACCGCGTGGGAGACGCCGCGGGCCGCGTGCTGGTGGTCGAGGACGATCCGGTCAGCCAGGACTACCTGATCCGCCTGGTGCAGGAGGAGGGCTGGGAGGGCATCCGCGCCGAGAACGGCCTGGTGGCTCTGGAGCGTCTCGACCAGGGACCGCCCGACCTGATCCTGCTGGACCTGATGATGCCGGTCATGGACGGGTTCGAGTTTCTCGACGCCCTCCGCTCCCGGCACGAGGGCAAGTCCACGCCCGTCATCGTGATCACCGCCAAGGATCTCACTCCGGACGAGGAGGCCCGTCTGAACGGTGACGTCCTCAAGATCCTGCGCAAATCCACCTGCACAGCCGAGGACCTTCTTTCGAGGATCAGCGGGCTGCTCCCCGACCGCGACCGCGCCGCCCCGTGAGCTCAGGGCGTCGTCGATGGTGAGCGGGCCGTCACTGGAGGTAGCCGAGCGCCTTCAGGTTGTCACGCTGCTCCGGCGTGAGCTCGGTCCCCGAAACGCCCGATGCCCCGCCCCGGCGCTGCTCGAGCAGGTCCTCGAACAGACGCTGGCGGTAGTAGGCGGTCCGCAGCCCCTCGGACGCGGCGAGGTCGTGGCGCTCCTCGGGATCCACCCTCAGGTCGTAGAGCTCCTCGACACCGTCGGCCGTGTTGACGATGTACTTGAAGGAAGAGTCGCGTAGCGCGTAGCGCGGCCGATCGTAGGAGCTGCTCGCCAACACCATCTCTCGACCTTCGGAGCCGAGGATCACCGGCAGCGGGCTGCGTCCCTGGGACTACTGCCGTGCCCGGTTCCGTTCGGGGAGGCCCAGCAGGTCCGCGATGGTGGGCGCGAGGTCGATCAGGCTCACCATCCCGTGGATCCGCCTCCCCTCGAGGCGCGAGCCGCGGGGGAAGCGCACGATCAGGGGGATCCAGATGCTCTCCCGGTAGAGCTGGCGAATGTGACCGACGTGGCCGTGCTCGTACAGTGCCTCGCCGTGGTCGGCGGTGACGAGGACGGACGCCCAGCGGTCGATCTCGGGCGTGGTGTCTCTCGGGTACCCGTAGCAGCCGAAGTCGCCGGCCCGCGCGGCGTCGAGGACCACCAGCATCACGTTCGCCCCCTGGAGGATGCGCCGGAGTGGCTCCTCGGCCGGACCGGGGGCGGCAGGGCCGTCCCCGCCAGCCGGGTCCCCCACGGCCAGCGCGTACAGCTCCGCCGAGAGCCGTCGGCGGTGGGGTTTGACGGGGGCGGTGCCGTCGGAGAAGCGGAGCTCGAGTTGGTTGGACCCCGGGTGCTGGGTTTCGGCCGGCAGGTCGATGCGGTACCAGCCGCGCTCGGACCTCAGCCGCAGGCTCCCCACGCGCGTCCCGTTGAGCGAGACCTCCGCCGACAGCCGGCCCAGGTCCGGGTGGGGCGCCATCTCGACCATGGCCATCCGTGGTCGCGCCTGGTCCCAGACCAGATCGATGCGCGTGCGGGGCTCGACCCAGCTTCGCACCTGCCCCGGCGCCGGAGCTTCGGCCCTGACGAACCCCCGTTCCTCGAGAGGCTGAGCCCCCGGGGTCCCGAAGAGGACCAGCGTCCAGGTGGCCTTGTGGTCGGCGACGACCGAGAGGACGGACAGGTCGTCGACAGGAGCTCGCCCCGGGCCCCGGCACCCGGCGAGCAGGAGAGCGCCGAGAAGCACACTGCTGGGGCGCACCGGGCCAGTCGACGTCGAGGGGGCGGTGGCGTCGACCTGTAGGCGGCGTTACCTGAGTGACGCGGAGGCGAAGGCCCTCGAGCGGGAACGGTCGACGACGTCATCGCCGCGGGTCGGGCGAGGCGCTTGACACTCCGATGCGACACTGCGAGCCTCCATCGTGATCTGGAGCAGAACCTCAGTCGACTCCCGGAGGCCTTCATGCCATCACCCAGCATCGTTCAGCCTCGACTCGCCGCCTCGGCGGCCCTCACTCTGGTCCTGACGATGGGCGGCGCTCGAGCCAGCGAGCTGCCCGCCTATCGCGACGCCGCGCTTCCCGTCGAGACGCGGGTGGCCGACCTCCTCGGGCGGATGACGCTGGAGGAGAAGGTCGCCCAGCTCCACTCCGCCCCCTGGGAGGTCGACCTGGTCGACGCGGCCGGCCGCTTCTCGCCCGCGAAGGCCGAGCCGGTGCTCGGCCGGGGGATCTGTCACGTGGGCCGCCCCGGCTACAAGCGGAGCCCGCGAGAGGCGGCCGAGCTGACCAACGCCATCCAGCGCTTCCTGGTGGAGAAGACCCGGCTCGGCGTGCCCGCCTTCTTCCACGAGGAGGCCCTGCACGGCTACATGGCCCAGGGCGCCACCCACTTCCCGCAGGCGATCGCCCTCGGCAGCACCTGGGACGTGGACCTGCTGCGGCGTGTCTACACGGCAGCGGCGCTCGAGGTGCGGGCTCGGGGCAGCAACTACGTCTTCACCCCGGACCTCGACCTGGCCCGCGACCCGCGCTGGGGGCGCACCGAGGAGACCTTCGGTGAGGACCCGTACCTGGTGGCCCGAATGGGCGAGGCGGCGGTGGCAGGGTTGCAGGGCGAGGGACCAGGGATCGGTCCCGACCACGTGGTGGCCACCGCCAAGCACTTCGTCGCCCACGGCCAGCCGGAGAGCGGCAGCAACACCGGCCCGGCGCCCTTCGGCGAGCGGGAGCTGCGCCGGCTCTTCCTGCCGCCGTTCGAGGCGGCGGTGCGTGCCGGCGTCCACAGCGTGATGGCCTCGTACAACGAGATCGACGGCGTCCCCACCCACATCAACCGCTGGCTGCTGGTCGACCTGCTGCGCGGCGAGTGGGGCTTCTCCGGCTTCGTGAGCTCGGACGGCTGGGGCATCGACCAGCTCGAGTCGATCCACCACGTGGCCGGCAGCCCCGAAGAGGCGGCTCGCCTCGCCCTGCAGGCCGGCGTGGACACCGAGGCAGAGGATGGCTCGTGCCTGGGCACCCTGGCGGAGCAGGTCCGGGCCGGCCTGGTGGACGAGGCGCGCGTCGACGAGGCGGTCGGCCGGGTGCTGCGCTCGAAGCTGCTGCTGGGGCTGTTCGAGGACCCTTTCGTCGACGCGGAGCGTGCCGAGCGGGTCACCAACTCGCCCGAGCACCAGGCCCTCGCCCTCCAAGCGGCGCGCGAGGCGGTGGTGCTGCTCAAGAACGACGGCGGCGTGCTTCCCCTCGATCCCGCCCAGGTCCACTCCGTGGCCGTGATCGGGCCCAACGCCGACGGCCTGCACCTCGGCGGCTACTCCTGGGACCCGGGCCGGGGCGTGACGGTCCTCGAGGGGATCCGGGAGCGGGCCGGCCGGACGATCACGGTGCACCACGCCGTCGGCTGCCGCTTCACCCGGGGCGCCCAGGACTGGCGCGGACACTACGAGGAGCCAGTGGAGCCGGCCGATCCGGCCGAGCAGAAGCCCCTGATCGACGAAGCGGTGGAGCTGGCCCGCCGTGTCGACGTCGCGATCGTGGCGGTCGGCGACAACGAGGCGACCTGCCGCGAGGCCTGGAGCGTCGACCACCCGGGCGATCGCGACTCGCTCTCGCTGCTCGGCCGTCAGCAGGAGCTGGTGCTTCGCGTGCTCGATACCGGCACACCGACGGTGGTGGTGCTGATCGGGGGCCGGCCGCTCTCGATACCGGAGATCGCCGAGCGGGCGCCGGCGATTCTCGAGGCGTGGTACCTGGGCCAGGAGGGCGGCACCGCGTTGGCCGAGGTGCTGTTCGGGGATGTCAACCCCTCGGGCAAGCTCACCGTGAGCTTCCCGCGCTCGGTGGGCCAGGTCCCCATCCACTACAACCACAAGCCCTCGGCGCGCCGGGGCTACCTCTTCACCTCGGCGACTCCGCTCTTCCCGTTCGGCCACGGCCTCAGCTACACCCGCTTCGAGTACGGCCCGCCCGAGGTCGAGCCGGCCCGCATCTCTCGAGGCGGCCGGGCCACCGTCGGGGTCGAGGTGACGAACGCCGGGACAAGCCCCGGGGACGAGATCGTCCAGCTCTACGTCCGCGACCGGCAGAGCTCGCTGCCCCGGCCGGTCCAGGAGCTGGCGGGCTTCACCCGCGTCCACCTGGAGCCGGGCCAGTCCCGTCGGGTCGAGCTCGAGCTCGGCCCGGAGCAGCTCGGGCTCTGGGACGCGCGGATGTCACGGGTGGTCGAGCCGGGGTGGTTCGACGTGAGCGTCGGCGGCAGCTCGGCCGACCTCCACTCGACGGCCCTCGAGGTGACCCAGACGCCCTGAGTCAGTCCCCTCTCTCGGGGGCGTTCGCCCGCCGCCCCTCGAGGTGCCGACGGGTCTCGGCTGGCAGGTCGGTGAAGCTCAGACCCAGGAAGCCGTCGCAGCACCACTCGACGCGCGCGACCAGCTCGGTCGGCTCGAAGGTCGGTGGCAGTGTCAGGGACAGGCGCAGCCGGCTGCCCTTCTCGTACGCCCGGTCGGCGGCGGCGCCGAGGTCGATCTGGGCGCCTGCCGGGCTGATGTCGCAGACCTCGGCCTTCAGCGACGGCTGGCCCTGCTCGGTCAGGATCACGGCGTCTCCCAGGAAGCGCCGCCGGCGCTCGAGGCGACGCTCGCCGCTGGCCGGTGGCTCCCCCGGCGGGGTCTTCGAAAGCAGCCGGCGGCACCTTTCGACGAGGGCGTCGGCGGCGAACGGCTTGGAGAGGTGGCCGACCACCGCAAGCCGGAAGGCTGCCAGCGCTTCGGGGCCGAGACAGGTCCCGGACAGCAGCAGCATCGGAGGGCGCTCGGCCAGCTTCAGGTGGATGTCCAGGATCGACCAGTCGGGGAGCCTGGGCGTCACCGTGTCCAGCACCACCAGCTCGGGCGAGCCCACCTCCATCCGTTCGGTGGTGACCTGCAGGTTGTCCACCAGGCCGACGGCGAACCCGGCCCCGGCGAGGATCTCCTGGACGAGGCGACCGCTCGT
>CAZNNH010000272.1:0-5838 GCA_964574335.1 uncultured Acidobacteriota bacterium | reverse complement strand
GGCCGCATGACCCGAATCGTCGGCCGCCATCGGATTCGGGATCGTGTCCCCCACGCCGCGCTCGGCATTGACCCTGCGACAGCCCGGATGATAACTTAATGTGTTTTGCGCGGCCCCGCCGGACCGAGGGGCCGGGGAGGATGTGTAGAAGATGAGCAGGAACGGTCGCCACCTCTTCACCTCGGAGTCGGTCACCGAGGGTCACCCGGACAAGATCGCCGACCAGATCTCGGACTCGGTGCTCGACGCCCTCATCGCCCAGGACCCGAAGAGCCGGGTCGCCTGTGAGACGGTGGTGACGACCGGTCTCGCCTTCATCGCCGGCGAGATCACGACCAGCGCCTACGCCGACCTTGCGTCGATCGTCCGCGAGACCATCAAGGGCGTCGGCTACACCCGCGCCAAGTACGGCTTCGACTACGAGACCTGTGCGGTGATCTCGGCCATCCACGAGCAGTCGCCCGACATCGCCATGGGCGTCGACCCGGGCGGCGCGGGAGACCAGGGGCTGATGTTCGGCTACGCCTGCCGCGAGACCCCGGAGCTGATGCCGCTGCCGATCATGCTGGCCCACAAGCTGGTCCGCCAGCTCAGCCACGTGCGCCGCGAGGAGATCCTCGACTACCTGCGTCCCGACGGCAAGAGCCAGGTGACCGTCGAGTACGACGGGGACGTGCCCAAGCGGGTCGAGGCCGTGATCATCTCGGCGCAGCACAGCAGCCTGGTCAAGATCGAGACGATGCGGGAGGAGATCCTGGAGAAGGTGATCCAACCCGTGATCCCCGACGAGCTGCTCGACTCGGACACCAAGTACTTCATCAACCCCACCGGCCGGTTCGTGATGGGGGGGCCCCAGGGCGACTGCGGCCTCACCGGACGCAAGATCATCGTCGACACCTACGGAGGGGTGGGCAGCCACGGCGGCGGCGCCTTCTCCGGCAAGGACCCGACCAAGGTGGACCGGTCCGCTTCCTACATGGCCCGCCACATCGCCAAGAACATCGTGGCGGCCGGCCTGGCCGACCACGTCGAGCTGCAGATCGCCTATGCGATCGGGGTCGCCGACCCGGTGTCGATCATGACCGACACCATGGGCTCCGGGAAGGTCCCCGAGCAGAAGATCGTGGCCGCCATCCGTGAGGTCTTCCCGCTGACCCCGGCGGGGATCATCGACTACCTCCAGCTCCGGCGTCCCATCTTCAAGCAGACGGCCGCCTACGGGCACTTCGGCCGGACCGAGCCCGAGTTCACCTGGGAGAAGACCGACAAGGCCGAAGCGCTTCGCAGCGCCGCCGGGCTGTAGTCGCCACGAGCACCGATCGCCCCGAGCGAGCGTCGAGCCGGCCCAGGCGGTGGGCGCGCCTGGGCCTGGCCCTCGTCGGGGTGCTGGTCGTGGGCTACCTGGTGTGGGGGGCGCGGTGGGCCCCACCGCCGCTCCGTGGAGAGCCCCCGGACGACGGCTGGGTGCGGGTGCCCGGCGTCGCCCACATCCACACCACCTTCTCCGACGGCGGCGGCAGCGTCCCCGAGGTGATCGCCGAGGCGCAGGCGGCGGGCCTGGCGTTCATCGTGATCAGCGACCACAACAACCTCGACGGCAAGAGCTTCGAGGGCTACCACGGCCGGCTGCTGGTGCTGGTAGGGTGCGAGATCTCGGCCAACGTCGGGCACATCCTGGGCTACGGGATACCGGACCCGGCGTTCCGCTTCTCGGGAGAGGGCGACGACGCCCTCTTCGACGTCCGCGACCTGGGGGGATTCTCGGTCGCCGCCCACCCGGCGAGCCCGCGCTCAGAGATCGACTTCACCGGCTGGGACCTGCCCGGGCCCTGGGGGATCGAGCTGATCAACGGGGACAGCCAGTGGCGCCAGGCCGGATGGGGTCAGCTCCTCCGGACCGTGTTTCTCTACCAGGTGAACCCGCGGCTTTCGCTGCTCGGTGGCCTGGGGTCCCCCGTCGCCAACCTACGGCACTGGGATCGCCTGCTTGCCGAGCGGGACGTGGCCGGGTTCTTCGGCGCCGATGCCCACAGCCGGATCCGGCTGACCAGAAAACGCTCGCTGCGGTTCCCCGGCTACCGCGAGCTGTTCGACGTGGTGCGCAGCTACGTCTTGCTGGAAGCGCCGCTGGCCGGTGACCTCGAGCACGACCGCGCTGCGGTCCTGGAGGCGCTGGAGCGGGGGCGGTCGCACATCGGGGTGAGCGCGCTGGGCGACGCCTCCGGCTTCTTCTTCGTGGCCGAGAACGGCGACCGCCGGGTGCCGATGGGGAGCACCGTCGCTCCCGCGCCCGGGCTGAGGCTCAGGGCGGGCGGGCGGATCCCGGCCGGGACCCGGCTGCTGCTGCTGAGGGACGGCGTCCGGGTGGCCGAGGCGGAAGGCACGCTTCAGGTCGAGGCCCGGCTACCGGGTGTCTACCGGGTGGAGGCTCGGCTGCCGGGCTGGGAGGTCCCGTGGGTGCTGTCGAACCCGATCTACGTCTTCGACGACCAGACCGCCGCGGAGCGCCGCGCCCGCGCCGCCTGGCCGCCCGACCCGGCGGCCCCCGAGCCGGCCGAGGTGCTGGAGAGCTTCGAGGGCCCCTCCCATTTCAGCGCCGAGTTCGACCCGACCTCGTGGATGCAGACGGACACGCTGGCCCCCGGCGTCGGGGTCGATGGGGGAGGGGCGGGACGGCTGCAGTTCCGCCTCGGGGCGCCCGGACCGGGTCACCCGCACACCTGGTGCGCCCTGGTCAACCGACAGGAGCGGGACCTGCGGGGGAGCAGCGGGCTCACCTTCTCCGTCAAGGCGGACGGCGTCTACCGCCTCTGGGTACAGGTCCGCGATCGGAACCCCGCCTCGATGGACGAAGGAACCGAGTGGTGGTTCGCCTCGGTCAAGACCTCGAAGACCTGGCACCGGGTGCAGGTGCCCTTCGCTCGGCTGCGCACCCTCAACAAGAAGACCGACGGCCGGCTCGATCTGGACCAGGTGGTGGGGCTGGTCTTCGTCCTCGACCGAGGCGCGGTCAAGCCGGGCACCTCGGGGACCATCTGGATCGACGACCTGGGTGTCTACTGAGCCGGGGAGGGTCCGGGCATGAGCGGGGGCTGGGGCTGCCCTCACGAGGTCGACGGGATCTGTCGCCGGGTTTGCGGCGCCATCTGCGAGCCCGGGATGCGGGGCTGCGTGCTCTACGGCAAGGTCACCTTCCCCGACCAGCGCCCCCACCCGCCGCGCTGGCCGACGGCGGAGGAGCTGGAAGAGCGCCGGTCGTCCGAGAGCCTCGGCTCGCGGAGGCTGTGGACGCGCAGGAAGCGCTGAGCCTCGCCCAGCGCGGAGCCACTTGCTGGTCTTGATCAGGAAGGCGTCCTGGGGCACGGCGTCGGACCGGCCGGTGACTTCCTGGCCCAGGCGCAGCGACCCCGCGGCCGAGTCAAAAGTCTAGACCTGACCCCCGATTCCGTACCGCTTCAGCTTGCGCCAGAGGGTGTTGCGGGAGATGCCCAGGTCGCGGGCGGCACGGGTGCGGTTGCCGTGGTGGCGCTCCAGGCAGGCGCGGATGGTGGCGGCCTCGGCGTCCTCGAGAGGACCCAGGCCCGGCGATGGGGGGCGGGTGAAGGGCGTCGGCGGCGGGGGCGCGACCACCGCCGGCGAGTGCCCCTGGATGTGGGGGGGCAGGTCCTCGGCCTCGATGTACTTGCCGCCGCCCACCACGAAGGCGTGCTCGACCGCGTTCTCGAGCTCGCGCACGTTGCCCGGGAAGCTGTAGTGCAGGAGCAGGGCCATCGCCCGCTCCGAGATGCCCCGCACCCGTCGTCCCTGCAATGCGTTGAAACGGCCGATGAAGTGCTCCACCAGCAGCGGGATGTCCTCGGAGCGGGACCGCAGCGGTGGCAACGAGACCCGGACCACGTGGAGGCGGAAGAACAGGTCCTGTCGGAACCGGCCGTGGAGGACCTCCACCGAGAGATCGCGATTGGTGGCGGCGATGATCCGGATGTCGGACTTGATCGCCTCCACGGCGCCGAGGGGCGTGTACTCGCGCTCCTGCAGCACCCGCAGCAGCTTGACCTGGTGGGAGGGGGAGAGCTCGCCCACCTCGTCCAGCAGCAGCGTGCCCCCCTCGGCCACGGCGAAGCGTCCCGGACGGTCGCGGCGCGCGTCGGTGAAGGCCCCGCGCACGTGGCCAAAGAGCTCCGACTCGATCAGGGTGTCGGGGATGGCGCCGCAGTTGACGGCCACGAACGGCCCGTCGGAGCGTGGGCTCAGGTTGTGGATGGCGCGCGCCACCAGCTCCTTGCCCGAGCCCGGCTCGCCCTCGATCAGGACCGTGCTGGTGCTCCGGGCGACCAGGGGGAGCATGTCCCTGACCCCGCGCATGGCCGGGCTCTTGGTCACGATGTCGGCGACGGTGTAGCTCGCCTCCACCTCGCGCCGCAGCTTGTCGACCTCGGAGACGTCCCGGAACATCTCCACGCCGCCGATCACGTGCCCGTCGGCGTGCTGCAGCGCCGCGGTGCTGACCGAGACCGGGAGCTCGGTCCCGTCGCGCCTCACGATCCGGACCTCCATGTCGCGACGCGCCTCACGGTCCCGGATGCTGCTGAAGAGGAAGCACTCGTGTGCGCAGTGATCGCTGCGCAGGACCTCGGCGCAGCGACGGCCGAGGACCTCGTCGCGGCGCCAGCCCGTGATCTCCTCGGCCTCGCGGTTGAAGGAGGTGATCCGCCCCTGGTCATCGACCGTGAAGATGCCGTGGGGGACGTTGTCGAAGATGAGGGCCCCGTACCGGGGATCGAAGGAACGCTCCATCGCACCCATTGTGCACAAACCGTCTCGTCTGTGCAACATCATGGAACACCCGTCTCAGTTCCGAGACGTGGCGGCCTGGCGACGCCGCAGGAACCCTGGCTTTTGCGGGGTTATCGGGGAGCCTGGCGGTTGCCGTGGCCTGGCACGGGGTGTGCGTTTGTGGAGGGCAGGGCGCGGCCAAGAGCCGGCCCCGTGGAGGTGACATGGCCCTCAAGACGTCCTACTACTTGGAGCCGGTCGACACCCGAGACCTTCCCCAGCGGTTCCTGAACGCCTTCGCGGCGATCCTGGCCCACTCGAGCTACGCCATGGTGCTGGATGCCGCCAGCCAGGTCACCGCCCGCTGCGGACGCTGCACCCTGAGCTGCCCCGTCTATCAGGCCAGCCGGGACCCGCGCGACATCCCGTGCCTCCGCTCGGAGCTGCTGCTCAAGATCTACCGGCGCTACTTCACGCCGGGAGGGGCGCTCCGCGCCCGCTTCAGCCTCGGCAACGACGTCCTGACCGAGGCCGCCATCAACCGTCTGGCCGAGGAGCTGTACCGCTGCACCGCCTGCCGCCGCTGCAAGGGCGAGTGCCCGATGGGGATCGACCACGGCCTGATCACCCACCTCGGCCGCTGGGTGCTGGCCGAGGTCGGCATCGTCCCCAAGGCGCTGCGGGTGGCGGTCCGGGAGCAGCTCGAGGGGCAGACCCACAACACCTCCGCCATCCCGGCCCCGGCCCTGATCGACACCTGCGAGTTCCTGGAGGAGGACTGCGTCGACGTCCACGGTCTGAAGATCTCGTTTCCCATCGACCAGGAGGACGCCGAGTACGTCTTCTTCCCGGCGGTCAGCGACTACCTGCTGGAGCCGGACACGCTGATGGGAAACGCCGCGGTGATGGCCGCCACCGGCGGCTCCTGGACCATCGGCACCCACAACTACGACGGGATCAACTACGGGCTGTTCTACTCGGACCGTTTGCTGGACCGGATCGTCCGGGCCGAGGCCGAGGAGGTCAAGCGGCTGCGGGGCCGCAAGATCCTGATCGGCGAGT
>CAZNNH010000271.1:4245-5886 GCA_964574335.1 uncultured Acidobacteriota bacterium | reverse complement strand
CGCAGCTCGGGCTCGAGCTGGCCCGTCTGCGCGTGCAGACACGTGGCCAGCTAATCTAGCCAGTTGCCTCCCGGGTTGCGACAGCGACACCGTTCCCGCGTGCCGGGGGGCCTGGCGGCCGCTGCCGCGCGACCTCGTTTCACGCGATGCGCAGCGAGAACCCCGGACTCTCCGAGTGGTTCGATGGTCACGGCTCCGCAGAGCAGATGCAGCCCGGCGACGCCCTGCCCCGACTACGCTCCCCGCCGCAGGATCAGAAGCGTCCGGTCGTCGGCGAAGGGCTCCCCTTGAACGAAAGTCCCGAGGTCCTGCTCGATGGCGGCCGAGAGGAGCGCCAGCGGCTCGTCCACGAGCCGCTGGCAGAGCGCGGTCAACCGCTCGAGGCCGTACTCCTCACCCGAGGGGCCGGCGGCCTCGGTGATGCCGTCGGTGTAGATGACCAGGAGCTGTCCCGGAGCGAGGGTCAGCTCCCGCCGCTCGTACGCGACTGAAGGGAGCACACCGAGCGGAAGGCCGGTGGCGGAGAGCCGCTCCACGTCGCCCGACCGGGCGACCACGATCGCGGGATTGTGGCCGGCGTTGGTGTAGACGAGCCGTCCGCTGGCCGGCGTCAGGACCGCCAGGAAGCCGGTGGCGTAGCGCTCGGGAGCGGTCCGCGCGTGCAGGCGTCGGGAGACCTTCTCGCAGATCTCCTCGGGGGGCTGGCCCACCTCGATCGGGCCGGCGGCGAGGGCCTCGAGCGAGGCGGTCAGCAGCGAGGCGGCCATCCCCTTGCCGGAGACGTCGGCCACCATCAGCACGCACTCGCGGCCGTCCGCGCGCTCCTGGACCTGGTAGAAGTCCCCGGAGACGGCCCGGGAGGCGGTGTTGGACGCGAACAGCGAGTAGCCCGGGATGTCGGGTAGGCGGCTCGGCAGCAGCCCGACCTGGATCTGGCGCGCTAGCGCCAGCTCCTTCTCGAGCAGGCGGCGCTGGGCCGCCTCCTCGGCCAGCGCCAGGTGCTTGATCCGCATCGCGGCCACCAACCCGAGGGTGGCCAGAAGCTCCACGTCCTCCTCCCCGAAGCGTCGCTGGTGGACGCGCGAGTTGAGCACGATCATGCCCAGGCATCCTTCGGGGTCGAGCAGCGGCGCCGCGATGATGCTGCGCACGCCGGCGCTGACGATGCTGTCGGACGTGGCGAAGCGCTCGTCGGTGTGGGCGTCCATCACCAGCGCCGCCAGCCCCTTCTCGGTGACCTCGGTGGCCAGCTTGCGCGAGTAGAGGAAGTCGCCCGTGGCCCCCTGCAGGCGCCGGCTGGCCGCCCGCCTCAGCTCGCCGGCCGGGTCCTTCAGAAAGATGGCACCCTCCTCGGGGCGCAGCTCGGCGAAGGCGCGGTCCAGGATCAGCTCCAGGACCTCCTCGAGCGAGAGCGAGCCGGCCAGGGCTCGGTGGACGTCGTGCACCAGACGCAGCCGTTCCGATTGGCGTCGCAGCGCCGCCTCCGGGCTCAGGGCCCCAGAGTCCTGTCCGGTGACCAGGGCCGAGGCGGGCCGGTACAGGGTTCCCTCGATCTCGGCCGGGGTCTCGCTCCAGATCTCGCCCGGCTCCACCGAGACCCGCGTCTCCGAGATCTGGAGCACGTCGCCCAGGGCGAAGCCG
>CAZNNH010000271.1:0-4235 GCA_964574335.1 uncultured Acidobacteriota bacterium | reverse complement strand
AGCGAGGCGCCCTCCAACGGTCGCCCGTTCAGCAGGGTCGGGTTCCGGGAGCCGAGATCCTCGATGAACCAGCGGCCGTTCTCTCGGAACAGACGCGCCTGGAGGCGCGAGATGTAGGGGTCGGCGACCACCAGGTCGGCCTTCGACGAGCGCCCGAGCACCACCGAGGCCTCGGAGCACCGGTATCGGAACGGCTTTCGCTGGGGCGACTCGATCCGTAGGTGCAGCGTGCTCATGGGCGTTGGCTCCCCCACCTGTGGCCTCTGCCACCGGCGCGGGTCACCAGCCAGCCTTGTTTCAGGTGACCCGATCACTCTACCACGGCAGGTTCCGCCTCAGCCCGCGATCAGACCGGCGACGTGGTCGGCGATGGCCAGGGCGGAGGTGAGCCCCGGCGACTCGATCCCGATCAGGTTGACGAAGCCGGGCAGGCCGCGCCCGCTTTCCTCAGCGATCACGAAGTCGCGGGGCGGCTGGCCTGGGGCCTGCAGCTTGGGCCGAACGCCCGCCATGTCGGGAGAGAGGTCCTGGTCGCGAACCGAGGGGAAAAGCTGCCGCGCCGCCGCGCCGAAACCGGCGCGCTTGGACTCGTCCACCGCGTAGTTGCCGGGGCCGGCTCGCCCGGGGAGGTACTCGGCGTCGGGGCCGAAGCGGAGCCGTCCGTCGAGACCCAGCACCACGTGCACGCCGAGGCTGTCGTGGGCAGGGACCGGATAGACGAGCCGTGAGACCAGAGCCGCCCGGCCCGGGCTGACCGCGAAATAGCTGCCCTTGCAGTGATGCAGTCGGTACCCAGCGGCGGCCAGGTCGATCCCGGCCTGGGCCGCAACCCGGTCCGAGTCCAGGCCCGCCGCGTTGACCACCCGCTCGCTGGTGAAGGTCTCGACCTCCTCGCCGGAGCGGACCGTCAGCAGGAACCCTTCGCTCGAGCGCTCCACCGCAATCAGCTCGGCGCCGAATTGGACGATCGCCTCGCTCCGCCGGGCGTCTTTGAGCAGGGCGTCCATCAGCTCGTGGGCGCTGACGATCCCGGTATCGGGCGAGAGCAGAGCGCCCGCGCTTTCCATCTGGGGCTCCAGCTCGACCGCCTCGCGCGGCGACAGGCGGCGCAACAAGACACCGTTCTCCGTACCCCGCGCGAAGAGCGCCTCCAGCGTCTCCAACTGGTCGCGCCGGGAGGCCGAGATCAGCTTCCCGGTGCGGCGATACGAGAGTCCTCGGCGCTGGCAGTACTCGTAGAGATGCCGGTTGCCCTCCACGCACAGGCGCGCCTTGAGGGAACCCGGGGTGTAGTAGATGCCGGCGTGGACCACCTCGCTGTTGCGGCTCGAGGTCTCCTGGCCGTGGCGGCGGTGACGCTCCAGCACCACCAACCCGGGGTGCGCGGGCGCCAGCCGAGCCGCCACCGCCAGGCCCACCACGCCGGCTCCGATGACGGTGACCGGTGCGTCCGCCACGTCACGGTCGCAGGGGCGAGAGCTTCATCGCACCCTGAGACGGCTCCGGTAGGTCTCGCCCTTCTCGGAGGTTACGGTGACCTCGAGGATCCAACTGCTGGCGGCCGGGAACACCACCGACAGCTCGCCCACCAGGACCCGCTTCCCCGGTCGGCTGTCGTGGGTCTGGAGCGCGACGGGCACCGGAAGGCTGTTGCCGTCGACCATGGTCTGGGCCTCGATCCGGTCCAGCTTGACCGACTTCTTCCCGCTGTTGCTCAGGAAGACCTTCACCTCGCAGGTTTCGCCCGGCCGCACCTCGGGGGGCGAGGTCTCGAACTCGAGGCTTCCCTCGAACTCGGGCGGCCGCTGCACGCCCGAGGTGTCGAAGCCGGCCAGGCCGCCCTTCTCGACCCGCGCCCCCTGGATCGAGGTCCGCGCCGCCTGAAAGGTGCGGGCCGGCAACGTGGCCGGAACCACCGGGCCGAGCGTCGTGGGCGCGGTCACCCGCGGTGTGGCAGAGGGCGTGGGGTGGGGGCTGGGCGGGACCGTGGGGGTGGCGACCGGCAGGGCCTGCTCGGCGGCGGCTCGCTCGGCCTCGGCTCGCTCCGCCGTCTTCGCCCGCCGCGCGCGGTCGAACGCGTCGCGGGACTTCAGGAAGCCCTGGGTGGCCTCGGCGAACTCGCCTCGATCCAGCATCCCGGAAGCCTCCTGCGCCAGCGAGACCGCTCGCCCGAAGTCGGCCTGGTCGGTGGCGTCACCCGTCTCGGCGGCGGTGCGTGAGCGCAACATCGCGGCCCGCGCGTCGGTGGCCTGCGCCTGGAAGAACTCGTTGAGCTTGGCCGACAGCTCCGCCGCGACGGGGTGTCCCGGATCCAGGCTCATGACGCGAGACAGCGCCTCGGCGGCGCCCTGCGTGTCGCCCGCCTCGAAAGCCTGGCGGGCCTCGGCGGCGGCAGCGTCGAGATCCGCCAGGGTGTCGCGCGCGGACTGCAACAGCTCCCGGGCCTCTCGGTTGGTGGGGTCCAGCGCCAGCACCTCTTGGGCCTGCTTGGCCGCATCCTCGTAGTCCTTGTCCTCGAGGACCCGCCGGGCGTAGTTGATCTGCGTCCGAACCAGCGCCTGGGTAAGCGCGCCGACCCGCTCCTCGACGGAGCTGGTGGGCACGGTGGGTCGAGTTGGCTCTCGCAGGGCCAGCCAGCCGACCGCCGCCAGGACCGCGACCACCAGCACGCCACCCAGTAGATAGGGGATCTTCGAGGTCGCTGGCGCCACCCGAGGCTTCGCCGGGCGTCGCGGCGGAAGGCTCGAGGTGGGGCGGCTGGGCCGCGAGGATCGTGGTGCCGCCGCCGCCGGCGCGGGGACCTGGGTGATCTCCATCTGGAGGGTGCCGTCGGCGTCGAGGACGGCCTTGGCGTCGGGGGGCGGCGCCACCTCGGCCGCGTCGACGAGCTCGACCTCCATGATCTCGGCCAAGGTCGCGGACTCGAGTCGCCCCGCCGCCAACGCCTGGCGGATCCCGTGCACCGCCTCCCGGAGCTCGCCGGCGTGAGCGAAACGCTCCGCCGGGTCCTTGGCGAGCATTCTCTCCACCAGCTCGACGATGGCCCGGGGCACGGAGGGGTCCCATTGCCTCACCGGCTGAGGCTCCTTGTGGACCACCTGGTAGAGAACCGCGTGCACCGAGTCGGCCTCGAAGGGTTTGTGGTTGGTGATGATCTCGTAGAAGACGGCGCCCAGCGAGAAGATGTCGGAGCGGGCGTCCACCCTCTCCCCCATCACCTGCTCGGGGGACATGTAGTTCGGGGTGCCCATCACCACGCCGGCTTTGGTCATGTCCGAGCCGCCCAGCCGCGCCAGGCCGAAGTCGAGGATCTTCACCCGCCCGTTGGGCTGGATGTGGATGTTGCCCGGCTTGAGGTCGCGATGGACGATGTTCTTGGCGTGCGCGAAGGCCAGCCCGTCGCAGATCCGCTCCATGATCTCGAGCTTCTCTTCGAGGGGCTTGGGGGAGTCGGTCCCGATCAGGTCCTTGAGGTCATCCCCCTCGAGCAGCTCCATGGCCATGTAGATCTGGCCCTGCTCCTCGCCGAAGTCGTGGATGGTGATGATATTCGGGTGGTTGAGGCTGGCAGCGGCCCGCGCCTCGCGCTGGAAGCGCTGGCGAAGCTCGTCGTCGGCGCCGAGGCCGGCGGAGATCGTCTTGATGGCGACGAAACGGTTCAGGATGGGGTCTTGGGCCTTGTAGACCACGCCCATCGCCCCCTCGCCGAGCGGTCCAAGGACCTCGTACTTCCCGAACCTCTTCAGCTCCATCCGGGTCACTCTGGATCCGCCGAGAGACCAATCCCCTCCACCCTCGGCCTGCTTAGGGGTCGGATCATAGCATGGACCACGCCGGGCGACGGAACCACCTGCAGAATCTATGGTTTCCGGCTAGACTGGCGCTCAGGCAAGAGCCCCCGGGCGGGCCGCGCGGGGCCGCTCCGGAGGGGTGAGGAGACCGGCATGGGCAAGAAGGGCCGCGATGCGAAAAGACGGTCGGCGAGGACCGATGACGCCGCCGACCGGCCACGACTGAGCCGCAAGGACTACGAGCACGAGCTGGGTCGGCTGCAAATCGAGCTGGTGAAGCTCCAGGAGTGGATCAAGGCCAAGAAGCTGAAGGTAGTCGTGTTGTTCGAGGGCCGCGACGCCGCCGGCAAGGGAGGCACCATCAAGCGGATCACGGAGTGCCTCAACCCCAGGGTCTGTCGGGTGGTGGCACTCGGCACCCCGACCGAGCGCGAGAAGACCCAG
>CAZNNH010000270.1:0-5891 GCA_964574335.1 uncultured Acidobacteriota bacterium | reverse complement strand
TGCCCCCAGGGCTACCACCGCTCGGGGATCGCTGAGCGAGGACCCCGGCCGGCGCGTGAGTAGGCGGCCAGGACCTCCGCGGGGATATCGGCCGGGAGGCAGAAGCCCCGAGCCGGGTACTCGAGCAGCCGCTTCGTTTCTCCGACGAGCAGGGCCACCAGGTCCTGGCCCTTCTCCGCGAACATCGAGCGCTCGGCGTCGAAGGTGGTGTCCGGCGGGGCATTGATGAAGCGAACGCCCGGTTGGAGGAGGCGGCAGGTCAGAAGGACGCGGCGCTGGCGGTACGCGGTGGCCACGATCAGGGCGCTGCCGATCCCCCCGTCGGATCCCAGCGGGCGGCCGTGCTCCCCGAGCAGGCGTGCCGTCGCCTCGAGGTTCTCGCCGGTGTTCGTCGACCGATCCTCGACGAGGATATCTTCCTCCGGCACGCCGCCGGCCCGGCGGGCTTCTTCGAGGAAGGCCTGGGCCTCGGGGCGTCCCAGGTCCGCCGTCCCGGCGCCGATCCCGCCCGTGAAGACGATCAGGGGCGCCCGCCCCTGTCGGTAGAGCTCCAGGCACCGGCGCGGCACCCTCATGTCGAAGTGCCCGAAGCCGATCACCACGTCGGCCGCTGCCGGCTCGGGGTCGCGGAGGTAGAGGTAGTCGAAGAGGAGGCGGGCGTCGTCGAGGTGGGCGGGATGGGTGGACAAGGGCCACCAGGGAGCGTAGCGCAGCAGCGCCGCGGCTTCCAGGTGAACCGGGGCGGTGGCGGCCTCCGAGCTGTCTTGCGCCGTCGGTAGTAAACTCTCTACCTTTGTGATGGCGCCGCCTCCAGGGTCCGAGGCGGGGCCGGATCGGGATCAGGAGGCCCATCTCGAATGTCTCTCAAGCTGGCGTTACCCAAGGGAAGTCTGCAGGTGTCGACGGTCCGCCTGTTCGAGCGGGCCGGCTACGAGATCGCCGTCTCGGACCGCTCGTACTACCCGACCGTCGACGATCCCGAGATCGAGGCGATCCTGGTACGGGCGCAGGAGGTCTCGCGGTACATCCAGCAGCGGGTCCTCGACGCCGGGATCACCGGCAGCGACTGGCACCTCGACAGCGGCGCCGACCTGGTCCCGGTGACGGAGCTGGTCTACTCCAAGCAGACGCACAAGCCCTGCCGGTGGGTGCTGGCGGTGCCCGCCGACTCGTCGTTCCAGCGGGCCGAGGACCTGAACGGCAAGCGGGTCGCCACCGAGCTGGTGAACGTCACCAAACGTTACTTCGAGGAGCGGGGGGTGTCGGCCGAGATCCAGTTCTCGTGGGGGGCCACCGAGGTCAAGCCGCCAGACCTGGCGGACGCCATCGTGGAGATCACCGAGACCGGCAGCTCGCTGCGCGCCAACCGCCTGCGGGTGATCGACACCGTGCTCGAGGTGAAGAACCTGCTGCTGGCCAGCCCCGAGGCCTGGGCCGACCCCTGGAAGCGGACGAAGCTCGAGAACCTGGCGCTGCTGCTGCGCGGCGCGCTGGCCGCCGAGGGGAAGGTCGGGCTGAAGATGAACGTGCCGCGGAGCCAGGTGGAGACGGTGCTGGCCACCCTCACCGCCCTGCGGCGTCCGACCGTCAGCCCGTTAGCGGACCCGGAGTGGGTGGCGCTCGAGACCATCATCGACGAGCGGGTGGTCCGGGACATCATCCCCGAGCTCAAGCGGGCCGGCGCCGAGGGGATCGTCGAGTATCCCCTGAACAAGCTCGTCTACTGATCCCGCTCAGGCCGAGGCGGCATCGTGGACCCGCAAGGTCCGGTAGCCGTAGACGGCGATCACCATGAAGCACAGCAGGGGCAGGGCGAAAGAGGCCCGCACCGACTCCAGGGTGACGAAGCCGAGGTCGACCGGCCCCATGTCGATGATGCGGCCCTGCAGGGGCGGCATCAGCGCGCCACCCACGATCGCCATGATCAGGCCCGCCGAGCCCAGCTTGGCCTCTTCGCCGAGCCCCTTGAGGGCGATGCCGTAGATGGTGGGGAACATCAGCGACATGCAGGCCGAGATGCCGATCAGGCTGTAGAGGCCGCTCATCCCGTGCAGGAAGATGGTCCCCAGCGAGAGCACGATCCCACCGCAGGCCAGCCAGGCCAAGAGCCCCCCGGGACTCACGTACTTGAGCAGCAGCGTGCAGATGAAGCGGCTGGAGCAGAAGATCACCATCGCCACGATGTTGTAGCGCTGGGCGGTGGCGGCGTCCATCCCCAGTAGCGTCATCCCGTAGTGGATGATGAAGGTCCAGCACATGATCTGGGCGCCCACGTAGAAGGCCTGGGCCACCACCCCCTCGAGATACCGGCTGCGGGCGAGCAGGCGCCTCACGGTGGTCCCCAGGTGGAGGCGGGCGTCGTGCTTGCCGCCGGTGGGCATGCGGGTCACGGCGAAGACCAGCATCATGGCGATCACCACCAGGGCGATGGCCACGTAGGGCATCCTCACCACCGCCAGGTCGTGGAGCTGCATGGCGCCGTGGCGGTCGGGCTGGGTGTGGGCGAGATGCTGGAGGGCGGCGGTCACCCGGGCGTCGACCTCCCCCGGCAGCAGGCCGGCGTACTCGGGGTGGTTGCGGATCTCTTCTGCCCGGAACTGGCTCACGCCGAGGCGGGCCAGCACCAGGTTGCTGGCCACCACCATACCCACCAGCGATCCCATCGGGTTGAAGGCCTGGGAGAGGTTCAGGCGGCGGGTGGCGGTCTCCTCGGGCCCCATCGACATGATGTACGGGTTGGCCGCGGTCTCGAGGAAGGCCAGACCGAAGGTCAGGACGTACAGGGCCACCAGGAACTGCCAGAACAGCATGGTGATGCTGGCCGGGATGAACAAGAGCGCACCGGTGGCGTAGAGGGTCAGACCCAGGAGGATCCCGGACTTGTAGGAGAAGCGGCGGATGAAGATGGCGGCCGGGATCGCCATGGTGGCGTAGCCGCCGTAGAAGGCGGTCTGCACCAGGCTGCTCTGGGCGGCGCTGATCAGGAAGATCTCCTGGAAGGCCTTGACCAGCGGGTTGGTCACGTCGTTGGCGAAGCCCCACAGCGCGAAGAGGCTGGTCACCAGGACGAAGGGGAGCCAGATGCCGTGGGGAAGCAGCGCAGGCTCGGGGTCTTGTGGGGCGTTCATGGGCTCGAGGCTCCCTTCCAAGGCCCGGGCGTGATCTCGTCTCGGCACGCCCGGAATGGACGCGATGATCCTGCGCCCGGTTGCCCAGGTCAAGCTCACCTCGAAGATCCGCCCCTTTCCGCCTTGACGGGCCACACGTCCGGCGCGTAGGTTCCACCTGGAGGAGGAAGTGACGATGGCCTCGACAGCGACCGCAGCTCCCCGGATCTCCCCGATCGACGCCGCCCAGCAGGCCGTCGAGCGGACCCGGCGACAGCTCTTCCCCTTTCGGTTCGACCGATGGCTGGCGTTGGGGTTCGTGGCGTTCCTCGATCAGTGTGGCCGGGCGATGGGGAGCGGAGGCGGCACCGGCGGCGGCGGCTCCTCGACCCGGGGGGATGGAGTGGCCGGCTTCGGGCCGAGCATCCCGGGGTGGCTCGACCTGGGCTGGACCGTCGGCTTGGCCCTTTGCGTGGTGGCCCTGGTGCTGCTGGTGGTGGTCCTGGTGGTCTGGCTGAACAGCCGTGGCGTCTTCATGTACGTCGACAACGTGGCCACCGGCGGCGCCCACGTGGTCCGGACCTGGCGCCGGAACCGGGTCCAGGCCAAGGACTACTTCGTCTGGAACCTGGGCCTGATCCTGCTGACGCTGGCCGGTGTCCTGGCGCTGGTGGTGCCGGGGGTGATCCTGGGCCTGTCGTTTCACCACCAGGGGTTCCGCCTGTCCAGGCTGCTGGCCCTCGTCTTCCTGGGCTTCTTGCTCGTCTGCGTCCTGATCGTGGCCGGCCTGGCCTCGGTGCTGCTGCGGGACTTCGTGGCCCCCATCCAGTTCCGCCGGAAGGTCGGCTGCCGGCAGGCGCTCGAGGTGGCCATGGGGATGGTGGTGGCCCACCCGGCGGCCTTCCTGGTCTACGTGCTCCTGAAGGCGGTGTTGGCGGCGGTGCTGATGGCCGTGGGCTTCCTGGCCGGCTGTCTCACCTGCTGTCTGGGCTTCCTGCCGGTCGTCCGTCAGACGCTGCTGCAGCCCATCTACTACTTCGAGCGGGCCTGGTCGCTGGAGCTGCTGCGTCAGCTCGGCGAAGATCCGTTCGCGGCCGCCGAGCCGTGACCCCATCCGCCGCTCGCGCCCTCGGGGCAGGGGTGGGGGTGATCGGATGTCTGCTGGCGACCGGTCCGGCGTCGGCTGATGAGGCGGGCCCCCGCCACTCGCGGTTGGTTCCGGAAGGGTACACGTGCGCGTGGGCCGACGAGTTCGGCGGTGTCCGGGACGGCGGGCAGCCGGCTTCGGCGCTCGACCCCGTCTGGACGCCCCAGCTCCTCCACGTGAACGGCGAGATCCAGGGCTACACCCGCAGGCAGTGCGACAGCCACCCGGACCGCTACAACCTGTGCCAGCGGAGCGGGATGATGGAGCTGCGGCTGCGCAACCTGCCGATCAACTGCGGCAAGGCCGACGGCTCGCCGTACGCCGTCTCCGAGCTTCCCGCCGAGCCCGCCGACCCCGACTGCGCCGAGGACTGGGCGTTTCGGGGCGGAGACGGCTCGGCCCTCCGCTCCTATCCGGTGACGTCGGGGCGGGTGATCACCAAGCACGACCTGACCTTCCGGTACGGGTACCTGGAGTTCTCGGCCCTTCTGCCGCAGCACGATCGGGCGGTTCCCGAGTCGGGCCTGTGGCCGGCGGTCTGGATGCTCGGCGACCGCATCCGCGAAGGACCCTGCCCCGACTGCAACTCCGAAGGGACCGGGGTGCCGTGGCCCGCCTGCGGCGAGGTCGACGTCATGGAGTACTCGTCGCCGGGGCGCCACATGGGGTACAACGTGCTCTTCCGGGACGAGGCCAGCGGACGCGTGGACGCCTGCAGCTCCTGGCCGGAAGACGTCAACGGCCCCGGGAACCCGCACTGCCGCGGCGAGGACGGTGGCCATGTGTTCGTGGGCCGGGCCGGGTTCCCGCACCGCCAGTGGCACACCTACGGCCTGCTGTGGACGGCGAACGAGCTGCGGTTCTTCATCGACGGCGAGCCACAGGCCCGCTTCGAGATCACCGACGACAACGCCGAGGAGCTGCGCCGGCCGCACTTCCTGATCGCCAACCTGGCGGCCGGGGGGACACTGGGCGGCGCCTTCGAGGTGACGGACTTCTCCGAGGCCGCCCTCTATCTCGACTACGTTCGGCTGTATCAGCAGGGCACTTCTTCCCTTCACACGCCCAACGGCTCGGGAGACTGCGGCGAGATCGCCGCGGCCGCTCCCCGCGAGCGGCCGTAGGCGAACGAGCCAGGGCGGCGACCAGGGAACCCCAGGACGCCCGGGACCGTAGAGGCAATTGAGCCCGGTCGTCTCGTCGTATTGGGGGCTCGCGGGGGCTTGCCGTTGCTGGACGCCTGGCCCCCGCGCGTCGCCCGCCATCCCGGAAAGGACGGTGGATCGTATGTCGACGACGCTCTCGTCGGGGACGGGCTTCCCGAGGATCCACGTCGTGGATGCCGTGAGGGGCTTCGCCCTGGCCGGCGTGGCCCTGGTGCACATGGTGGAGATGTACCTCGGCGCCCCCATGCCCGAGGCCCAGCAGAACTTCGTCATGTCGCGGATCGGCGACAAGGTGGTCATGGGCTTCGACCAGATCCTGTTGGTCGGGAAGTTCTACATCCTCTTCTCGCTGCTGTTCGGGCTGAGCTTCTTCATCCAGATGGACCGGGCCGACCGGCGGGGCATCGACTTCCGGGGCCGCTTCGCCTGGCGGCTGGTCCTCCTCTTCGGCATCGGCTTCCTGCACCACCT
>CAZNNH010000269.1:0-5902 GCA_964574335.1 uncultured Acidobacteriota bacterium | reverse complement strand
TCTTCGCCCTCTACGGCCAGGTGCCCCGGGTCGGCTCCCAGTACCGGCAGCTCATAAGCCACGGCGCCGACCGGCTGGCGGTCCAGCTCGACTTCGAGGTCGGCGGCCGGGGCTATCGCATCGCGCGGGTGGCGCGCGCCTCGGGGGCGACCCAGATCCGCCTCGAGGCGCTCGAGGGCGAAGAGACGGTCCCCCTCGCCGACCGGGTCCGGGAGGCCACCGAGCAGGTCGAGGCGATCGTGGGTCTCGACTACGAGGCCTTCACCCGCTCGGTGGTGCTGCCGCAGGGGGAGTTCGACGCCTTCCTGGCCGGCAAGCCCGAGGAGCGGCGCAAGATCCTCACCGCCCTGCTCAACCTGGGCGTCTACGAGCGGATGCAGGCGATCGCCCACCGCCGCGCCAGCGAGGCGCGCCAGAAGGCCGAGTTCATCGCCGGCCAGCTCGCCGCCGACTACGCCCAGGCGACCGAGGAGAACCTGGCCGCCCGGCAGGCCGCGCTGGCCGGGCTGGAGACGGAGCGGGAGCGCGTCGAGGCCGACCGGCTGGCCCTGGAGCAGGGGCTTCGGGTGGCCCGCGAGGTCCGGCGCGCCCGGCGCGAGGGCGAGACGCTGGCGTCCGACCTGGAGACCGAGCGCTCCCGCCGCGAGTCGGCGGCCGGTCAGGTGGCGCAGCTCGAGGAGGGACTGGCCGAGGTCCGGCGTCGCATGGGCCGCCTGCAGCAGGCGCTGGCCGGCAGCGGCTACGACGAGCGCCGCCTGCAACAGCTCCTCAGCGCCGAGCCGCGCGCCGAAGAGCTGGTCCGCCTGGAGCGCCAGCGGGAGCAGGTGGAGGCGGAAGCGGCCGAAGAGCGGAGCCGCGAGCAGCGGCTCGCCGCCGAGCGGGAGGAGGCCGAGCGCGCCCTCGCCGCCCTCGCCGCGGCCGAGCAGGCGGGCGAGGCCGAGCTCCAGCGGGCGCGCCGCCAGCGCGACGAGCTGCGGCGTCGCCACGTGGCGGCCGAGCTCCGGCGTCATCTGCGCCCGGGACAGCCCTGCCCGGTCTGCGAGCAGGAGATCCCCAGCCTGCCGGTGGAGGTGCTGCCCGCCCTCGAGGAGGCCGAGGCGCAGGTCGAGGCGGCGCGCGAGGGGCTGGAGGAGGAGCGCCGGCGCGGCGCCGCCGCCGGCATCCTGGCCGAGAAACGCCTGGCGGAGTGGCGCGCCAGCCGTGGGCGGCAAAGCGAGCTCAGCGCCCGAGCCGAGTCGGTGAAGAAGACACGCGAGGAGGTGCGCCAGGCGCTGCTGGCGCTCGGCTTCGGCCCCCTCGAGCTGGCCCAGCCCGGCGACCTGCGCGACCGTGTGGCCAGCGAGCGGGCGCGGCTGGCCGACGGCCAGAAGCGCCACCAGCGCCTCGAGAAGGACCAGGACAAGCTGGAGGCCGAGCGGGCCCGTCTCGACCGGGAGGCGGCGGCCGCTCGCGCCCAGGTGGAGGCATCCACCGTTCACACGGAAGAGCTCGAGGCGCGTCGCCGCGACGTGGAGAACGCGCTGGCCGAGGCCCGCCAGGCCCTGGCCCAGCTCGCCCGAGAGCACGGGTGGGAAGAACGCGCCGACGCGGGCGACGCGGGCGACGAGGTGTCGGACCTCGAGCGACGGCGAGCCGCCTGCCAGCAGCGGGTCACCGCGCTCGCCGGCGACGTGGAGCGGCAACGGGCCGAGCTTCTGGCGCTGGAGCAGAGCCTCACCCGGGCCGCCGAGCTGCGGGCTTCGAGGGAGCGTCTCGCCGACCAGGCGGCGGTGGCGGGGCGGCTGGCCCAGCTCCTCCAGGCCAACCAGCTCCTGGCCTACATCCAGGAAGAGGCGCTGGCGCGGCTGGCCCGCGACGGATCGAGGCACCTGCTCACGCTCTCGCAGGGTCGCTACTCCCTGGCCTGTGAGGAGCAGGAGTTCTTCGTCCTCGACCACTGGCACGCCGACACCCGCCGCTCGGTACGGACGCTGAGCGGCGGCGAGACCTTCCTGGCCTCGCTGGCGCTGGCCCTGGGGCTGGCCGAGGGCCTGGCGTCGCTCAGCGCCGACGGACGGGCCAGCGAGTCCCTGGAGAGCCTCTTCCTCGACGAGGGCTTCGGCACCCTCGACGCGGAGGCCCTCGACCTGGTGGTCCAGGCCATCGAGTCCCTGCACGGCGGCCGGCGCCTGGTCGGCGTGATCACCCACATCCCGGAGCTGGCGGAGCGCCTGCCGGCACGGGTCGCGGTGGAGCCGGGCGCCGGTGGCGCCCGCATCGTCACATGACCGGAGGTCCCAGGCCCGTCGACGCCGACCTGGGCGGTCGCGACTGCCTCCGGCCGACCTCCGGCGCCGGCGGATCCGTCACGCCCGAAAGGGGTTCAGGACGACGACGCCCCCGAAGTCCCGGCCGTGCTGCAGATCCTCGCTCAGCAGCCTCTGGCAGCCTGCTGTCCGAGCCGCCTCCACGATCAGCGCATCCCACAGCGCGAGTCGAGCGCTGGTGCCGGTTTGGATCGCACGGACCACGAGCTCGGCGTCGGTGGCGACCACCGGCAGCAGACAGAGCTGATCGACAACCTCTGTCGCTTGTGCCTCGAGAAGGGGTGTGCCCAGCTTCCGGGTGAGCGTCCACCAGGTCTCCAGCAGGACCTGGGTGCTGACCACGAGCCTCTCATCGGACTCGAGGATCCGAGTCGCCGTCTCCCGCTTCGCGGGGTCGGCCTTGTCGAAGGCGTAGACGACGACGTTGGTGTCGAGGAAGCTCCTCACCGCGTTCGCCGCGGCCTCCTGAGCCGCTCGGCATACAGGTCCTCCCGCGACCAGCTCCGCCCCGCCTTGCCGCTGGTCGCTTGCGAGGCGCGGGCCAGGCGGACCAGCCGGGACCGGGCTTCCTGCTCCTTCTCTGCGCCGGCGTAACTCTCGAGGAACTGACGCACCACGGCATTCACCGAGGTCCCCTGGCCGAGGGCGCGGATGCGTGCCCTCCGCAGGGTCTCGTCGTCAATGGTGACGGTGAGGTTCACCGATACCCGTGCTCCACGGGATCAGTGTAGCACGGACGGGGCGGAGCTTGCGCTGGATCGGGCCGTGGCGGCTGTTTCCTGAGGGCGTTCTGGCGAACCACGACCTCAGCGGGCTGGAGCCCAACCGGCACCGGTGTAGACTCTGCGAAACTCAGGAGGTGGCCATGCGGGCTCCCGGCAGGATCTTCGCTCTCTTCGTCCTCACTCTCGTCCTGGCCCCGGCGGGGCCGGCCCGGGCTGGCGACGGCCTCGCCCTCACCCCGCCCATGGGGTGGAACAGTTGGAACAAGTTCGCCTGCAACGTCAGCGAGGAGCTGGTCAGGAGCGCCGCCGACGCCCTGGTACGGACCGGGATGAAGGACGCCGGCTACCAGTACGTGGTCATCGACGACTGCTGGCAGGTCGACCGGGACGCGTCCGGCAAGATCGTGGTCGACGCCGAGCGCTTCCCGTCGGGGATGAAGGCGCTCGCCGACTACGTGCACGCGAAGGGGCTGAAGTTCGGCCTCTACTCGGACGCGGGCACCCAGACCTGCGCCGGCCGCCCCGGGTCGAAGGACCACGAGACGATCGACGCCCAGACCTACGCCGAGTGGGGCGTCGACTACCTCAAATACGACTGGTGCCACACCGAGGGGCAGGACACCCGCCACGCCTACCAGAAGATGAGCCAGGCCTTACGGAAGACCGGCCGGCCGATCGTGTTCAGCATCTGCGAGTGGGGGTCGACCAAGCCCTGGCTCTGGGCCTCGGGGGTGGGGCACCTGTGGCGGGCCACCGGCGACATCCAGGACTGCTGGGACTGCGGCCGGTCCTGGAGCGGGATGGGCGTGGTGCACATCATCGATCTGATGGCCGATCTCTTCCCCTACGCCGGTCCCGGCCACTGGAACGATCCCGACATGCTCGAGGTCGGCAACGGCGGCCTCAGCCCGGCCGAGAGCCGGTCCCACTTCGCCTTCTGGTGCCTGTTCGCCGCCCCGCTGATGGCGGGCAACGACCTCGACGCCATGACGCCGGAGGTGCAGGCGATCCTGACCCACCCCGAGGCAATCGCCGTCGACCAGGACCCGCTCGGGATCCAGGGCCGCAAGGTCCGCGACGACGGGACCGGTGAGACGTGGATGAAGCCCCTCGCCGACGGCTCGCGCGCCGTCATCCTCTTCAACCGGGGGACCGAAGAGCGTCCACTGAGGGTGGCCTGGGAGGACATCGGGCTGTCGCCGGAGACCGCCTGCCTGGTCCGCGACATCTGGCAGAAGGCGGACGCCGGGTCGCATACCGGGCGGTACGAGGCGAAGGTGGCCCCGCACGACGTGGCCTTCCTGCGGATCTCGCCGCGGCCCTGAGCTGTCGACCGGGGAGCCAAGATGAGCGATAGGCGGGTGGCCGTCGTCACGGGAGCGGCGAACGGGATCGGCCGGGCGTCGGCGCTGGAGCTGGGCCGCGCCGGCTACGCGCTCGCGATCTGCGATCTCGACCAGGCCGAGCTGGAACGGGCGGCGGCCGAGGCCGGGGCCGAGCTGCTGCAAGTGGTCGACGTGACGCAGGCCACCCAGGTCGCCCAGTTCGCCGAGGCCTGCCGCGAGCGGTTCGGCCGCGTCGACGTGCTGGTGAACAACGCCGGGGTCCTGCGCCTCGGGGCGTGGCAGGAGCTCAGCGAAGCCGACTGGCGCTTGACGTTCGAGGTCAACCTGTTGGGCGTGACGCTGATGACGCGGGCCCTCCTGCCGCTGCTGCTGGCGGCTCGGGGCCATGTCGTCAACCTCGGGTCGGGCGCCTCGCTGCTCCCCTTCCCCGGGTACGCGGCCTACGGCCCGGTCAAGGTCGGCGCGCTGTGGCTCTCGGAGTACCTGCGCGCGGAGCTCGGTCCGCTGGGAGTCCGCGTCTCCTGTGTCTGCCCGCTGCTGGTCCGCACCCGAATGGGCGCCGCCGGACAGAAGGACGTCACCCGCCAGCCCGACTGGCTGTTCGATCCGCCGGAGCGGATCGCCCGGCTGGTCCGCCGCTCCATCGGCAAGCGGCGCTTCCTGGTCTACGGCACGCCGATCCTGCACGCCTTGCACCTGCTCTACCGCCTGAGCCCGGGGCTGATGCGTGCCGTCCTCTCGGCAACGACACGAAGCCAACAGCGGGCCCGCAAGACGGCGGCCGAGCGCTCCACCTGAGCCTGGAGATCGACGCGGGCGGACGGCGCTAGCCCTCCGGCAACTCGGCCAGGTGCTGGTGCAGGAAGACCCGGACCACCTCCATCTCCTCCAGCGAGACGGTGTGGTCGTGCGGGAACTCGTGCCACTCCACCGGCCGCCCCCCTTCCGCCACCGCATCGTGGGCCAGACGCCCCCGCTCCACCGGGACCATCGGGTCGAGCGAGCCGTGGCAGAACAGGATCGGGGTGGCGGCGTTGATCGGGCTGGCCTCGAACTCCCGGGTGTCCGGCAGCAGCTCGTAGCCGCTCAGCACCACGAGCCCGGCCAGGGACTGGGTGTAGCGCAGACCCACGAACAGGGCCATCGCCGCCCCCTGGCTGAAGCCGGCCAGCACGATCCGGTCGGAGCGGACGCCGCGCTCGCGCTCGCGGTCGAGCAGGGCGGTGATCATCTCGGCCGACTCGTGGACGTGGCGCGGCTCCTCGCCCCCGCTGCCGTGGCTCAGGAAGCGGATGTCGTACCAGGCGGGCATGATCAGGCCGGTGTTGATGGTGACCGCCCGCTCGGGGGCATGCGGAAAGACGAAGCGGGTGTTGGGAAGCTCGAAAAGGGGAACCACGTCCTCGAAGTCGTGGCCGCTGGCCCCAAGGCCGTGCAGCCAGACGATCGCCGAGTCGGCCCCTTCTTCCGGGCCCATCTCGACACAGGGAAGCATCTCGCTCACGGTCGACCTCCGGCGGTTTCG
>CAZNNH010000268.1:0-5904 GCA_964574335.1 uncultured Acidobacteriota bacterium | reverse complement strand
TGGCTGCCGCCGCACGCGTCGAGAACCAGACTCTGGCTCAGGAGATCTATGCGGATCTCGGGCTCGGCGCACCCGATGGGCACGTCCGGGCTGCAGCGGCCAAGAGACTGAGTGACGCGGCCACTCTGGCGACGATGGCGCTGGAGGACTCCGAGGGGTACGTGCGCAGGGCTGCCGTGGCCGCCCTCCGGGACCAGGCCGTCCTCGCCCGTGTGGCCCGCAGCGATCCGAGCACGGACGTCAGAATGAACGCCATCGAGGGACTCACGGACCAGGCGGCCCTCATGGACATCGCCACAGGTCGCGACAGCTTCCAGATTCGCAGAGCGGCGGTGCGAAGACTCGATGACCAGGCCGCGCTGGCAGACATCGCCAGCGCCAACGTGGACTCGCGGATTCGCAGCGAAGCGATTCGAAAGCTGGTGGATCAGGGACGCCTCGGCTCCCTGGCGGCGTCCGATGACCCGGAGGTGCGCCTGGCCGCAACGGCCCAGCTAGCCGACCAAGAGGCTCTGGCACGGCTGGCCCGGGATCCCAACGCCAACGTCCGCTGGGCCGCCGTCATGCGCCTCGACGACACCCGGCAGGCGCTGCTCGGGCAGATTGCCGCAGCAGACGACGCGCGGCAGGCCCGTCTCAGCGCCGTCAGGAAGCTCGCGGATCAGGAGCTTCTCGCGCGGCTGGCCCGAGGAGATGACGACCCGCTGATCCGCGCGGCCGCCGTGCCAGCTCTCGACGACCCTTCGATCCTGGCGCAGATCGCCAGACAGGACGAGAGCCCGAGCGTGCGCGAGGCGGCCCTGAAGACGCTCGACGATCCGGACACGTTGGCGGTCATCGCGAAGAGCGAGCCCGATGCCAAGCTGCGCAAGATGGCGATCGAGAAGCTCCGTGACCAGGCGGTGCTGGGACATATCGCCCTGCACGACCCATCGCCGGAGATGCGGAGGGCGGCACTCGCTGGAATCGACGATCAGGGGACTCTGGCCTCCGTTGCCAAGAACGATCCCAACCTCTACGTTCGCCTGGAAGCGCTGTGGCGCGTGACGGATGAGCCGGTCCTCATCGCCGTCGCGACGGAGGGTGCAGACCCGAGCGAGCGGGCCGCCGCGGTCAAGAGACTGAGGTACCAGCCGCTGCTGGCCAAGATCGCGACGCAGGACGTGTCGACTAGGGTGAGGTGGCAAGCACTCGTGAATCGTGGCCTCACCGATCAGTCTGTCCTCGCACAGGTCGCCGGTTTGGACTCGGCTGCCAACAACCGACACCTGGCGGCTCAGAAGCTGTGCCAGCAGAGCCGACCGCAGCAGGCTCTCGTGACACGCCTACTCTCGCAATCGAGCGACGACCAGGTGCGCGCGATGATGGCCGCGTGCCTCACCGACCCGGCCGCTCTAGCCAACATCATCGGGAGCGACATGCCGGACGCTGTCCGCGCGGCCGCCGCGGGAAACCACCACCTGGCGGAGCCCGCCCTGCTGGCGGACATCGCGGGCGACGACCCGAATCCGGCCGTGCGGGCCGCGGCGGTCCGAAACCCCAACCTGACGGACCGGAACCTGCTGCTCGCGGTTTCCGCCAACGACCACGACGCCGGGGTCCGCGCTGCCGCCGGGACCCGGCTCCGTCAGTTGCTGAGCCCAGAGTAGGCACCGCATCCGCCTCCACCTGCGGAGGGGCGGGACGGTCAGCGCGCGGACGCCTTGGCCCCGCGCCGCCCGCGGCTTCGACTGGTCATCCTCCCGGCTGCCGTGGCTGCTCCGGCACCCCAGCGCCTTCGGCCGGAGGACTTCGCTCTTCCAGAGGATGCGCACCAGACTGTCGGGGCGAGCCTCCAAGCGCTCCTTCCCCCGGGCGGGCGGAGCACGTGGCGTAGCAGCGCCACGTACGCCGGCCGATCCGGCGCTCCCGGCCGCAGCTCACAGACCGGAAACGGCGGCTCAAGCCCCAGAAAGGACAGCTCACGAGCGAAACCAGCAACGTGCTGCCACCGCCTCGCACCTCCAGCCTCTAGCGCCGCTAGGCTAGGGATGCGTCTCCGCCCTGGCGCGGCCCCACGCCAGACAGGCAGCCCGGAGCTGCGACTGCAGGCGGAGGCGTCGAGAGATAGCCTCCGGCGACATGTCCACCTTGGGGTCCAGGCGCCGGCTCGTCCGCAGGTCGGATGCGGCCGAGACACGGGCCAAGCGCGAGGTGATGCCGGCGGCTCCCATGTCCGCGCTCACCGGTCGGCCTCATTCAGCCGGTGGATATCGGCGATGTCCTGAGGCCGGTTGGCCCAGGCCTTCATCTGAATCAGCCCGTCGCGGGAGACCACCCAGAACTCCCCGATCGCCCATCGTCGGCGCTCCCGCGAAGCCCAGACCGCCTCGAGCTGGGGATTCACCAGCAGCAGGTCGACCGTCAGGGACTCCTCACCCTCGATCCGCGTGAGGCGCGTCACCTCCATCCCATCGGAGAAGCGCATCGGTAGCGCCTCGATGACGAAGCCGCGGTCGCGCGCGACCTGCCGCGCGGCGTCCAGGTCCTGCGGCATCACCAGGAGGTCGATGTCGGTGGTGGCTCGGGGGACGCCGTGGACGGCAAGGGCGATCGCGCCGGCGATCGCATAGGGGACGGAGGCCTCCTCCAGCGCCGCAACCAGCCGTTCCGTCTCGGCCTGCAACTCCACCGAGCCGCCTCCTGACGAGCACCGACCACAAGGTCGGTCACCGGGTCACGACTAGAACGATACCGGACTCCCGAATGCGGGTCCAGGAGCCCGGCATCGCTCGGCGATCCTGAACCAGGTCCGCCCCCTCCGGGTCTACACACCGTGCGGCTACTCTTCGGACGTGAACCGCCGCTACCCGGTGCTCTACCTCCTGCATGGATCCGGAGACCTCGAAAGCGGCTGGACGGAGGACGTGCGCGCGAGCTTCATCCTCGACAGTCTGATCGCGTCCGGCCGGGCCAGGCCGATGATCGTGGCGATGCCGCACGATCGCCGGGCTCTCGATGGGCGGAGGCCAGGCCTGTCTCTCGAGTGCTCATCTCCCTTCGCCCAGGAAGTGCGCGGCCTCCGCCTCCGCAACGCCCAGCGCTCGGGCGAGGGCCAGCTTGCTCAGGTTGTGCGCCGTCAATCCCGAGATGTAGCTCTCGGTCGCCTCGGCCAGGGCCTGCTGCGCCTCGACCACCTCGATGTTGCTCGCCACCCCGCCGGCGAAGCGGTCCTCCGCCTGCTCCACCTGTCTCTCGGCGAGCTCCCGGGCGTCGCGGGCCACCACCACCTGCTGGGCGGAGGCCTCGAGGTCGAGGCGCGCCGCGCGGACCTCGTACTCGATCCGAGCCCGCAGGTCGGCCACCCGGGCGCGTTGCTGGTCCAGCGCGGCATGGGCCTGGGCGACCTGTGCCTGGGCGCGCCCGCCCTCGAAGATGGGGACGCTGACCCGGGCCACCAAGGCGTAGACGCGCTTGGCCTCGGAGGGGCGGGGCCCGACGCCCGCCAGCTCGGCGCCCAGGTGCAGCGAGGGCAGGGCCGCTCCGAAGGCCGCCCGGCCCTCGTGCTCGGCCGCCCGGAGCGACGCCTCCGCCGCCTTCAGGTCGGCGCGGGTGAGGAGCGCCTGCTCGACCGCCTCGTCCAGGCCGAGCGCCTCCAGCTCGAGGTAGGGGGCGCGGTCGACCAGCTCCAGCTCCCGATCGAGAGGAAGGCCGATCGCGCGAGACAGGGACAGCCGGCGTCGGGCCTCTTCGTTCTGGGCCTGGATGAGCCGCTGCTTCTGGGCGGCCAGTTGCACGTTGGCACGGAGGACCTCGATGCCGGCGACGGTACCGGCCCGGTTCATGTCCTCCGCTCGCGTGGCCAGCGTTTGCGCCGTGGCGAGCTGGGCGCGCGCCGCCGCCACCCGGGTGGCGGAGGTGACGGCCTGGAGGTAGAGGCCGGCCACGGCCGTCACCACCCGCTCACGCACGTCCTGCTGAGACTCGCGCGCTGCCGACAGGCGCTCGCCTCCCGCCCGGGCGTGCTCGATGGCGCCCCAGCCGATCGTCTCCGTCAGGTTGAGCTGCCCCCGCACCACCTCGAACGGTCCGATCAGGGGGGACTCGCCCGGCGCCACCGGGAAGCCGAACTCCTCCAGGCTGATCTTCTGGCGCGAGGCGGAAAGGCCGGCCGAGAGCGACGGCAGCACCCCGGCCAGGGCGTCGAGACGAGCCCCGCGTGCCCCGCGCAGTCCGGCGGCGGCCAACACCGCCGCGAGGTTGTGCTGCAAGCCGCGGGCGATCGCGTCCTGGAGGGTGAGGCGCACCGGACCGGCCACCGGCAGGGTCTCCGGCACGCCGCCGCGAAGCGGCTCCTGCGCCGTCGACGCGGCGGCCGGCTCTTCGGGCGCCACCGGGACTCCCGCGCTCGGGTCCGCGAGCGCGCCCTTCGGGGCGATCAGCGCCGTCACCGCGACCGCGGTCAGGAGAAGGCCCCGGGTCATGGCCGCAACCCCCGCTCGGTGACGAGGTAGACCGCGAAGGTGCCGAGCCAGTGACCGCCTTCGTAGTGCTCGCCGGTCACCGCCCGCAGCCCCTTCTCGCGGTGGGCGGCGGCGGCGGCGCGCAGCGCGGGCCGGCGCGCGTCCCCCTCGGGGAGGCCGGAGGCCATCCCCTCCAGCATCCAGGCCCGGCTCAGGTTCAGCCCGTCGAGGTGCGCCAGCTTGGGATCGGTGGGGTCGGTGACGATCCCCGGCTCCAGCCAACCGGCCGATCCGTCGACCGGGAGCGAAGGGAGGAAGCCGTCGAGCCAGCGCGCGTACTCGGCCGGGGCCAGGACCCGCCGCATCAGATCGGCCTCGCCGAGACACGGCGAGAGGAAGTCCTCACCCGAGGGCTCGTAGCCGAGGGGGCAGTCACGGTCGGCTCCGTAGAAGTCCCGGGAGCGCGTTTCCAGAAGCCGCTGTGTCGCCACGTCGCCGGCCTCCCGGGCCCAGTCCAGGACCAGTCCCAGGGCGAAGGCGGTCTGGGAGTGCTCGCCGATCCGGATCGGGGCGGTCAGCTTGGGCAGCCAGTCGGCGATCCGGACGGCGGCCGCTTTCTCGAGGGGGGCGAGCGCCTCCGCCCAGGCGCGGGCCTCGGGCAGGTCCCAGACGCGCAGCTCCGCCGCGAGCTGCAGCAGCCAGGCCAGGCCGTAGGGGCGCTCGAAGCTCACCCGGCCTTTCCCCTCGAGGTAGCGGGCCTCGGCGGCCAGGTTCTCGGCGGTCAGGCTCTGCGAGAGCGCCTGGCGGGCCTCGGCCGCGATCGGCGCGTCCGGCAGCACGCGGGCGATCCGGGCCAGCAGCCAGTGGCCGTGGACGGAGGAGTGCCAGTCGTAGCAGCCGTAGAAGGCGGGCGTCAGCTCACGGGGCGGGCGCACGTCCGCGTCGGAGCCGAGGACGTGGGCGATCTTGTTCGGGTACTCGCGGTGGACGCAGTCGAGGGCCAGGCGGGCAAAGCGCTCCGCCAGGGCGGGATCGACCGGGTCGGGGGCAGGTGCTGCCAGGAAGACGAGAAGGGTAAGTATCAACATGGCCCGATGGTAACGCCACCTCGGGGTCGACGCGTGGGGACCGGGCCTCTAGCCCGGACTGACGGACGCAGACGCCTCCAGCGATCACTTGGATCGGGACTTCCAGTCTCCAAGCGCGATCCGGGGCATCTCGAAGAGGTCGGAGGTGCGCGCGTACCAGCCGGTACCGTGCATGCGGCCGACAAGCCTGAGCGCCGGTGTGTTGATGTAGTGCCTCTGCGCGTCGAGCACGACCTGGTCGCGCACGTACATCGCCAGCACGCGGCCGAGCACCAGGGCGCTGCTCGGGCCGAGGTCGACGATCTGGAGCAGCTCGCACTCCATCGCCACTGGGCTTTCGGCGATGCGCGGCGGCTTGACCTTCACTGAAGGGA
>CAZNNH010000267.1:0-5958 GCA_964574335.1 uncultured Acidobacteriota bacterium | reverse complement strand
GCGTGCACTTCGTGGAGGAGGGTGTGGTTCGGGCGACCTCGGATGGTCCAGACGGACTCCCGAACACGGAGGATGACCTCTCGACCGAGGAGTCCTACCGAGCCTGGGCGTACCGTGTCTTCCCGGACCAGTACGAGTAGCGTCTCGCGGAGTGCGTGCGCGGGCGGTGTCCGGGATCCTTCCAGGGTCCAGCCTCGAAGAAGCACTCAGGATGACGGCCCACGGTTCGTGTCCCCCACCGACCGGCGGCTACGCCGGTGCCCGACTCAGGATGACCTCCCCGGAGGGTCCAGCCTCGAAGAAGCACTCAGGATGACGGCCCAGGGTTCGTGTCCCCCAATGACCGGCGGCTACGCCGGTGCCCAACTCAGGATGACATCCCCGGCAGAGTCTGCGTCGAGGCTGCAGCCACGATGACGCACCGCTAGCCGTCATTCTGAGGGCGCCGAGCTCGCCGCGCCCGAAGAATCTGGGACTCAGGCCACGCGGCCGAGATCCTTCCGGGGTTCAGCTTCGAAGTGGCCGTCAGGATGACGCCCCGCAGACCGATTTTCTGGGGCGTCCGCCGGCCAGCGCCCGCCCGGTCATTCTGAGGGCGTCCGTTGCCGGCGCCCGAAGAATCTGGGCTACCTCGCCGGCGTCGTCATCAGGAAGACCATCTCCATCCGCAGGCCCCGGCGGTCTCGCTCGGGCCGCGGGGGCAGGGTCTCGAGCTGCTCCGCCCCGATGAAGGCCACCACCGCTCCCGCCAGGGCATCGGTCACGTCGTCCGGCGTGACCTGGGAGCGCGGGTAGGCGCCGAGCACCTCGTCGCGGAGCCGGCCGGCCGGTGGGTAGTACTCGCACAGCACCTCCAGCCGCTCGTGCTGCCCTTCCGGCGAGGTCTTGGGGGACGCCATCGGCTCGCCGGCCAGGCCCCAGAACGCCACCTCCGGGTGGAACTCGCGTACCACCGGCCCTTCCAGCGAGTGGTCCCGCAGGTACTCCTCGAGCTGCCGAATGCCGGGGACGATCCCCCAGGTCTGGCGCGACAGCCGGCTGCCGGTGAAGTGGTGGTTGGTCTCCGAGGCCGCCTCGTAGCTCTCCTCGTAGATGGCGGCCCGGCACGGCGCCGAGAACACGCTCGACGCCCGCGGCCCCAGCACCCGCCGCGCCAGCCGGTCGCAGGCCCGCCCGCCCTCGCCGGAGTCGCGCAGCCCGATCGGAATGTCGACCAGGATCAAGGCCTCGGGGAAACGACGGGCGATCGCCTCGAACTCGGGCGCGACGAGATGGGTGGCGACGCCCTCGTCGTCGAGGGCCACCGCCAGCCAACCCGCCTTGCAGCCGTCCACGCCCACGAAGTGCATCCATACCTCCCTTGCAGCAGCCTCAGTTTCGCACGTCCCTCCGCCGTCGTGAACCCCTTTCCGGGGTGGGGGCAGCCCGGCCCGAACCCGGATACCATAGGCGGCCATGGGCGGCCTGCAGGGGATCGCGAGGGTGCTCGCCGCGATCGAGCGCGGCGACCGGTGGGACGCCTACCTGGCCTACCACCGCGCCACCGGCGAGCCGCTCGAGTGCTGCTTCAAGGCGGTGAGGAACCTGGCGGAGGAGGCGGGCCGGCCGTTTCCCGCCGGCTGGCGCGGCCACCAGGACGACCCGGAGCTGGGGCGGCTCAGGGCCCAGCTCGCCGCGCCCCGCTTTGGCCCGGGGCGGCTGGTCGCCCGGCTCACGGCGACGGTCCTGCTCCCCCTGGCCACGGGCGTGCTCCTCGTCCTCTGGACAGAGGCGGAGAGCTGGGGAGCCGCCGCCCGGCTGACCCTGGGTCCGTTGCTGGTGCTGGCGGCGCTGCTGGGCTGGCGCGGCTTCGCCCGACAGCTCCACGAGCGCCAGATGCTCGAGAACCGGGCCTGAGCCGCCCGACACGAGAAGGAGGCGACGTCTTGGCGAAGCTGGCCGATCTCCCCCTGAAGTACCGCATCTTCATGACTGCCTATCGCTACCGGCAGCTCTCGCCCTGCCCCTTCGTGCCGTTCGGCCCGGCCTCGGGCGCCCCCGAGCTCTCCGCGTGTCGCCTGGCCCTGGTCACCACGGCGGCCTTCTACCTGCCGGAGCAGGAGCCCTTCGACGAGGGCCTCCGCGGCGGGGACTACAGCTACCGCGTGATCCCGACCCGCGGCGCCGACCTCGGGCGGCTGCGCATCGGCCACCGCTCGGAGGCCTTCGACCACGCCGGGATCGAGCAGGACTTCAACCTGGCGCTGCCGGTGGATCGCTTCCACGAGCTAAAGGCGGAAGGCGTGATCGGCGAGCTCCATGGCGAGGCGCTCAGCTTCATGGGCAGCGTCACCGCCCCGGGTCGGCTGACCAAGATCACCGCCCCCGAGGCGGCGGCACGCCTCGCCGAGGCCGGCGTCCAGGTGGCCTTCCTCTGCCCCGTCTGACCGACCTGCCATCAATCCGTGGGATTGATCCAGGGCGCGCTCGAGAGCCGGGGGATCGCCACCGTCAGCGTCTCGGTGTGCGAGGAGATCACCCGCAAGGTGGGCCCGCCACGGGCGCTGTTCGCCCCCTATCCCTTTGGCTATCCGCTGGGACGGCCTGGCGACGCCGAGCTGCAGCGGCGCATCATCCGTCGCGCCCTGGAGCTGCTTCCGGCCACCGGGCCCGGACCCGTCTACGCCCGCCTCGAGCCCGAAGCGAGCTGAGACCCGGCCGCTCCGCTCAGCCGACGTCGGCGCCGCAGACCTGACAGACCAGGCGACCCTCCTCGCGCAGGGGCTCAGCCGTGAAGCCGCAGCTCGAGCAGCGGTGGCCGGCCGTCTCCCCGCCGTCTTCGGAATCCACCAGCGCGGCGTCGAGCACCTGGTTGGCCCGCTCGACGTCGGTCTCGGCGACCAGCACCTGGAAGGCCGGCGGCTCGGCCTCCGGCGCCTGCTGAACCACCGCCTGGATCCCGGCCTGCGCGAGAGTCAGGCGGCACAGGTCGGCGTCGTGCTCGGCCTCGAAGTCGGCCACCGCCGAGAGCACGAAGGCCGGCCGCTCCGCCTCCGATCGCTCGGACCGCAGCCGGGCCAGCTCCTCGGCAACGGGGACGCCCCGGTCGCGCAGCACCTCCTCGATGATGGCGAAGACCTCGGGGGACCACTCCTCCTCGTCACGGTCGACCAGGATCTCGAGCAGCTCCTCGGAATGACGCCCCAGCATCTCCTGGCGGGCGTAGTCGTGGTCGAGGGGCATCGGTGGACCTCCTTGCTCCCTGGCTACCTCAACGGGACCGACGGGTCGAACCCGAGCACCAGCCGGACCCGGCCGATCTCGTCGTGGGGCCGCCGGAAGACCAGGGCCCCGTCGGCGCTGTCGAGCTGCGCGTCGCCGGCCCCGCTCGAGGTCCCGATACCCTCGAGGATCGGGCGGGGATCCTCGAGGCGTTGCAGATCGTCGTCGACGCGCGCGGAGAAGAGCGTCCCCTCCTGGACGAAGAGCAGGTGCTCTCCCAGAAGTCGCGGATAGCTGCCGCCGCGATGCAGCACGTGTCCCTCGCCGGAGGAGAGCGACACGGCACGGATCACCGCCTCGCGGTCATTCCCCGACTCCGGGCGCGAGACGAACACCAACCACTCGTCGGGTCCCGCGTCGGGCCAGCGGTGCGAGACCTCGCCCTCGGCCAGCTCGGTCAGGGGACGGGGATCCCCGCCGGCGGCGTCCACCGCCTGCAGGCCGCCCACCAGGTCCGGCGCGTACACGATGCGACCGTCCCCGGTCCAGGCGCCGCCGCCGGCCTGCTTCACCGCGGCCAGGGTCAACGCGGCTCCGGCGGTGACGTTCACCTTCTTCAGGGAGGCGGCGTCGAAGAAGCCGATCCACTCGCCGTCCGGCGAGAAAAACGGCTCGCGCGCCCCTTCGGTGCCGGACAGCTCGCGCGCCAGGCCGGAGGCGAGATCGCGGACGAACAGGTGGGTCGGCCCGTCGCCGCCAGCCACCCAGGCGATTCGCCGGGCGTCTCGCGACAGCACCACCGCCGCTCCCGGGCCCGGGTAGAGCGGCTGGTCGGCCACCACCACCTCGAGCTGGCGTGTGGCCGGGGCCGACGCCGCCGCCCGGGGGCGGCCCGCCCGCTCCCCTTCCCGCGCCACCGAGACGATCAACGCCACGGACATCATGACGATGAAGAGCGACAGCACCATCCAGGGGGCCAGGCCGACACGCTGGCTCAGCGAGCGCTGCGGGACCGGGGCCACCGGGCCGCTGCCGGGCAGCACGAAGGAGAGGGCCGCGGTCAGGCCCGGGTCCTCCCCCGTCTCCAGGATCACGCGCGCCTCGCCGATCGCCTGCAGCCGGCGTCTCGGGTCCTTCACCAGGCAGCGGCGCAGCAGCAGCGGCACCGCCGGAGGCAGATTGCCGGGCAGGGCCTGCCAGTCGGGCTCCTCCTTCACCACCGCCGCCAGGATGTCGGTGGTGCTGTCGCCGTCGAAGGCGCGCTTCCCGGCGAGGGCCTCGTACAGCACGCAGCCGAAGGCCCAGATGTCGGTGCGTCGGTCCACGGCGCGGCCCCGCGCCTGCTCCGGGCTCATGTAGGGCGCCGTCCCCATGATCACGCCGGCCTGGGTGGCTCGGGTGACGGTGGGCGACATCGACAGCCCGGTGGGCAGCCCCTCCACCGTCTCCTCGCCGACCGCCTTGGCCAGCCCGAAGTCGAGGACCTTGATGCCGCCGCCGGCGGCGAGCTTGATGTTGGCCGGCTTCAGGTCCCGGTGGACGATCCCCTTCTCGTGGGCCGCCTCCAGGGCCTCGGCGAGCTGGCGGCCGACCTCCAGCGCCTGGTCCACGTCCAGGGCGCCGCGCCGCAGCCGCTCCGAGAGGTCCTCCCCCTCAACCAGCTCGAGCACCAGCACCCGCTGGTGGTCGATCTCCTCCACCCCGTGGATGGCGGCGATCCGTGGGTGCTGCAGGGCCGCCAGGAGCTGAGCCTCGCGACGGAAGCGAGCCACCCGGTCGGCCTCGCCGGCCAGGTCGGAGGGAAGCACCTTGAGCGCCACCTGGCGACCGAGGCGGGTGTCCTCGGCCCGGTAGACCTCGCCCATGCCCCCAGCGCCCAGCTTGCCGAGGATCTGGTAGTGAGCCAGCCGTCCCTCGAGGCCCATGGCTCGTCAAGTGTAGCCGCACCGATGGTCGATTGCTCTGCGGGTTGCATCGTCCGGCGAGGAGGCTCGTGATGAAGAGAGGCCTTCACCGTGCGGGGCTGGCGCTGAGGTTCCCGGCGAGAGCAGCGGGGGCTTGGCTCCGGCTCAGGAGGCGTCTCGGGTCGGGTCGCATGCCGCGGGGCCACGCTGCCCGTCCGTGAGCTCGTCGATGGCACGGGAGACCGACTCGAGCCAACCCGGATCCATCATCTCGGCGAGCGTGTAGCGGTCCATCACCTCCGTGATACGGAGGTTGATCAGCGAGTACAAGGGGCGGCACTCGCAGGTCTCCGAGCGCGGGCAGCTCCCCGGGTCGTCGATGCAGGGGACGATGGAGATCTTGCCGATGGTAGCCTCCACGATGTCGGAGACGGTGATCTCGGCGGCGGGACGGCCCAGCCGATAGCCCCCCTTGCGGCCGGGGACGCCGATCAGCAGCCGGGCCGCGTGAAGGGGAAGCGCCACCTGCTCGAGGTACCCGCGGGACAGACCGCAGCGCTTGGCAACCTCCGTCAGGCTGATCGGCGCCTGGTCGCCGCCGTGACGGGCCACGTCGAGCATCATCCGGATCGCATAGCGTGCTCGGGTGGATAGCCTCATGGTGCCGATTCGAATCGGACTCTAGACCCATTACTCCTACCAGTCAACTCTTCGTTTTCCTCCATCCCCCTGAAAGCGAACCACTTGGTCATGATTCAACGGCCAGGGGAGGCTCGGATCGGTGGGTTCCCGCGGGCTCTAGCGGGTCCGGCCGGCGTCCAGGCTCGACAGGGCGAGACTCAGGTGGCGATGG
>CAZNNH010000266.1:0-5965 GCA_964574335.1 uncultured Acidobacteriota bacterium | reverse complement strand
TGTCCCCGTAGAGCGGCACCAGGGCCACCGCCGCTACCCCGACGGCCAGACCGATGCGGGTCAGCCTCTTCATCACGGCCTCCGTTCCACGTCGTCGGTCTCTCATGGGTCGAGCCGGACGACGACGCCACCGGATGGGCATGCAATCCGGATGCCGTCCCGGCGCGGCAGCCCCGTCCATGGCAGGCAGGCTCCGGTGGGTGCCAGCCCTCCGGGAAAGACTCCCGTTCCAGGGCGTCAGGCCCGATGCCGGAGGCATCGCCGGGCTCGACCCGGGCCGCACAAACCACTCTGGATCAACCAAATACGTCCACAGCGAAGGGTGGAGAGGCGGCGGCAGGGGCCCTGCATAAGTCAAAGAGCGGATGCCAAGGAGGTGGCGAGTGAACGTGCTCCAACTAGGGACAGAGGCGGAGACACCCAAGGGCCGGATCCTGGTGGTCGACGACTCGCGGGTGATCCGAACCATGGTCGCCGAAACCCTCACCAGGGCCGGGTTCTGGGTGGACGTTGCCGAAGACGGAGCGGCGGCTCTCCGGCGGCTCGGCGAGACGTCGTTCGATGTCGTCATCACCGACATCCAGATGCCCAAGATGGACGGCTTCGCGCTGATGAGCGCCGCGCGCAGCCTCGACGCGCGGCCGGAGGTCATCGTGATCACGGCCACCCACGCCGAAGACCTCAAGTCGGCGGTCCGGGCCCTCCGGATGGGCGCCCACGATTTCCTGACCAAGCCGCTGCGGGATCAAGACGACGTGGCGCTCACCGTTCAGCGCGCCGTCGAGAAGAAGCGGGACCGCGATCGCAGCGCCGTGCTGCTCCGGGAGCTGGAGAAGCTCAGCCGAACTGATCCGCTCACCGGGACCGGCAACCGGCGGGCCTTCGACGAGGCTCTCATCAGCGAGGAGCGTCGGGCCCAGCGTTACGACCTGCCCCTTGGCATGATCCTGCTCGACCTGGACCACTTCAAGCCGGTCAACGACACCCACGGGCACGGCACCGGCGACGCCGTGCTTCAGCGCTTCGCGGCGCGCGTGGAGGGGCTTCTGAGAGGCGGCGATTCGCTCTACCGCCCTGGCGGCGACGAGTTCGCCGTGCTGCTGCCGCACACGGACCTGGAGGGCGCCCTGAGCGTTGCCCGGCGGATCGTCTCGGAGGTGGCCGCGAGCCCCTTCCATGCCGGCAGCACGACGTTGAGCCTCACGTGCAGCGCCGGCGTGGCGTCGCTTCTAGGCGAGCTGTGCAGCGCCGCCGAGCTGACCGCCCAGGCGGACGCCGCCCTCTACGCCGCCAAATCCTCGGGGCGCAACCGGACGCACCCCGCGTCACCTTCGCTCCGGCGCATGGCTCGGGTCCCCGAGCTGTGGCTCGAGCGCGTGAGCTGAGAGGCTGGTGCCATGACGAGCTCCCGATTGCTGGCACAGGGGCCGGGGGCCGCAGGCGGCCACCGCGCCGAGGATGCCCTGACCCTCGCCGAGGCCCAGATCGCTGCCGGCGCGTACCGGGAGGCGCTCCAGACCGTCGAGGAGGCGCTCCTTTCCCTCGAGACGACGGCCTGCCTGAGGAGCCGGGCCGACTGCTGGCTGGTGCCGGCCCCACTCGATCTGCAGGTGGTCGAGTCGGCGGACCCGCACCGCTCCTAGCCCCCCTCAGGCGAGCCGGTCCCCGGAGGCCGCTGTGCCGGCAGCGACGAACGATGCGATGCGGGCGGCGCCGTCTCGCTCCAGCGCGTAGAACCGCAGACCATACCGGCCCGGGGAATCGTGGCGGACGACAGTGCCGCACCCGACGACGTCTTCCCGGGAGCCGGGGAGACGGAACCTGAGGTCGACGTCGGTGCCCACCGGCAACGCCGCCGCGCACTCCAGCAGCATCCCGCTGGCGCTGATGTTCAGGGCGGTTCCCTGGACTTGCTGTACCGTCCCGCCAAGCTGGGCGACCAGCTCGATCGCTACCGGCAGGCGCGCCCCGCGCCGGGCGGCCACGCCGATCAGGCGGCCCAGCCGGTCGTTCCAGTCAGGCCCGGCAGGGAGGGGCAGGATGGCGTTGGCGCCGCTCGCGAGCAGCTCCACTTCCTGCAGCCCGGCTCCCCCACGCACCATGACGGCGATCGAGAGCCGCCGGGTCGACGGGTCGCCGCGCAGGTCCCGCACCAGGCGTGCGGCCTGCGGCAGCTCGTGCTCGACCAGGACCAGGTCCGGGTGAGCGGCGACGGCGATCACGAGGGCTTCCTGGAAGGTGCTGGCGACGTGGCGGGTGACGCCCTCGCGCCAGAGCAGCGTGCCGTGGAGCTCGTCCATCAGCGGGTCGCGCGCGCAGATCAGGACCGACGGCATGCCGGCAGTGAGTGTAGCCCCATGCCGGGGCTATGAGGTCGGGCTGTCAGCCAGCGTCTCGCGTACCCGGCTGACGAGGGTGCGCCCGGTGAAGGGCTTGGCCAGCACCTGCGTGCGCTGCTCGAGGCCGCCGTGGGAGGCGACGGTGTCGTCGTTGTAGCCGGACATGAAGAGGACCTTCGCCACGCGGCCACGCGCCAGCAGCTCCTGGCCGAGCTGCCAGCCGCTCATCTGGGGCATCACCACGTCGCTGAGGAGCAGGTCGATGGCGCCGGCGTGTCTCTCCGCCAGAGACAGGGCCTCGGCGCCGTTGCCGGCTACGAGGACGGTGTAGCCGTCGTCCTCGAGGATCTCGCGCGCGAGCTCGCGAAGGGCCTGGTCGTCCTCCACCAGCAGGACCGTCTCCGACCCCTGGGCCTTGGCCAGCGGGGCCCCGGACGGAGACGCTTCGGGTGGCTCTTCGCACCGAGGCAGGTAGACCTCGAACGTGGTGCCGCGTCCCACCTCGCTGTCGACGCGGATCCAGCCACCGCTCTGCTTGACGATGCCGTAGACGGTGGTCAGGCCCAGACCTGTCCCCTTGGCCCGCTCCTTGGTGGTGTAGAAGGGCTCGAAGACGTGACTCTGGGTCTCCGGGTCCATCCCGATCCCGCAGTCGCTGACGGAGAGCTGGACGAAGGAGCCGCCCTGAGAGCCGGCGTCGCGGCTGGCGGAGGCCTGGTCCAGGTTGGCGCTGGCCGTCTCGATCGCCAGCCAGCCTCCCCTCGGCATGGCATCGCGGGCATTGGCGGCCAGGTTCATCACCGCCTGCTCGATCTGTCCGGGGTCCGCCCGCACCGAACCGAGATCCGGGGCCAGCGACATCCGCAGCTCGACATCCTCGCCCAGCAGGCGGGGCAGCGTCTTCTCCAGCTCCCGGAGCAGCGCGTTCAGGTCCAGAACTCGGGCCTCCAGGAGCTGGCTCCGGCTGAAGGCGAGGAGCTGCCGGGTGAGGGAGGCCGCCCGCTCCGCCGCCGTCACCACCTGTGAGATCTTGCGGTGTCGGGGATCGACCCTTGGGGTCTGGCCCAGCGCCGACTCCGAGTAGCCCAGGATCACCCCGAGGAGATTGTTGAAGTCGTGAGCGATCCCGCCTGCCAGGCGTCCGACGGCCTCCATCTTCTGGGCCTGGCGTAGCTGCTCCTCGAGGCGCTTCTGCTCCGTGATGTCGCGGGAGATCCCGACCAGGCCGACCACGCTCCCCGCCTTGTCTCGTATCGGGACCTTCGACGTCGTGACCCACGTGACGCGCCCGTCGGGCCAGGTCTCCTTCTCCTCCACCCCGACCAGCGGCTCTCCGGTGGCCATGACCTTCTGCTCGTCGGCACAGGCCTGCCGTGCGTGCTCCTCCCCGAAGAAGTCGGCGTCGGTCTTGCCGACGGCGTCGTCCGGGTCGCCCAGGCCGAACCATCGGGCCAGGGACTGGTTGATCTTGATGAAGCGGCTGTTGCGGTCCTTGAAGTAGATGTTGTCGGGGATGGTCGTCATCAGCTCGTTGAGCAGGGCGGCCGTCAGCTCCTGCTGCCGGATGTGGTCGGCGCAGGGACGCTCGAATCGGACGGCGTCGTGGTGGCTCTCGGTTTCCACGGGGCGGAGCTGGGGCGGGAGGGAGCCAGCCCGCGGGGCCGGGGGGCACGTCGGCTCCCGCTCGTCGGCGCTCATCCGTCGAGCCCCCGCCTGTGCGCCGTCCTCGTCCCTGGCATCACGATTGAGCACCGGAAGACCTCCCTACACCCTCGGGCGGGCAATCGACGTGCCAGCGGCGGAGGCGGCCCGATGCAACGCCTTCGGCGCCAACCGACTCACTGGCCAAGGCTTGCGGAAGGCTCCGAAGACTACGGGCAGCAGGCGCGGGTGGAGATTGTGCACCGCGGGAGAGATTCCTCGCGGAGCGGGAAAGTGACCCGGAGCGTAGTTGACGTGATGCCCGTTCGCGCCCTAGGGTGGCGCCGTGCCCGGAGACGCGGATCCGAGGGAGGTGCTGCGGCACTGGCTCGTGGCGGGCGCCCCGCCTTCGCCGGGGTCACCCGGTGAGGCTGGACGGATCGCGATTGCCGCCGAGCAGCAACGCCTGGCCGGCTTGCTCTACGCGGCCCTGCCACGCGCGTCCGGATGCTGGCCACTGGAGGTTCGGGATCGGCTCCGGGCGGCGCACCATGCGGTTTTCGCGCGCGGCGTCGCGCAGCTCACGATGGCGCGCAGGGTGCTGGACCTGCTGGGCCGGGCCGGGATCCGGGCACTGCCCATGAAGGGCGCGGCACTGGCCGAGTGGCTCTACGAGTCGGTAGCGGAGAGGCCGATGGGGGACGTCGACGTGCTGGTGCTGGAGGCGTGGCCGAGGGCGGCAGCGCTGCTGCGGCGGGCGGGCTTCCGGGACGGGCTTCGCGCCGACCACGCCTGGACGTTCGTGGAGCCCGACTCCGGCGAGCCCCTCGAGCTGCACCACAGCGTCACTTCTTGTCCGGGCCTCTACCCGCTCGATCGGGAGGCCCTGTGGACGAGCGCCACCCAGGGAAGCGGCCAGGTGGACCGGCGGCCTTCCGGCGAGGACCTGTTGATTCAGCTCTGCCTGCACGCGGCCTTCCAGAGCGGCCTGGTGCTCTCACTGGTCCAGCTCCTCGACCTTCGCCGGGTTCTCGAGCGCGTCGAGCTGGACCTGGCCGCGCTGTGGGAGAAGGCCGAGCGTGCCCGGGCCCTTCCCGCCCTGGCCGCTGGGCTCGAGGCCGCCGCGGCGGTGGTCGCTGCGCCGCTCCCTCCGGCTCTGCGTGAGCGGCTCCACGAACGGCTCCCGGCCGGCCTCCAGGCGTGGCTGCGGGAGATGACGCGGCACCCCCTGGCGATGGTGGAGCCGGCGCACCGAGCCATCGGCAGGGTCAGGTGGCAGCTCCTGGAGGGGCGGCGGACCCGGCTGGTGGCGGCCACGGTGGCGCCGCGGCTGCCCGGCGAGCCATCCTGGCACTGGCGCCGCTGGGCCCGGGGGGCGGCCCGATTGGTCCGGCTGGTGGTGTGGTGGCTCCCCTCGTCGCTTCGTCGCGACTAGCCGACCGAAGCGGCCTTCGGCTCGGCCTACGAGGTGCGGCTGCCAGCCAGCGCCTCGCGCACCCGCCTGGCCAGGGTGCTGCCGGTGAACGGCTTGGCGAGCAGCAGTGTGTGTGGATCGAGGACGCCGTGGGAGGTGATCGCGTCGTCGGTGTAGCCGGACATGAACAGGACCTTGGCCGCCGGATGCCGTGTCAGGACTTCCTGCCTGAGCTGGGAGCCGCTCATCTCGGGCATCACCACGTCGCTGAGCAGCAGGTCGATGGCGCCGGGGTGTGACTCCGCCAGCGTCAGGGCCTCGGCGCCGCTGCCGGCAACGAGGACGGTGTAGCCGTTGGCCTCGAGGGTCTCACGCGCGAACTCACGAAGGGCCGGGTCGTCCTCCACCAGCAGGACCGTCTCCGAGCCCCGGGCCGGGGCCGGCGGGGCCTCGGACGGCGCTTCGGGTGGCTCCCCGCACCGCGGCAGGTAGATCTTGAAGGTGGAGCCCCGCCCCACCTCGCTGTAGACCCAGATCCAGCCGCCGCTCTGCTTGACGATGCCGTAGACGG
>CAZNNH010000265.1:0-5973 GCA_964574335.1 uncultured Acidobacteriota bacterium | reverse complement strand
AGCGGTTGTAGAAGACCACCGGCGCCCGCACCCCCTGGCCGCGGTCGCTGTAGACGGCGGCCATGTTGGGACCGGTGACGCCGTCGTGGGCGAAGCGCTTGTAGAACGGGGTGACGCCCATGGCGCGGACCCGCTCCGCGATCAGGTCTCCCACCGGGTAGTCCACCATCGCCGTGGCGATCCCGGTCTTCAGACCGAAGCAGTCGGCCAGGTTGGCCGCGCAGTTGAACTCGCCGCCGCTGACATGGATGGCGCAGCCCGCCGCCTTGCGGAACGGGAAAACCCCCGGGTCCAGACGGTGGACCAGGGCCCCCAGGGAGAGGAAGTCCAGGGCCCCTCCAGCCGGGATCGTCAACCCTCGTGTCATGCGAAGCCCCCTCCGATATCGATCACGGCCACCGCCCTCAGGCGGTGCCCCTGGGTCGCACCCGATACAACATCTCGCCAGCCCGCGGCACCACCAGGATCCCCTCGTCCTCTCGCCCCTCGAGCGCCGCGACGTCCACCGAAGCTGGGTCCAGGTAGCCGAGGTTGACCCGCCGGCAGCGCTCCTCGGGGATCCCGGTGGCCAGCGTGACCTGGATCCGCGGCGTCTCGACGCCGGTTGCCGGATCGTAGCTGCCGAGCCCCTTGAGGTGGGTGGAGTGGGCCAGGATGCCGCCGGGATAGCTCTTGAAGCGCTCCCACTGGCCCAGGAAGTAGTCGCGGCAGTGGTAGCCGACCTCGTCCAGCAGCCGGCCGTGGACGTAGCTGACCTCGGTCAGGTGGGGGGCGTAGATGACCACCTCGCCGCCGTCCGCGACCACCGGCTCGAGCTTGTACATCCCCTTGGCCGCCGTCCACAGGTCCTCGTACATGGTCGGCATCACCGACAACACGCGCCGGTAGGGCCGCTCGGTGTAGATCACGTGGACCCGCGACGACAGCTCGGCGGCGGCCGACCAGGCCTCCTGGGGGGTGCCGAAGAAGACCCCGGCGGCGCCGGCGTGGGTCACCACCAGCGCCAGGCACCAGCTGGGCCGGTCGATCAGCGAGGCGGCCCGGTCGATCACCGCGCGCACCGGCGTGTAGCCGGAGCCGATCAGCTCGTAGTTGGTGAGCAGCGCCCCCAGCCAATGGGTCAGGTGGATCACCTCGGGGCCGGCGATGCCCGGGAAGAAGTACTTGTTCCCCCCGGAGTAGCCCACCACCTCGTGGGGGAAGACCGGGCCCAGCACCAGGAGCTGGTCGTAGTCCAGCACCCGACGGTTGAGGCGGACCGCGACCTCCTCCCGGAGCCGCCCACCGGTCAGCTCGGCGATCTCCTCGGCCGGGATCACACCGAGACACACCAGCCCTTCTTCCCGATCGGCCTCGTGGTTGAAGACCCGGCCGGCTCCGGCGCGACCTTCGACCACCGGTCGCCCCAGCAGCCGGCTGAGCTGGGCGTCGCTCATCGGGCGGTGGGTGCCCAGCGCCACCAGATAGTCGAGGGCGACCAGGCGCGGCCGCAGCAGCTCGTCCAGCAACCCCACCATCTGCGGAAGCGGCATGGTGCGGGTGCCGTCCGGTATCAGCACCAGGACCCGCCCCCCGCGCGCGGCCAGAGCGTCGGCCGCCTCGGCCACCACGCCGCGCACCTCGGCCTCGCTGAGGATCCGTCCCGCCCCGCCTGCTCCCCCGGCCATGCCCAAGTGGATATACCACTATCCTCAGCCCTCCGCAACCGTTCCGGCGGGGCCGGCCGGCGGCCCCGCCCGGCAGCCCGGCGACGACCCACTTCCCGAGCCCTGGTCGACCGTGCACCGGCGGTACCGGGACCTCCATTGACGCCCCATCGGAGGGCACCCGGGAGGGACGATGCTTGACACGGCCCCCGCATCGATGATACCGAAGGCTTCATGGTCAGAGTGGAGCCGGGGGCCGGCGGCAAAACCTCACGGGATCAGCCGCTGCTCAGTGGACACTCCAATGATCCCAAGGCGGCGGAGCGGGTGGTGCTCCACGTGCGCCGCCTGATCGAGAAGGGCGCGCTCAAGCCGGGCGATCGGCTGCCCGCCGAGCGGGCGCTGGCCGACCGGATCGGCGTCAGCCGTCCCAGCCTGCGGCTGGGGCTCCGGGAGCTGGCGGCGATGGGCGTGGTCGACGCGCGGCACGGCTCGGGGACCTACATCACCGGCGGTCCCATCACCCTCGGGTCCGAGCCGCTCCGGCTGGCGGCGGCGTTGTACGGGCTGAAGCGTGACGAGCTGTTCGAGGCCCGCCGGCTGCTGGAGGTGGGCGCGGCGGGGCTGGCCGCGGACCGGGCCACCGCCGACCAGATGGCGACGATGGCGGACGAGCTGACCGGCATGTTCGCCAGCACCGACGATCCCGCCCTGCACCTGATGCACGACGTCCGCTTCCATCGGGCGGTGGCGGCCGGGGCCAACAACGCAGCGGTGGGGGCGCTGGTGGAGATGGTGGCCGGCCTGTTCCTGGAGATGCGACGGCTGACCATCGAAGGGGCCTCCGACCTGCGAGAGTCGGCGGAGGAGCACCGGCAGATCTATGCGGCGATCCGGGCCCACGATCCCGAGAGGGCCCGCGGGGCGATGACCGAGCACCTGGCCTCGGCGGAGGCCTGCCCGCCCTCCGAGGACGAGGCGGCCCCGAGCCAGGTCAGGAAGCCGAGGCGGGTGACAAGGAGCGGCTGATGAGCGAGCTATTCGATCTGTCCGGAAAGTGCGCGGTGGTGGTGGGCGGCGGCGGCGAGCTGTGCGGCGCCATGGCCGAGGGGATGGCCCGGGCGGGGGCCGAGGTGGTGCTGGTGGGACGCCACGCCGAGAAGGCGAAGCCGCGCCTGGATCGGATCCAGGCCCAGGGCGGCAAGGGCTACGCGGTGGCCTGCGACGCCACCCGCAAGGCCGAGCTGGAGCGGCTGCTGGCTGAGGTGCTGGAACGTTCGGGCCACGTGGACATCCTGGTCAACGGTGCCGGTTTGAACTCGGCGCGCCCGTTCCTCGAGATCCCCGAGGACGAGATCGATGCCATCCTGGCCACTAACCTCAAGGCCATCTTCTTCGCCTCCCAGGTCTTCGGCCGCTACTTCACAGAGCGCGCCCAGCGCGACGGACAGGGCGCCAGCATCATCAACGTGGGCTCGATGTCCGGGCTCACACCCCTCTCCCGGGTCTTCACCTACTCGGCTACCAAGGCGGCGGTGCACAACATCTCCAAGAATCTGGCCCGGGAGTGGGCGCCCCTGAGGGTGCGCGTGAACGTGCTGGTGCCCGGCTTCTTCCCCGCCGAGCAGAACCGCAAGGTGCTGACCCCGGAACGGGTCCAGTCGATCCTGGGCCACACCCCGATGGGTCGCTTCGGCGAGGCGGCGGAGCTGGTGGGGGCGACGCTGCTCTTGGCCTGCGATCGGGCCGGCTCGTTCATCACCGGCGCCGAGCTGGTGGTCGACGGCGGCTTCAACGCCATCAGCATCTAGCGACCCCCAGCCTGGAGGTGGCGCCCATGCCGAGACGACCTGGGAAGAGCCTGACGGGGGGCCGATACCGCTCCGCCGCAGGTCTCGGCATGGCTCTCGTCCTGCCGATGCTCCTCGGCGGCTGCCCGAGCCCCGACCCGTCGACGGTGACGCCCTCGCCCGCCGATTCGGCGACGGTGGCGCTGGACCCCTACTTCCGAGGGCTGAAGACGGCACGCGTCGAGTCGGACGTCGGCGAGCTGACGCTGCTCCTCGACACCGGCGGCGGGGCGACCCTGGTGACGCCCGGTGTCGCGGCCCGCATGGGGTGCCAGCCGTTCGGCCGGGACGTCGGACACCGGATGTCGGGCGAGCGCGTCGAGTTCGCCCAATGCGACGCTCTCTCGCTGCATTCGGCTGGCTGGCGTTGCCGCCTCGAGCCCGTCGCCGTCTTCGACGTCAACGCCCTGCTGCCCGAGGAGCTGCCCCGACTCGACGGTGTGCTCGCCCTCGATGCCTTCCAGGGACGCGTCATCACCCTCGACTGGCCCGGCGGCCGCCTCCAGGTCCATCCCGGCGATCGAGCGGAGCGTGTGGCACGAGCCAGCGGCCTGGCGTACCGTGTGGCGACCGGCGAGACGGGGCGCATGCTGGAGGTCTTCCTTCCCGTTGCCGCTCGCCGCGGTCGGCTCTGGTTTCTTCTCGACAGCGGCAACGTCCGAGGAACCCTCCTCTCCCGCCATGCGGTGGAGCAGGGTCTGCTGGCTCCTGCTCCCGACGGGAAGGTCTCGCTCGCGATCGGTGGTCGTGGCCCGGTCGAGATGGCCGTCCAGGAAGACGACCTGATCATCGATGGGGCGCTCGGCACGGCCTACCTCATGAACGGCCCGGTCACCCTCGACCTCCGCCTCGCGACCGCAAAGGAATAGCTGGGGCAAAGTCGCCGCCGGTGGCTGAGCCCGCCGCCCCCTGGATCAAGACCCGCCGATTCTGGCTGCCGAGCTGCCGATTCTGGCTGCCGAGCCGCGGGTCCCCTCGAGCCCTGCCCCTTGACAATCGGTGTCTCTACTGCTAGTTTTTTAGCAGGCTGCTAAGCAGCTAGCATCGGAGGACCACAGTGACTCACCCGCCACAGCCCCGGCTCAGCCGCCGCGAGCGGCAGATCATGGAGATCGTCTACCGGCTGGGGGAAGCCACCGCGGCCGAGGTGCGCGAGTCCCTTCCCGATCCCCCCAGCTACTCGGCGGTGAGGGCGCTCCTGCGCATTCTCGAGGACAAGGGCCACCTCAGCCACCGGCAGGACGGGGCCCGCTACGCGTACGCCCCACGCGTGCCGCTCAAGCGGGCCCGCCGCTCGGCCCTGCGAGAGCTGATCCACAACTTCTTCGACGACTCGCGCGAGGACCTGGTGAGCGCGCTCTTGGACGGGAGCGCGGGCAAGGTCTCGCCGCGGGAGCTCAACAACCTGGCCGAGCTGATCGACAGGGCGAGGAAGGAGGGGCGATGAACCCGCTCGTCGAGGGCGCCCTCAAGGGCAGCCTGCTGATCCTGATCGCTGCTGGGGTCAACCTCGCGCTTCGACGTCGCTCCGCAGCTACGCGGCACCTGGTGTGGGCGGCGGCGATCGCCGGGGCGCTGCTGGTTGTGCCGGTCTCGCTGGTCGTGCCCGCCTGGCCCGTCGGCCTGCCTCAGCCCCTGGTGCGGCTCGCCGACGTGGTGTTCGAGGACCGGCAGAGTCCAGCGGCCGGCGCGACCGGACCGGCTGCCTCCCTGGAGATCGGAGGACACAGCCCGGACGAGGCTGCGCCCGTCGGGTCCGGTGGCCGGGAAGGGTTGCCGAGCGACGGCACGGGGGAGACGCCCGAGGGTCGCCCCGCGGGCATGACGGTGTCCGCTCGGCTGTGGCTCGTCTGGCTGGCGGGGGCGGCGGCGTTCCTGACGGCCTTCCTCGTTGCCGCGCTGCGACTCGGCGCCGTGCTGAGAGCCGGCAAACCCATCGAAGACCCCCGAACGCTCGAGGTCGCCAGGAAGGCTGCCGGGGACCTGGGCCTTTCTCCTCGTCGCTACCGTCTGCGGTGGACCGACAGGGCGATGACGCCGATGACCTGGGGCCTGGTGAGGCCTGTCGTCCTGCTGCCACGCACGTCGCTGGCCTGGACGGAGGAGCGCCTGCGACAGGTCCTGCTGCACGAGCTGGCTCACATCGCCCGCCGCGACACGTGGACGCAGGGGCTGAGCGTTCTGGCGTGTGTCACGTACTGGTTCAACCCTCTCGTGTGGTGGGCGGGCCGCCAGTTGGTGGTCGAGCGCGAGCGGGCGAGCGACGACTGCGTTCTGCGGAACGGAGCCAGGGCTTCGGACTACGCCGGCGACCTGCTGGAGATCGCCCGGGCGCTCGGCGCGGGCTGGACGGCCGCACGCGTCAGCCCCGCGATGGCACGTCGGTCGCAGATCTCAGGGCGTCTGCTGGCCGTGCTGGATCCGGACCTGCCCCGTCTGGGCGTCGGCCGGGGTGGGCTGGCCACCAGCGTGCTCTG
>CAZNNH010000264.1:4225-6030 GCA_964574335.1 uncultured Acidobacteriota bacterium | reverse complement strand
GCTGGGCGCCGTGGGTTCGCCGCTCCGCGCGCTCCAGCCTGATCGGCCGCGCCGGGCATGTTCCGCGGCCGATGTCGGCATTCATCGACGAGTCGCGCGCTCCGGGCGACCCGCGGCGCCCTCCCGTCTCGGCAGCTGCGGAGTGGGGAAGGAACCGCCGCTCCGGGCGACCCACCGCGTCGGCCGGCCTCGGCAGTCGCGAACACTGGAAGGAGGTCATGATGAAGAAAGCGCTGCTTCCGTTTCTCACCCTCGCGCTCGGCCTGGCGGCGCCCCCGTCGCCGGCCGGGGAGCCGGGACAGGTCCGGGTCTACCGCACCGCCCGGGACACCCCCGACCGCCTGGCCCTCCAGCCTCCGGCCGCGCTCGAGCCGCTCGCCCAGCCCGACGAGCACGACCCGACCGTGATGGTCGACCCCGCCAAGCCGTTCCAGACCATCGAGGGGATCGGCGGCGCCCTCACCGACGCCGCAGCCGAGACCTTCGCCAAGCTGCCGCCGGAGCGGCAGCGCGAGCTGCTCGCCGCCTACTTCGACAAGGAGAAGGGGATCGGCTACTCGCTGTGCCGGACCCACATCCACTCCTGCGACTTCTCGAGCGAGAGCTATGCCTACGTCGAGAAGCCCGGCGACGTGGCCCTCGAGACCTTCAGCATCGACCACGACCGCAAGGCCAAGCTCCCGTTCCTCCGGGCCGCCATCGAAGCCGCCTCTGGCCAGCTCAAGCTGTTCGCCTCGCCCTGGAGCCCGCCCGCCTGGATGAAGACCAACCATGACATGCTCCACGGCGGCCGGCTCCTCCCCGAGTACCGCGATGCCTGGGCCCGCTACTTCGTCAGGTTCGTCGAGGCCTACCGGGCGGAGGGGATCCCGATCTGGGGCCTGACCGTGCAGAACGAGCCGATGGCCGTCCAGACCTGGGAGTCCTGCATCTTCACCGCCGAGGAGGAGCGTGACTTCGTCCGCGATCACCTGGGCCCCACCCTCGCCCAGGCCGGCCTGGGCGGCCTGAGGCTGATGATCTGGGACCACAACCGCGGCGTCATGTACCAGCGCGCCAAGGTGGTCTATGACGACCCCGAGGCCAGCCGCTACGTCTGGGGGACCGGCTTCCACTGGTACACGGGCGACCACTTCGAGAACGTGCGCCTGACCCACGACGCCTGGCCCGACAAGGCCCTGCTGTTCACCGAGGGGACGCCGGCCAATTACAGCGAGGAGAACGTCGCCGAGTGGAAGTGGGGCGAGGTCTACGCGGAGGCGATGATCAGGGACTTCAACGACTGGGCCGTCGGCTGGACCGACTGGAACGTGCTGCTGGACGAGCGGGGCGGTCCCAACCACGTGGGCAACTTCTGCCTGGCGCCCGTGCACGGCGACACCCGCAGCGGCGAGCTCACCTACCTGAGCTCGTACTGGTACATCGGCCACTTCTCCAAGTTCGTGCGGCCGGGCGCGCGGCGCATCGCCTGCACCTCGAACGACGACCGGCTGCTGGCCACCGCCTTCCGCAACCCGGACGGCGGCGTGGTGACGGCGGTGCTGAACCAGACCGAGACCGCGATCCCGGTGCGGGTGTGGCAGGACGGCCAGGCGGCCCAGGTCGACAGCCCGCCCCGCTCCGTCCTGACCGTGCTGCGCTGAACGCCGCCGGCGTGGTGTCCGGATCCTTCCAGGGTACAGCTTCGAAGTGGCCCTCAGGATGACGGTCAGGGTCTGGGTCCGCACTGACCGGCGGCCATGGCGACGGACCGCGGTTCACGGCCCGAAACCCGCGGTTCACGGCCCGAAACCCGCAGCTCACGG
>CAZNNH010000264.1:2688-4125 GCA_964574335.1 uncultured Acidobacteriota bacterium | reverse complement strand
CCGCGGTTCACGGCCCGAAACCCGCGGTTCACGGCCCGAAACCCGCAGCTCACGGCCTGAGAGCGACAGCGCCACCATACCAAGATCCTTGTGGTGCCGCCCGGAGGCCGCAGGGGCCGCCAGCCTGTCTTCACTCGTACTCGAAGCAGCCGAGGAAGGTCATCGGGCCGGCGGTTGCGTTCGGTCTCTCGTCCGCGTCGTAGCGAAGTCCATACAGAAGGACTGCCGTTGTCGCGCGCTCGATCCGGTGGCGGCGTGCGGCGATCGCGACCTGGTCCGAGAGGCTCTCCTGGCCTGGCATGCCCTCCAGGAGATCGGCCAAGGGCTCGCCGCCTGGCGCGAAGGCCATCTGCTGGATGACGCCCATGAAGTCGTCTGGCTGGAGGCCCGCGTCGACGTCGAACCGAGAGAGTCCCTCGGAGTCCCGGCAGGCGGCATAGAGGAACCCGTCCGCCAGGTAGGTCCCGAAGGCCTCTTCGGACTCATGAGTGCCAACCCAGATGGAGACCAGCCTTCGGATCTCGGCGGGCTCCCCTGAACCCTCATCCTCCTCGCCCTCCTCCGAGCCCAGAAGGCGCAGGCACGCCTGGAGGTCGGCTGCGAGCGGTAGGCGTTCATCCGTCTCGTGGTCCCACCCGAGAATGGGTTGGCCTTCCTCCGCGCCGTCGTCGAGCCGATACCCGAAGAGGTCGCCGTTGCCCGCTTCCCCGAAGAACAGGAGCGAGTCGAAGGGCCGATACAGTCCATCCTCTGTCTGGAGCTCCCTCATGCCGCGGTTGCGATCGATGATCTCTCCGGCCCCCCACACGCTCTCGAGGCCGCTGGCTGTCACCACTCCGTTCGTCTCGCGCAGGAGTGCCTGCAGATCAGCGGGCAAAGAGACGGCGAGCGCTCTCTCCACGCTGCGAATGCTCCTCACCGTCGCGGCTTTCGCCAACCGAGCCCCCGGAACGGCGGACCTGACGCTCTCTCTCCACATGTCACCTTCCGGACCACGGACGGGCGTAGGTAATACGACGGCGGTCTGGGTGTCAACAGCCCAACACCCGCTCCGTCGCGGGCCGCGCTCGAGGGTCTCCGGCGCCGCTGCGTGGGACCAGGGCGTCATCCTGAAGGCGCCCGTCCCGCCGCGCCCGAAGGATCTGGAACTCGGCCGGAGCGCGGATCCTTCCGGGGACCAACCTCGATGAAGCACTCAGGATGACGGGCCAGGGTTTCTGTCCGTTGCTGACCGGCGGCCACGCCGGCGGCCGACTCGGGATGACATCCCCGGCACCGTCATTCTGAGGGCGGCGTCATGGCGGCGTCATGGCGGCGTCATGGCGTCGTCCGGAGGATCTCGGACTCCGCCGGAGCGCGGATCCATCCGGGGTACAGCTTCGAAGCGGCACTCAGGATGGCCGGACGCGGGTGGCCCCTGGCCCTACCGGAGCGGGG
>CAZNNH010000264.1:0-2588 GCA_964574335.1 uncultured Acidobacteriota bacterium | reverse complement strand
GCTGGCCACCGCCTGGTTCTCGGCCGGCCCCGCCTGGCCCGACTCCCAGGCGTCGCACACCTGGTAGCCGAAGCCGCCGAGGATGCTGCCGCGGTACAGGGGCTCCAGGTGCGGGAACTGCGCGAGCGCCGCCTCGAACTGGCCGGCGCTCCCGAACACCGCCTCCTCGTTGCACAGCACCGAGAGCTGCATGCCGCGGCTCACCGACCGCGACGCCTGGGCGAACATCGACCCGAGGAGGTTGCCGATGGAGCTCCAGCGGTTCTGCTCGGCGTCGAAGATCATTCGCGGCAGGTAGGGCAGCAGCTCGGAGGAGTAGAGGAAGTTGAACAGGATCGCCTCCATGCCGGCGTCATCGACGGTGTAGGGAAAGGTCTGGCCGCCGAATGGGTCCCGCAGCGTGATGGTCGTCGGCGCCGTCTGTAGCCGGTCGACCAGTCCGTAGAAGACGCCGCTCAGGTTGGGATAGTCCACGCTGCACTCCGGATCCTGGGCGCAGGCCAGGAACAGCGCCTCGAACGCCCGATCGACGTCGGCGGGCCCCTCCAGGTAGAGGTCGACCTGGGGCGGGTAGACCGAGTCGAGGACCACGCTGCGGAGCCCCTGCGGGAAGTCGCGCATCACGCCCAGCGCCAGCCGAGTCCCGTAGGACGTGCCCCACAGGTTGACCTGGCCGTAGCCGAGGGCCAGCCGGAGGTCCTCGACGTCGGCGGCGTTCTCCACCGTGTTGTAGGCGGTCAGGTCGGCCAGGCCCTGCAGCCTGGCCTGGCAGGCCATGAAGTCGTCGAGCGTCCCGGTGGTCAGCGTGCAGTTGAGGGCCGGCTCCGAGGGGAGGACGCCGCGCTGGTCGAACACGACCAGGTCCCGGTGCGCAGAGGCCAGCACCGGCCCGTAGAACGATCCGAAGGAGTAGTAGATGAGCGCCAGGGCGCTGCCGCCGGGCCCGCCGTTCAGGTAGACTATGGGATCGGGCTGGGTCGCCCCGCTCTGGTCCCGAAAGATCGCCACCGCCAGACGGATCGACCGCCCGTTGGGGCTTGTCCGGTTCTCGGGCACCGAGAGGAACCCGCACTCCACGGTCTGGCCTTCCAACTGGCCCGACGGCACCCGGAACGGGCACGCCGACGGCTCGAACGCCTGCGCCCCCGCCTCACCCGCCAGCGCCGCCAGCGCCGCCAGCAGGCTCACCCCTCGGATCATGGCTTCGTCCTCCCTTAGAGAATACGCCCTGAGGCCCGAGAAGATTCGTGGAATCGGCCGGACCTGCCCTGCCGTACCCTCCCCTATCCTCATCCGTGCCGTCCCCGCTGCACTCTCCCCGGCGGGCCAACGTTCCCGAAGCCCTCAGGAGGAGAGCATGTCTCTTGTCGAGCCGCCCCCAGGCCAGCCGCCGCGCCTGCTGGACAGGGTCCGGGAGACCCTGCGCACCCGCCACTACAGCCGCAACACCGAGAAGGCCTACGTAGGCTGGATCCGAAGGTTCATCCTCTTCCACGAGAAGAGGCACCCGAAGGACATGGCCGAGCCCGAGATCCGCCGCTATCTCGCCCACCTGGCCACCCGCCTACGCGTCTCCGCCTCGACGCAGAACCAGGCCTTCAGCTCCCTGCTGTTCCTCTACCGCGAGGTCCTCAAGAAGAACCTGGAGGGCCTCCACGACACGGCCCGGGCCAAGCGTCCGATCCACCTTCCCGTGGTCCTCACCTTCTCCGAAGTCCGCGCCGTCCTGGAGCAGCTTCACGGGACGCCCTGGCTGATGGCCGCCCTGATGTACGGAAGCGGGGTACGGCTCCTCGAGTGCCCGCGGGTCCGCGTGAAGGACCTGGACTTCCAGAGGGTGGAGCTGACCGTACGCGACGGGAAGGGACGCAAGGACCGGGGCACCATGCTGCCCAGGAGACTGCACGGTCCGCTGCGAGAGCACCTCCGCCGGGTCCGGCGCCTGCACGAGAACGACCTGCGGTTCGGCCTCGGCCGGGTCGACCTGCCCGACGCCCCGGAGCGCAAGTACACGAGCGCGGCCAGCGAGTGGTGCTGGCAGTGGGTCTTCCCCGCCTCGTGACTCCACACGGATGAGGAGACCGGCCAGCGGAGGAGGCATCACACCGACGAGTCCGTCCTACAGCGCGCCTTCAAAGGCGGCGGTCCGTGCCTCCGGCGTCCCGAAGCCCGCGACGTGCCACACGATGAGGCACAGCTTCGCCACCCACCTTCTCGAGAAGGGCTACGACATCCGCACCATCCAGAAGCTCATGGGCCACAAGAGCGTCGAGACGACCATGATCTACCTGCACGTCCTGAACCGCGGAGCCGACGGCGTCGTGAGCCCATTTGACACCGATCGGTGACACCCTCGCAGCCCTTATCGGACTATGCTGCAGGAATCCACGCCCGTCCGGCCGGGCCACCGCGCCGCCGTTCTCCCCAAAGCCAGTCGCCTCGGGCACTTGGCACCTACCACACGGCCCGGAAGCCTGCTACCATTCGCCACGCTAACCGTGTGTACCAGATACCCGCGCCAGGATACTAATTGTTCTGAGGGCGGAGAGGACCGCGAGTGAACCGCATATCGGCTTGTCCTCGGTCCG
>CAZNNH010000263.1:0-6036 GCA_964574335.1 uncultured Acidobacteriota bacterium | reverse complement strand
TGAAGCCCTGCATGCTGGCCTGGAGGGTGTAGGTCGCCGGCCGCACGACGGGGAAGACGAACCGCCCCTGGGCGTCGGTGGTGGCCGACAGGGCGGCGCCGGTCGTGTTGCTGGTGAGCGTCACGCTGGCCCCGGGCAGGACGCCACCTTGGGTGTCCTGGACGGCGCCCGACACGGACGCGTTGGTCGTCTGCGCTTGAAGAGACGTCACGCTCAGAAGGCACACGGCGCCCACTAGGGCCGCTGCCAAGCGGAGCTTTCGGCGAAATCTGGCGAAATCCATGAGCACTCTTCTCCTCACAAACATCTGTATCGTCACAAGATGGGCCAAACTCCGACCTGACAGCTCCTCTCGGAAGGTTTCTGGCCACCAGCCATGGGAGTCTCCGGCGGGATCCTCTGAGATGACGACTCCCACACCTCGGATGACGACTCCCCTATCAAGGCGAATCCTGCCGGGTGTTCCCTGTCGCGTTGCTCGCGCCCTGGCATCAGCGAGTGTCACCCCCGTACCCGGCATGGGGCTTGCCGGACGACCACCACACAGCAGAGCAACGGCGCCCCGCCGCAACGCTCGCGACGCGATACCCAGCATCCTCCTGGGTGTGAGTGCTGCCCCTAGTGTCCTGGCTCACAGCTACACCCTTGTTGCCGTCTGCGGTCGGGAGGATACTGGCAAGACGCACAGCCGCAAGGTCTTAGGTCTCTCGGGCGGGTTGGCCTTCGGCCAAGATTCCGGATCCCTGAGTCCAAGATCTCGAATCGGCGGTACCCACGACCCGCCGCCGCCGGGTCTCTGTTCGCTGGTCGTGTTGGCTAACGCATTAGGGGCTGTCGAGTTGAGTGGCCACAGCGGAGTGGCGGGCCGCCCCGGAAGGTGTTTCGGAATTCTGGATCCAAGCGACCGGCCCGCCGAATCCTTTGCGCAGCCACCGGAAGGCGCCGTGCGCGGCCACGGAGGAAAGTTGGGCCCGGGGGGATCAGACTCGATCACTTTCGGCCATCGGACAACGCCCAGCGAGTGGGGGCGCCGTGGGTGCAGGCGTCCAGCCAGCAGGAGCCCGGAGGCGGAAGCGGGGGAGGGGCAGGTCTCCAGGCGCTGGCTGAGAGAGAATGAGTGCAGAAGCCGGTTCGGCCTGTGAACCGACCTCGCACCGCGTCGGGAGGATCGCAGCAATGAAGGGCAGGGTGATCACGGCGAACGCCGACGGGCCGCCGATCAAGGTGACGGCCAGCTTCTCCATCTCGGCATCCGGGCCGAATCGGAGCGGCGGCGGCAAGCGGCCAAAGCGCCGGCCGCGTCACGCCGCCGTGAATCGATCTGAGACCGCGATCCCCGGCACGATGGCCGCTCGGAGAGCGGCCGACCGGCCAGCGCGTCCATGAAGGTCCTACGTTCCTTCAGAGCGCTGAGCCTGGCGCTGCTCAGCCTGGTTTTCGCCGCCCAGCTCGGCACGCATCTCGTCTGGTCGCTCAACCGGGCCGAAGGGAGCCCGGACCTGGCCAAGGTCCTGGCCATCCTTCCTCGCGACTCCGACGCGATCCTGCGGATGCGCCTCGGCGCCCCGAAGCGGCGGGACCCGGACCGGGAGAGCCATGTCGTCCGGTTGCCGGAGCGGTGGCAGAGCCACGATGGGCGGCAGCCCCCGCACCTGATGGTGTTCGTCGACGGCCAGCGTATCGACTTCCAGCGTGAGGCGCCGGCGTCGCCCGACGCCCGGCAGCCCCACTCGTACTACCGCCACGTCGGCCACCACCGCAGGGTACTGGACATCTCGTGCCCCACCACCACGCCGTGCCGGACCGCCGTTGTCGTGGCAGACGACACGGCCCTCGCCCTGGCGGTGGCCCGCGACCGTCTCGGTCAGTACCCGCTCTTGCTGCTGGCGGTCGCCGCCGCCGCCGTCGTCTGGGCGGTAGTGGCGTTTCGGGTGACGCGCTCCGCGGCGGTAGCACCGCTTCTGGCCGGCCAGGCCCTATCCCTGGTCGTCGCGGCGGTCTGGCTGAGCGGGCGACGGTACGACACCGGCTGGTCGGGGCCGCTCTTGGCCCTCGAGATCCTGGCGGTGGCGTTTCCTCTCCTGCTCGTCAGGCTCCCGGCCGGCTTCCCCGCTTTCGTGGTCAGGGACCTGGTCTTCCTCCACGACCCCACGGCGCACCCACGGCCGCTGTGGTGGCGGGGCGTCTCGTGGGTGATGGTGGCCGGGGTCAGCCTCGGCGCCTTCCTCTACATGGGCGCCCTCGGCCCGCCCCAAGGGCCCCTCGACCCGGACTATCAGATGCGCGAGTCCCTCGACATCGCGCTGAATCGCGCCATCTGCGGAGCCAGCTCCTCCACATCGAGGGCGGAGAGCGTTCGCTGGGGCGTGGAAAGGGATCCCGGGCTCCGGTCCGTCCCCTTGCGCCAGCTCGTCGAAAGAGACTCGGGCTCGCTGGAGCGGCACTGTCGCGAGACGCTCCAGCCCCACCTGAATCGCGAGAACTCGCTGGCGCTGGTGATGGCCACCTGGCTCCGCGCGGAGCCTCGGCTGTCGTTCCGGGGGCTGGGCCTCGGTCTCCAGGCCACCCGGATCGTGCTGCTGCTGGTCTTCGTCTGGGTCCTGCTGGCCAACGGCGCCAGCCTGCTGCTGGCCGCCGTCCTCTGCTGCTCCGCCCTGGCGGTGTTGCAGAACCTCGCGCAGCGGTTCTACTCGACCTACGGCTTCATGCTGGTCCTGCTCACCTTGATGGTGGCCCTGCTGTCGTACGCCTCGCAGCGAGGGCTTCCGGCCCGCCGGCTGGCCCACATCGTGTTCGCCGCCTTGCTGGGCTGGCTGTTCGCGTTCTCCGTCAACATGAGGACCAGCCACCTCCCCATCTACGTGGTGCTGGTCGGCCTCTACCTGCTGCTGGCGTATCGGGGCCCGGCCGGTCCGGGGCCACGGCGGCCGTTTCGCCCACACCTGCGCTGGGCGGCGGTCACCGTCCTGGTGGCCTCGGCGTCCGCCGGTCTGTTCTGGCTGGTCCACATCCGCCCGCTGGAGGAGCACCAGCCGGACGGGGCGAAGCGGGCCTACAGCCAGGCCGGCTCGTACCACCCCGTCGCGCACTCGCTGGTCCTTGCGCTCGGCGTGCCGCCGAACCCGTTGGCGCGCCGCGAGGGCATCGACTGGACCGACGCCTCGGGGCTGGCGGTGGCCCGCCGTCTGGACCCGCAGATAGAGTTCCTCGGGGACGGCTACGAGACGATCCTCTTCAAGTACTACTTCGGGCTGTGGGCGCAGCATCCGGGCGAGATGCTGGAGCTGTACCTCGTGAAGCTGCGAATGGCGGGACGGGGCGTGGCCGGGGCCCTCTCCAACCCGTCGGGAGGCTGGTACGGAGCGCCGTTCTTCCGGGCCGTGATGTGGCCGCTAGGCTGGCTCCCGGGGGAGCTGACGCCGCTCCTGTACCTTGCGGTCTTCGTGCTCGCGGTGGCCGTCTACCTCAGGCGGGGTACTCCGCTGGCCTTCACCGTGGCCCTGATGGCGGTGATCGGCGTGCTGCTGACGCTGGAATCGACCCTCATCTACCCCCGCTTCCAGATCTTCTACGACTGCCCCCACATGTTGATCGCCTTGACCGTGGCTGCCCTCGTCTGGCAGCTCCTGCTGGACGGCGCGCGGTGGACGCTGCAGGCGGTGACCGGCGGTGGTGCCGGGCCCGGGAGGTGGAGACTCGATCTCGCGTCCTGGCGCCGGGCCGCCCCGCGACGAGGCTCGGCCGTCCTGCTGCTCCTGGCCACCGCGGCCACGGCGGCCACCATCTGGGCTTCGATACGCCGGCTCCCCGGCGAAGGCCGGGTCGACGAGGACCGCGCCGAGAACGCCGTGCTCGACCGGCTGGGCGCTCTCGGCTACGTCGACACCGTCGACGAGGCCAAGCCGCGATCGGCCGACGGGGTGACCGTCCTCGACCGGGCGCTCGCCTCGCCGGGCCTGGACCTGTTTGCGCCGATCGGAGGCATGGAGGGATACCTCATGACCCTCGACGGCAAGACGGTCCACACCTGGACCGCCCCGGCCTCGTGGGCGCCGAAGGGCTGGTACCACCTGGAGCTGCTGCCGGACGGCGGCCTGCTGGCCGTGACCTACAAGGCGAAGCCAGACGCCCTGCTGCGCCTCGACTTCGACTCCAACCTGGTCTGGTCCAGCCGTCTCGACCAGCACCACGACGTCGCCCTCACCGAGCGAGGGGACATCTACACGCTCACCCAGGCGCAGCGCAGCGTGCGCTACGGAGGGGACGAGGAGACCATACTCGACAACTCCATCACCCTCCTCTCCTCGAGCGGCGTCCTGCGTTCCCAAGTCTCGATCTTCGATCTGCTGGGACGGGCCCAGGCGAAGCGGCTGGAGGATCGGCTGGGACGGCTCGCTCGCGGGGAGGGGACGTCCGACCTCTTGCATACCAACACCATCGAGATCCTGCGACGCACCAAGGGACCGGTGAAGCGCGGCGACCTGCTGCTCTGCAGCTTCGGCCTCGGCCTGCTGTTCGTGGTCGACGAGGCGGCCGGCGAGGTCGTCTGGTCGCTGGGCCTCGAGGACGTCGGCGAGGACGGCCAGCCCCTGGTGGGCATGGCGCACATGCCGACTCAGCTCGACAACGGCAACTTCCTGGTCTTCGTCAACGGGATCTCGCGCCGGTACTCGAGCGTGGTGGAGGTGGACCCGGCCACCAAGCGGATCGCATGGCAGTACGTCGCCGACCCGCCAGAGTCCTTCTTCTCGAAAACCCGCGGCGCGGCGCAACCGCTGCCGAACGGGAACGTGCTGATCACCGAGTCGGACAACGGCCGCGCCTTCGAGATCACCCGGGAGGGGCGGATCGTGTGGGAGTACGTGATGCCTCGGGACGAGCCGGACGGCGAGCGCAAGGCCGTCTATCGGATGATGCGCATCACGCCCGCCCTGGCCAGGCGGCTCGCTCTCCCCACGGAGTGAGCCGCCCCAGACGCCGGGTCTCAGGGCGTCGAGCCGGGCGGCGTGCCCCCGCCAGTGGCGGCGTGCTCGAGACCAAGAGGTCGATGATCTCCCGGCCGACAAAAAGCGGGAGCCGGCGCTCGCCGGCGCCGGCTCCCGCAACGTCGTGAGGCGAGAGTACGAAAACTAGAACGTCAGACGGGTCACCAACTGGATCGTGCGCGGCGCCCGCGCACCGTTGATCGTCCCGAAGCCGCTCTGCCGGGCCAGGTTGCCGCTCGCGTCGTAGGCCGCGTTGGTCACGGTCGGGTCGCTCAGGCTGGCAAAGCTCACGCCGCTGTTCACGCCCGAGAACTGGGTGTGGTTCAGCGCGTTGAACGCGTCGAGGCGGACCTCCAGACGGATCCGATCCTTGACCACGAATCTCTTCGAGATGGAGAGGTCGAGGTTGTTGAGGCCGGGGCCGTGGACGAAGTAGCGGGCCGACTCGTCGCCCACGCTGCCCACCTGGGGCGGCGCGAAGCAGTTGGGGTTGGCGATCTGGGCGTACGGATCGCTGCTGCTCCCGGAGCCGGGGTCGCAGACCACCACCACGCGCCCGCCGATGTCGGGCGAGCCGGTGAGGGTCTGGTTGTTGACGCCGGGGACCGAGAAGCCGATGCCGTACGGAGTACCGCTCATCCACCGATAGATCCCCGAGAGCTGCCAGTCGTTCAAGAGCACGCCGGCCGGGCCGTCGGTGACCTTGGGGGTCTGGTAGACGAAGTTGAACACGAAGTTGTGGGGCCGGTCGTTGTTGGTGTACGAGTAGTCGAGCCGGCGCACCTCCGCATCCGAGACGTTGGCCCGGATGTCGGCGTAGTCGTCGTTGTTCAGGCCGAGCTGCTTGCTCCAGACGTAGAAGGCCGAGAGCATGAGCCCGTTGTCGAACCGGCGCTGGAGCGAGGTCTGCAGCGAGTGGTAGTTGGAGAGGCCCCGGTAGGCGTAGTTGTGGATCGTGTTGTAGCCCTGGTACGGCCGCATGAAGTCGGTGGACAGCGTGGCCCCGCTGTAGTCCTGGTTCTCAGGCAGCCAGGCCGCGCCCAGCGGCACG
>CAZNNH010000262.1:0-6066 GCA_964574335.1 uncultured Acidobacteriota bacterium | reverse complement strand
TGCCATCTCACAAGGACGCAGCTACTTACCGACTACTGGGCCGGGGAACTTCGGCCTAGCCGAGCAGCCGGCCGAGGAGAAGCGCGGCCAGGGCCAGCAGCAGTCCCACGATCGCGATCAGGGCCAGCCGCAGGTATGAAGGACCCGCTCGCGACTTCCCCGGCGGGGAGCGGGGCTGGTCCTTCTCCAGCAGACGCTGCTGGCAGTGGGCGCAGCCGGCGACGTGGGCGGCCAGCTCGGGCGGCGCCTGCCCGGGCGGCGACCGCCGCAGGGCCTCGATGCCGCGTGGGCTCAGGCAACCGCTCGGGCTCAGCAGCGACGGCTCAGGGCTCAAGATGACGCTATGATGCCAGAGTCGCCGCCGTATGAAGCCGGCGGCCAAGGAAAGGGACCCGCTTTGGGCTTCGAGAAGACCGCCACCCGCCTCTGGAAGCACCTCTCACCCGACGAGCGTCGCGCCGCGGCCACCCACTTCTGGGAGCAGCCCGACGCGGAGTCTGCGGCCACCGCCTTCGCGGCGATCGTCAAGGCCCGTCGCCTTCGGCCGCAGGTGGCCCGGGCGCTGCCGGTCGAGGAGAGGGCCCGCGCCCTGTCGACGATCCTGGAGCCGGGCGAGACCCTGGCCGCCTCGCTGCTGGTTGCCCTCCACCTCTCCGAGCGACGCCCGCTGCTGGCCGCCTTCCTCGACGCGATCGGCCTGCGCCACGAGGACGGTGTCCTGGCGGACGAGGGAGAGGAGGCACAGGCCCCGGTTGGCGAGGAGCCGGCAGCCAAGGCCTGGGACACCCTGCTGGAGGGGTTCCCGGAGGCGCAGGTGCGCACCTACCTCAACACCCTGTGGCTCCAGGATCCGGACCGCTGGCAGGTGCTGGGCACGCTGGCGGAGGCCCGGCTGGCCTGAGCCGGGCCCGGCTCGACGGTCAGTTCTCGCCCCGGTCGGGAAGCCGCAGCCAGTAGCGCTCCGTTGGACCGGCGCAGCCCAGGCTCCCCGCGTGCCGCCGGGCCAAGGTCTCGAGACGTGCGCGGGTGCCGAACGGGGAGGCGCCGGGCAGATCCTGGCAGCCGTCCCCGATGAGACGGACGGCGGCCTCCGACATCTCCTGCAAGACCGGCTGCAGGCGCAAGCCGAAGGCCTTGTGGGGACGCCAGGATCTCGCCTCGCGCCACTGCCGCGCCAGCCTCCCCGCGCATCGCAGGGCGTCCCAGACGCTCGCGTGGTGGCGACCCACGAAGGGGTCGGCCAGCACGCCGGTCAACAGCGGCAGCAGCCCACCCCCGTCGAGGGGGGCGGTGACGGCCGGCGGAAGGCGGGCGCCGAGCTGGGCGAGGCGGACCCTCACGGTTCCCTTCCTGAGCGCCCAGGGCCGCTCCTCGTAGAAGAACACGTCCCGCCCGGCGCCGGTCTCGAAGGTGGCGCTCGCCGCCTCGTGGGCCAGGCGGTGGTCGACGTGGCCGAAGACCCCCAGCGGCGCGTAGACGTGGCGGGGCTGGATACGGCGGCCCATCTCGCCCAGCCAGTGACAGAGGTGGGCCAGCACCTCGTCGTCCTCGGGAAGGCGGCCGAACAGTGACGTCTCAGAACGGCCGTGGGCGGGGTTCCTGAGCCGGGCCTCGGGCAGGCCGATGGCCAGCCGGTCGGCGCCGATCCGTGCCGTCGGACCTGCCCCCGCCGGGGCGACATCGGCCTCGCCGCCGAACAGGGTGACGATCAGCACCCGCTTGCCACGCTCCCGGTTGGCGAGCATCCCGCCGGCGCAGGAGAGGGCCGCGGTCTCGGCGTGGGGCGAAAGGTAGACGACGTCGGTCTGCTGGAGCTCGGTCAAAGATGTCGGGTCGGTCAATCTGCGACTCTCCCTGCGCGGAGGATCCCCCCACCTGGCACAGGAGGAGGAGTCTACCCGATCGTGGTGGCGCCGGTCTCGCCGCTCCTTGGCGCCGGCGGTTTCCCGTGCTACAAGGGCGCCGTGGACATCGGGGTCCCCAAGGAGTCCAGCCCTCACGAGCACCGGGTGGCCCTGTCCCCGCGTGGTGTCAAGAGCCTGAGCCGCCACGGCCACCGCGTCTTCGTCGAGAGCGGGGCCGGGGCCGAGGCCGGCCACACCGACGCCGAGTACGAGTCGGCGGGCGCCACCGTCGTCTACAACCGGATGGAGGTGTTCGGCCGCTCCGAGCTGCTGCTCGGCGTCTTCGCCCCCGCGGCGGCGGAGTACGAGCTGCTGCAGCCGCACCAGGCGGTGCTGGCCTTCTGGGCGCTGGCGGCCGCCCACGCCGAGAACCTGAAACGCCTGCGAGACCAGAAGGTCACCGCCATCGGGATCGAGGTGATCGAGGACGCCGACCACCACGCGCCGGTGGTCACGTCGATGTCGGAGATCGCCGGGCCGCTGGCGATCACGGTCGGCTCCGGGCTGCTGCTCAACGAGCTCGGCGGCAAGGGGATCCTGCTGAGCGGCGCCCCCGGCGTCCCCCCGGCCAACGTGGTGATCCTCGGCGCCGGGGTCCTGGGACAGGCGGCGGCGCGGGTCGCCCTCGGTATCGGGGCCGAGCTGGTGCTGATGGACCGCAGCGTGGCCCACCTGCGGCAGGCGCTCAGCGGCCTGGGGCGCCCGGTCCCCAGCATGCTGGCCACCGCCTCCAACATCGAGCAGGCGCTGTCCTTTGCCGACCTGGTGATCGCCTCGCCGGCGGTCCGGGGGGAACGCGCCCCCCAGATCGTCACCCGCGAGATGCTCCGGCGCATGAAGCCGCGCAGCGTGGTGATGGACCTCTCGATCGACATGGGGGGGTGCCTCGAGACCTCGCGCCCCACCTACTTCCCGAAGCCGGTCTACGAGGTGGACGGGGTGCTGCACTTCTGCGTCCCCAACCTGCCCACCATCGCCGCCCGCTCGGCGACCCGCGCCTTCACCAACGCCCTGCTTCCCTTCATCCTCGAGCTGGCCGGACGGGGCATCGAGGCGGCGCTTTCGGAGGTACCGGAGCTGCGTCGCGGGACCTACCTCCTGGAAGGGCGCTGTGTGGCGTCGTCGCTGGCGCGGCTGTTCGGCATCCCTCACCAGCCGCTGCCGAGCGGCGCCGGCCGCGAGGCATGAACTGGAACCAGACGTACCGCAGCCGCATCACCAGCGCCGCGGAAGCCTTGGCCAGCCTGGCCTCGGAGCAGCGGGTGTGGATCCACGGCGGCTGCAGCAACCCCGAGGAGCTGATCCAGGCGATGGTGGCGCGCCACGCCGAGCTGCGCCACGTCGAGGTGGTGCACCTGCTGACCTTCGGCAACGCCGACCACGTCGACGCCCGCTACGCCGAGTCTTTTCGCCATCGGGCGCTGTTCACCGGTCCCAACGTGCGGGAGGCGGTCAACGCCGGGCGCGCCGACTTCGTCCCGATCCATCTCAGCCAGATCCCGCGCCTGATCGAGTCGGGGAGCCTCCCCATCGACGTGGCCCTGATCCACGTCTCGCCCCCCGACGAGCACGGCTTCTGCTCCTACGGGGTGGGGGTTGAGTGCTCCAAGGCGGCGGCGGAGCGGGCCCGGATGGTGGTGGCGCTGGTCAACAAGCAGATGCCGCGCGCCCTGGGCGACTCCTTCATCCACGTCTCCAAGCTGAGCCGGGTAGTGGAGATCGACCGGCCGATCCTGGAGCTGCCGCAGGTGACCGAGATCGGCGAGGTGGCCCGCGCCATCGGCCAGCACGTGGCCTCGCTGATCGAGGACGGCTCGACGCTGCAGATGGGGATCGGCGAGATCCCGGACGCGGTGCTCCTGTTCCTGAAGGAGAAGCGGCACCTGGGCATCCACACCGAGATGTTCTCGGACGGGGTGGTGGAGCTGTTCCACAGCGGCGTGATCACCGGAGAGGCCAAGACCCTCCACGCGGGGAAGATCGTGGCCTCCTTCGTGCTCGGCTCTCGGAAGACCTTCGACTTCATCGACAACAACCCGTTCGTGGAGTTCCACCCTTCCGACTACGTCAACGACCCGTTCACCATCGCCAGGAACGACAAGATGGTGGCCATCAACTCGGCCCTCTCGGTGGACCTGACCGGCCAGGTGTGCGCCGACTCCATGGGCCGGATGATCTACTCGGGCTTCGGTGGGCAGGTGGACTTCATCCGGGGCGCCGCCCGGTCCCGGGGCGGCAAGCCCATCATCGCGCTGCCCGCAACCGCCCGGCAGGGAACGATCTCCCGGATCGTCGACGCCCTCACCGAGGGCTCGGGGGTGGTGACCACGCGCGGCGACGTCCACTACGTGGTCACCGAGCACGGTGTGGCGTCGCTGTTCGGCAAAAGCCTCAGGGAACGGGCGCTGGCCCTGATCGGTATCGCCCACCCCGGCTTCCGCGACGAGCTGCGCTCGGCGGCCCGGCGCCGCAACCTGATCTAGGCCGCCGCCCTGGGCGCTGTTACCTGGCATGCTATTTGTTTGCCCACAAGAGGGCGTGACGTTGTAGAATCCGGCCGCTAAGGCGCCTGCGGCATCCGCAGGGCCACCGACTTGGTGATAAGGAGATCGGAATGAGCATGACCTGGAAAGGTTGTCTGGCACTGGCCGCCGTCGGCGCTTTGTTCATCGGCATGGTGGCCTGTGGTGGTCAGGAGGCGCCGCCGCCGCCCACCACCACCACCACCGAGGCCCCGGCCCCGGCCGCCGAAGAACCCGGCGAGATGACCGAAGCCACCCTCGGCGTGCCCGAGTGCGACGACTTCGTCGCGGCCTACACGGCGTGCCTCGAGGAGAAGGTGCCGGAGGAGGCGAGGACGGCGATGATGGAGAGCCTCGAGAAGAGCAAGGAGGCTTGGAAGGAAGCCGCCGCCACCGAGGAAGGCAAGGCGGGTTTGGCCGCGGCGTGCACCGAGGCCGCGACGGCCGCCAAGGAAGCGGTCAAGAGCTACGAGTGCGAGTGGTAGCCGAATCCCTCTGACGTAACGGAGCCGTGCCGCGCGGCCTCGAGTGCCGCGCGGCGCGCCTCTCCCTCGAGACGCACCGCCGGCGGCCGGCCTACCCTCGCCGCAGCTCCCCGATCGCCTTCACGCCCCAGCCGAAGGCCTGCTCGTTCAGGGGGATCATGGCGCACTTCTGCTTGAGCGCCTGCCGCAGGGCGGTCAGGAACGTCTCCTCGGGAAACAGCCCGGTGGCGGCCTGCAGGGCCCCCAGCGCCACCACGTTCTTGACCACGCGCTTGCCCAGCTCGGTGGCGATCTCCGTGAGCGGCACGCCGAGGCCCGACACGCCTTCCGGGGGCTCGGGAGGCTGGCTGATCACCGATCTGTCGTACACGATGGTCCCGCCCCGCTTCACGGTGGGCCCGAACTTGGCCAGGCTCGGGGCGTTGAAGGCGACCAGGATGTCCGGTGTCGGCGACGAGGGCGAGAGCACCTCGTCCTCGGCCACGTGCACGTCGGCGTAGGAGGTCCCCCCGCGCGACTCGGGGCCGTAGCTCGGGATGTGGGTCGAGTCGAACCCCTCGTTGATGGCGGCCCGGGTGATCAGCATGGCGGCGGTCTGGGCCCCATCGCCCCCGGCGCCGGCCAGCTTCAGGGCGATGTCGTGGGGTGCGATGTGGCTCGGGAAGCCCGCGCAGAAGCGATGGGGGGCCTCCCGGGCCGCCTCGGTCACCTCCACCAGACGCTGCGGATCGAAGTTTGCCTCGGCCGGGCGGGCCAGCCCCTCCACCTGGACGTCCTTCTTCACCCCCAGCGGGAAGACCGGGACCATCTTCTCCTTCACCCACTTCTCGGCCGCCACCGGATCGACGCCGAGGTGGGTGGGGCACTCGGCCAGCACCTCGATGAAGGTGAAGCCGCGGTTCTCGATCTGAAGCTCGAGCGCCCGCTTGATCGCCTTCTTGGCCCGGACCCGCTGCTTGTTGTCGTAGAGGGCCACCCGCTCCACGTAGACCGGGCCGTCGAGCTGGGCGATCAGCTCCGCCATCCGCATCGGCTGACCCATCAGGCCGGTGCGGCCGGACGGCGTGGTGCTGGTCCGCTGCCCCATCAGCGTGGTGGGAGCCATCTGCCCGCCGGTCATCCCGTAGATCGCGTTGTTGATGAAGATCACGGTGA